>JBOGTO010000510.1:0-34891 GCA_050695155.1 Ktedonobacteraceae bacterium
ATCTCAATGGATGAAATGGGGCAACGCAATACGCTGAGCCTCTTAGCGCGATCTGATGGAGGTTTTGAATTTTTTTCGGCGTTTGCGTTTAATGACCAGCACTGTTCCAATACTACCCGACAATAAGGCCATACCTCCTAAAACGAGTGGCAACCGATTACCTGTTTCATTGCGTCCCAGGTTTTGATGAGCGGGTGAAGTACTCAGATTCGTATTTTGCCTGCTCTGATCGATCTCGACTATTTCTGGTGTGAGCGCCGCGTGTGGCGCAGAGGTGCCACTGGCGCTGGCGGTTGGCGAGTGGGCGGGTGACGCCGAAGTGGTAGGAGATGGAGGGAATGAGGGCGAACCGGCTACCTGAGCCGAATTGGGGTTCATTTGCAGCGCGGATTCGTCAACCGCCTCAAAATCCGAGCCTGGAATGCTGTTTAATGCGTGCAGGTCATCGTTGTTCCAGCGATTGTCTGCGGTGCCGGAAACGAACCAGCTGCTGCCATTATCGGCTACAATCATGCCATAATGTTTTAACGCCGTTAAGATGATTTGATTAGTGCGCGAGAACGAGGAGATATTGACGCTAGCCTTCAAGCGCAGGCGCAATCCCATGGGCGGCAAATTAGGATTGTTGCTCGACGAGGCTTGATGGCGCGCAGGCCAGAGAAAGCTATCCTGTGTCTGGTTGACGGTGAAGCGCAGTGCATGGTTGATGACTCCGGCAGCTACCTCATCATAGTTGACCAATCCCGGCAGAATGGGCAATCCGGCGGCATCGGCTGATGTCCAGGTGGCAGGCCGCAGCGCGTCGGAGTTCAGATTCCAGACTGCGCCACTGCCCGCGTGCCAACTGCCATTGCTCTGCGGGTAAGCAGCGTACATCTCATACAATTTGCAGGTGCCACTATCGATTACCAGCACATGGCGGTCCCCGCTGCTTTGCGAGCCGCCTTCAATGGGCGCATTGGCCGGGACGGGATACGGTCCGGGGTCGCTCTCACTGGCATAGTCGAAGCTCACAGGCACATATGACTGACTGCCTGGAACAACCATATAGGGAAAACCAATCGGGCCACCATTGTAGAGACCAGCGCCAAAGTCGGGATGTAAATGGCTGGTAAGTCCGATGGCAGCCACAAAATTCGCCGAGTTTGGATGGACGGGCAGACGAGAAATATCATAGTTCCAGATGTTATTGGATGGGAAAATAGAACAGCCGCCCATAGTATTTGCATTGTATGTACTGACAGCTCTGGCCGTTGGCTGGCGCTGCATCATATTCGCCATAGCAAGAGTACAGACGAACGCAATACACATAAGTGTATACGTGGTGGTACGCATTACTTTTGAACGCAAGTGAGCAGATCCCCTTCTCCCATAGGTGGCATGGAAACATAATATGAGACCCGAATGCATTGCACAATGCGGCATGTAGCAGAAGAGGCTGAAAGTACTGTGAAACGGTTAAGATCAAGAGAAGAAAAATAGGGAGGAAACGATGACACCCGCATGGGAATCATCGTTTCCTCCCTATTTTTCTTCTCTTATTTTATTGCTGGTAATGTTCAACAATTGACTCATCGCGCACCTTGGCCTCTTCGGGGCTGAGTCCGGCGTGGCGGCGCGCGCGTCGCTGGCGCAGCAGGTCCCAGCACTGGTCCAGGCTGACCTCGAGTTGCTTCATGCGCGCGCGTTGTTCGTCGTCCAGCCCGACACCTTCGGCGTGCTGCGTAAGTTCGTGTTCTTCCTGTACCAACTTCTCGATGTGCTGAAAGAGTTCTGTATCGGTCATGGTCAACTCCTTAATTTTCCTCTGGCAAGATATTCCCGCTCTTTACCACTGATATTCTAACCAATAGTTGGCAAGAGCGCAATGATACATGTTATTTCCAATCGCTGGTCGTCAAATTGATGGGCAAACCTTCTAATTGCATGATTTTAAGCGCGTTGGTGGTCGGGCATGGCCCCTCGCGCAAGGTATAATCGAATACCATGTTTCCGTCTATGACATCTTCGCGGAAATGGTAATTTTTAATGCCGGGCAATTTGTCCTCCAGCTTTACCAGTTCTAAATCGTGGGTCGAGATCACGCCCAGGCAGTTATGTTCGGCCAGCGCGGAGATATACGACTCGCTGCCGATCAGTCGTTCGCGGTTATTGGTACCTTTGAAAATCTCATCGATCAGGAAAAAAAGTGGCATTTCCTGCGGCTGCTCGCTCGAATCGATGGCGTTGAGCAAGGCTTTCAAACGCCTGACCTCGGCATAGAAGTACGAATAGCCATCGGTCACGGAGTCGCTGATTTTGATGCAGGTGAACAGCCGGAAGAGGGATGTGTGCAACAGGCTGGCGTTGACGGGACCGCCCGCGTAAGCCAGGCAGAGATTGATGCCGAGGGTGCGCAAAAAAGTGCTTTTGCCCGACATATTGGAGCCGGTGATGATGGCAATCTCCCCCACTTTCGGCATGGAGAAGTCATTCACCACTTTTTGTTCCACTGGGAGAAGCGGATGCCCCAATCCACTTGCGTGTAAAACGGGCTGTACATCGCGCGCGGAACACTCCGTTATTTGCGGCAAGGTGTATTCCGGGTTGAGGTAGGCAAAGGTTGCCAGTGAGTGTAATGCCTCAAGCTCGAACCAGGTGTCCAGCCACAAAGGCAGGCGACCAGCGATCTTATTCCTGTACTGATTGAAACGATAGGCGAAATAGAAATCCCAGGGAACCAGTACATTGACGACGAGCCACAATAGCATATTCTTCTGGAGAGAGGCTGCCGACGCCACACGCGCTACCCTGTTCAAAAGCGTTGATGGTTTTAAGTCCTGTGCCACGAAAAAAGGTCGGCATAACTCTTTAAGCTGTTGATGTCCGCCATATCGATAGGATTCCAGGTACTCAAAAATCGCGCTCAGATGTGCGAAGCTGTCACTGATGAAGTGGGCGTCTTCGAAGGTATCGCCGCGCTGATCTTTGGTGACGAACAGGTAGATGATATTCAATAGCAGCGCAATGATCCAGTATGGAGGAATGAGCGCGAAGATATTAAGTACAAGCAGTATGATGGTGCTGGTCGATAGTGCCAGTGAGACAAAGAGCAATGGTAGTAGCGCAGGCGTTGCCCGGCGTTGATTCAGCCAGTTGAGCAGCCTTTTCCCATCCCATAGCTGGCCCTGGTTGCGCGCGGCCACTATCGATTTCATGGATACCCTGTCGCGGAAAAGCACGAGCGGAGCCAACTCTGAAATAAGTGCCTGTCTTTTTTGTATGATCTGCGCATCTGGTGTTGTCGCCAGTAGCCATTCGCGCAGGCGCTGGCTGCCTTCGGCGGAACTGGCGGTATCGAGTAACTGGTGCAGCGAATGCCTGCCAGTAATGTCGAGATCGATTTCAAAGGGATGTTCCTGGCGCGCATCATTGAAACGGGGCGGCGGGATGCGTTCCCAGTCGAGGCGTATGCGTGCCACCTGGGTCAATTTGATGCGCTCCAGAATAGTATGTCGTGTGATGCTGCGATTGAGGCGCTGGTGAAAATAGACTGCGATGCTGAAGACGATGATTGTCACTGCCGCGCATGTAATGAGAAGCCACCAGCCTACCAGAAAATAGGCCAGCACACTCAACCCCGCGCCGCTAAAAAAAATACCTACTCTCGTCCAACCCAGACGATTGCTCTGGCCGTCCAGAAAGTGCAGACGGCGCTGCAATCGTTGTATCTGCCGCTCGATGGCTTCTAAACGTGCCTGTTTTTCGTTCAATTGGTCTTCTTTTCTTCTTCACGGTTTTTCCATATTATACTCGCTATCGTCCATATATGCGTATGCGTTCGGGACGCCGGACGAGGGAGTAAATGGCTGCATCCACACAACGTAAGAAGAAAATGACTCAGATAGCTTTTCCTCGCCGGGCTAGCTCTTCCTTGTAATCCGCCATTACCGCTTTATGTTCGGGCGAGCGCAGGCAGTCCTCCATGTTTTCCACCATTTCGCTTAGAAGAGTGTCAAAATCCTGGTCGAAGGAGTGGTCGATCTGGTGTTTTGTGTGCTTCAAAGCGGTAAATGGAATAGCCAGCAGTTCGTCAGCCATTGCCAGCGCGCGCTGCTCCAGTAGTTCAGGTTCGCACGCTTCAGCCAGTAGACCCATATTCAGACCCTCCGAAGCTGAGAAGCGACGACCGAGCAGGCAGAGTTGCTTGGCCGGGCCAGCTCCGATGATTTGCGCAAGGCGCATGGGACCCAGTGCGGCCACTACTCCTTCTTTGACGGCAGGTATGCTGAGAATGGCATCGCTGGTCGCTATACGCAGGTCGCAGGCCAGCGCGACTTGCAGACCACCACCCAGGCAGTAGCCCTGGATGGCGGCGATGGAGATGGCATCCAGCGTTGCCAGCGTGCTGACACCCTTTTCCCAGGTGGCGAACCATTCGCGGGTCAGATTGCCTTTTGCCAGCTCTTTGGTATCAAGACCGCTACAAAAGGCGCGTCCCTCGCCGCTCACAATCACTACATGCGTTTCGCTGCTCTGCGCCAGGTATTGCGTAGCGGTCACAAGGTCCTGCACCCATGCCCAGTTGGCGGCATTGAGCGCGTCGGGTCGATTAAGCCGCAGGCGCGCCAGGTGTCCGTCTACTTCGCAGCGCATTGTCTCAAGTTCAAGTATTGCCATGCTGACCTCATCTAGTGATTTTCGAGTTCGGTGGATCGAGAGGGTTGATACTTTTGTCCTACGGTGTAATAGCAATGACGCGCAGCGGGCTGCCTGAGCCATTGACAATTTTGAGCGGCGCGGCTATCACGATTGCGCCGGTGGGTGGCAACAGGTGCAGGTTTATCAGGCTGGTCAGGCCAAACCTGCCCGCGCCATGCATGAAGGTATGGCTGGGAAAGGCCGGATCGAAGCCGCCCGCTTGCCCGGCATCGGTGCCAACGGTTTCGACGCCCACGCCCAGGATGTCGCGTTCCTTTGCCAGAAACGCCGAACACGAAGGATGAAAGCCGGGTGAGTGGGATGAACCGTCCGCCTGAATGCCCAGAAATTCTTCGCGCCCCTCATGTTTGCTCCAACCGGTGTGTACCAGCAGCCATGCGTCGGCAGGCAGGCGACCATGCTCGCTCTCCCACTGCTCAACGCGCTCGATGGTCAGCAGGAAGTCTGGATTCTGCTCCACGTCGGCACTTACATCAATGACGCAGGCTGGACCTACGAACTTGCGTACAGGGATGGTATCGGTGGCATTGTTGAGTAAATCTTTGCCCGTAATCCAATGGATGGGCGCGTCAAAATGCGTGCCGGTATGCTCGCCCAGGTTCAACACGTTCCAGTACCAGGCCGGGCCGCGCGTGTCGTAGCGCGAAATCTCGCTGAGCGTTAAGCCCGGCGAAGCCGCAAATATGGGAGGTAGATCAATGACGGGCGTGTCTGGCCCCAACGGTGTAGTAAGGTCAACCACTTTGAGTTGACCTGAGTTGAGTTCATCGATGAGCTGCGTTAAAACGCTGTTTGCCATGCTGGTTTCCTTTCATCCTTGTTGTTTCATGGCTTCCAATGCGCGTTTGAACTGGAAGCGGTTTTCGAGCAGCGGCAAATCCATGTGAAAGGTCTTTGGCCCGATGGCCTCCACTTTAGAGATAATGGTGGTCAGGGTATCACCTGCCAGAGCATCGCGCACGCTCTTCGAGAGGCTTTCGAGGGTGTTGGCCTCCATGACTGAGGGAACGCCAGAAGCTCTGGCTATGCCGGCCAGGTCGGTACCTGTGGAGGTCGCGGTGGGGAAGCCGCCTACGGAGAGCAGACTTTCGTTATCGAAGACGATGTGTAACAGATTGCCCGGTTTGTAACGCGCCATTGTGCTGAGCGTTCCCAGGTTCATGAGTAGCGAGCCGTCGCCATCGAGGACGATGACTTTGTGCTGTGGCATAGCCAGGGCGATGCCCAGGCCCATCGAGGAGGCCAGCCCCATAGCGTGTTCAAGATAAAAGAAGTTGTGGCGATGCCCGATGGTGTACAGCTCGGCAGCTACCGCGCCCATGATGGTGACGACAATGCGATTTTCCAGTTCGGGGTAAATGGCCTGCAAAGCATCGAAGCGCAGCATATCTTAGTCCTCCCACATCAATTCGCGCGGCAGTAAAATGGCTACCGGGTGCAAGGACGCCTGCGCCAGTGTCTGCGCATCCTTGATACGTCGCTGGATGTCGCCCGCGTTGTTGAGATGCCAGGTATGAATATTCATGGCGCGCAGGATTGGCTCTGTCACCGCGCCGCCCATTGTCTGCCAGGGGTCCTTCTCTCCAAAATGCCCCCTATAACTGATAAGTAGCAACAAAGGAATTTTGTACAAAAAGGCGAGCGAGACAATGGGATTGATGGCGGCTAGAAAGCCATGATTTTGCATCAGCAAGGCCGAATTGACTCCGGCCAGGTGCGCTCCCGCCGAAATACCAATGCCCTCTTCCTCTTTGGCAAGGCGCACCAGCGTCATATCGGGGTCTTCGTCAGCCATACGAATCAGGTGGACTAGCCATGTTTCGGGAAGGGCCGACATGATCTTGATATCGCAGGCTTTGAGCGCATCGTAGATCAGCCGGGAATTAGTGGCTGAAACGGGCATATGATCCTCCAAAGAAAATATAGAAGTCATTCCTCTAATGATCTTTAGTATAGCATGATCATGCCGATGTTGACGCGGGGTGTCTGGGCTGTATTCCGATCTAAAGGTATCAGCGTCATTCCTGGTTTTCCCTTCCTGTACGTCTCCTAACAAACTCATTTAGCGAACTTTCAGGAATACGATAGCCACGTAAACCAATGCGAAAACGGGCAAGCTCACCGGTTTCTACCCATTTTCTTACCTGTCTTTCCGATACTTTGAGCTTATCAGCAACCTCTTTTACGGTGTACATGGACTCTTGCATTGGCTATTCTCCCGATGTTAGTATCTCTATTGTACTTGAGACTGTCAATTCCAATCATTCAATTCAGCATGGTATATATGGTCTGGTATCGCAAAAATGGCATTTATGGTCTATAATAATATTGACGGCATTGGTCAGTATAGAAAAGAGAGGAAAATATGAACGGAATCGAAAAGACGCAAGGACAGGTTCAGCATGTAGGCTCGTTTCGTATTTATGTGACACCAGATGGAAAGCTCGTTATGCCAATGGGAAATGGCAGGGTAACGGTAAATCAGGCAGAAGCAAAAGCAATGCTTGATAATCTGTTCATGCTGGCTAGTCAGTTCGCTAGCCATGTGGCGACAGCGAGCAATGGCGCTCATGCTGGTGCATGAGGTTCCGTTAGACAACGTCGTTAGTGTAGAGATTATAGGAGGAGCGCCTGACCATGAAGCAGCGCCAGAGACGAACGGTTCCAGGGGTATTCCAACGGATTACCAGAGCGGTCACGCATATCCGCCTGATTGAGGTCAATCCGGGCAAGCTGGCTAGGCTCGATGCCCTGGCCCCGGTCTATCTGGCGTTGTGTCAACAGTATGTCGCTCTCTTCTGTATCGAGGAACAGCCTGATAAGTTTCATATTCCCCTCTTTGCGACTTCCTTATCGGAACGCTGGCATCGGGTGGCTATCCAGCAGGCGGCAGGCATTGCTCAATCCTGGCATAGCAACCGTGCGAACGCCTATCAAGATTATCTTGACGACCTGTTGGACTATCATGAACAACAAGCTAATGGCATGTTGGGCGAAGGAGCTGAGGAACCAACATGGCGTGAGTGGGACGTTCCCACCCTACGCCAGACCTGTATCCAGGCCAATGTCAATGTTGTTGTGCTTGAACCCTCGCACGACTCTACCTTTGACTACTGGTTGAAGATCAGTACCCTCGAATTACGCAAGCCGTCGCTGGTGCCTGTCAAGTTAGCGGATTATCACCGCCAGGCGCTAGATGGCAAAACCATCAATGGCAGTGTGATCCTGAATAAGCGTGACAATGGCTGGTGGTTGACTTTGAGCTACGATGAGGTCATCACGATCCAGATGGAACCAGATGCTCCCGTCATTGGGATAGACGTGGGCATTGCCAACTTTCTCACTACCAGTGATGGCAAGCATTACGGTACCTTTCACGGCAAATTGCGCGAGCGGCAAAAACGAGATCGCAGGAAGCGGCGGCGGAAGGCCAAACTGCGCAAGTGCCTGGAAAAGAAAGGCGTCCAGAAACTTCCTTCCACCAGTAGCAGGAGCGGACAACGCCTCAGCCGCCACGTCCGGCAGGAGATCAACCGGGCGGTTAACCAGTGTTTTGCCGAGCATGAAGGCGCACAGTTTGCCTATGAACGGCTTTCAGTTGCTACGATGAAGTTCAAGGCACGCGCCATGAATGCCTATCTGCGCGCCTCCAATCTCGCGCATATCTCCGGACAAATCGCCTGGAATGCCGCGAAACGAGGTATCTCTGCAACCAGGGTCAAGAGTGTCTACTCCTCACAGGAATGTAGCAGGTGCCATTATGTGGATCGAGCCAACCGCCCTGACCAGCAAACGTTTTGCTGTCAGGTCTGCGGCTATGAAGCACATGCTGATCTCAATGCCTCTGCCAATCTCTCGCAGCGTGTGGGAGATAGCGAATTACAGGCATGTCAGGGGAAGCAAGCGGCCAAAGACTTGCTCTTGCAACGTCATCAAGTATGGAAGAAGCAAAACGGTTGGCTGTAGTCCAACCGCCCGCCTAGTTGGTTCGTCAACGGGCGTAGGTCAAGGCGAAGGTTTGGGCAGATGCCCTTATTTGTCCAGATTCTTAGCAACTATAGCACAATGCGCGGCCCCTCTTTTCAGGATGCTTCTGCTGCGCGACTGCGTTCGTCCGGGGAGCCATGCTCGTCTTGTTCACTATGCGTGTGTGCATGTGTTTGTTCATGAGGGATGGCTGCCTTTTTCTTATGATCGACGATGATATGGGTGATCTCCGCCAGCCTTTCGGGAGACAACTCGGCAAAATGATCCCAGGCGCTCGTCTGCCAGTCATCAACTGCTCTCTCTGTCGGGAGCCAGGAAGGAAGACTCACTAACAGGTGATCCGAAAGCGCATTGACAAACGGCTCGTACATTCGTCGTATGTCAGCAAGATGCTTTTCAGCATCATCTCCATGCGAGAAACGCAGCCCTACTTCGGCGAGTGAGTTGCGCATACGCACAAAATCATCTGCTGGAAGACGATTGAGCTTAGGATTCAAGGGCGGTGTGCCGTAAACCTGGGCAAGATCGACTGCCGCGTGACGCGCGATGGCGAAGGTATTACGGATGGTGGGCGTTGAAATGTCATCAAAACCGACGATGAGCAAGGCGCAGGTATCCATCACAGTAGTCAGGGCGGCGAGCCAGGACTGGCGTTCGTGCTGCGAGCGATAATAGGTCAGCACCGGATAGGAAAGATGGCTTTCTAACAGCTCTGCACCCCACCTTTCCCAATCACGCATAAATTGCACCAACTCCTCTATACGCTGGGCGCGATAATGCCTGCGCAGCATTTCTGTAGCACTGGGTGGTGAGCCTGCGCGCGCATCCAGCAGAGAGATATTGATCTCGCGCCGCGAAAACGCCTGGTAGATGATGGGGACGTAGCCGATAATCAGCGCCAGAAAACCAAAGCCCATGCCGGCCTCTGCTACAGCAAAGAAACGTCCAATGCCACTCAGCGGCGTGACATCTCCGTAGCCCAGGGTGACAAAGGTAGTTCCGCTCATGTAGAGATACGTCCCAAACGTTGGGACTTTTTCTGGATCGTGTATTGGTACATCCAGACCCCATTGCAGCAATGCGAATCCCAGCAGGAGAACTGTTGCCCAGAGAATGAGCAAGAGGATGAGCGAAAGTGGCCCGTAGTAGCTCAAATAAAACTCGCGCCTGTTTCCCGGACGCATCTTGCGCGCAATGGCCGACCACAAGGCCCACGTCGAGAAATAGAATATACGCGAGAGCCGAAAACGCCGCGATACCCTGCGTGGCAAGACAATTGACTCGAAACTATCTTGTAGGATAGCAATGAATAAAATGACGCTGAAAATGATTGCAAAGATTCTCGTGTATTCTTCCATCTATGTTTCTGTACTCCTGTTTTATGACAAATGCGCTGAAATTATTGATATGCAGAACAACACCGCCCTTGAGGAATCTATTCCTGTGTATTCTATCATATCGGAGTGCATCAAATAGATAAAGTCTATGGCGCACCTTATTTTGGGCTATGTAGTAGTATGAACTTTTTACGGCTTATGTTATACTGCTTTAGAAAATAAGCTGAAACAGCTTCAGAACTCTTTGGATAGACATGTTCATACAAATCTCCAGGCATAAAAACATGGCTTCGAAGCCAAAACATTTTTAGGATAATCATAAGGTGTCATGTAATGAAATTTGGACAAAATATTCGCTGTATCTTATTTGACCTGGGCGGCACACTCTGGATACGCAAAGAAGAAAGAGTGGAGCGAACTTGTGAACGCATCGCCAATTTGCAGGCTGTTTTGGAGCTTTTTCGCTATACTGGCAGCAGCTTCCATGCAGAGATGGATGTGGACGAGCTTGGGCAGGTGTTGCGCAAGAATTTCGAGCGGCAGATTCGCGTCAAGACGCGCCAGCATGTAGAATACGAGCCTGATTTTACGCAGGCAGCTATGGATGCGCTGCAACAAATTGGCGTGTCAGACGTTACGCGCGCATGTGGCGAGGCTATCTATGAGGCGTTGCGCGTACACAGTATCGATGCGCGCGTGCTTTTCGATGATGCGCTTTCAACACTGGCAGCTCTAAAAGAGCGGGGCTACCTGCTGGGCGTCGTGACGAACCGCCATTATGGAGGCACACCTTTTCACGAAGACCTGCGCGTCATAGGGCTGCTCGACTACTTTGAACTGTGTCACATGGCGATTTCCGCCGACCTGGGTATACGCAAGCCTAATCCAGACATCTTTTTGTATGCATTGAATAGTCTGGATGTCTCGCCAGAAGAGGCGGCAATGGTTGGCGACTCGCTCAGAGCCGACGTGGCAGGCGCGAAAAGGGTGAATATGCAGGCCGTCTGGATACCTAAAGCATCGCTGCGAGAAGATGCGCGGGCTGCCATGCTCGCGGCTTCCTCATCCAGTCACGATCAATCAAATGTACTGACGGATGAGTATTTACTGTCCTACACGCGACAAATAGAAAAAAGAGGTCGTCAGACGCCCGATGACATCAAACCCGATGCTATCATTGAATGTCTGGGCGATTTGCTCGATCTATTTTAATTTTCCAGGATAGAGGATTCCATCATGTCAAAAGAACCAGGAGCAAGCGTAAAAAAAGTTCAGCACACCCTCAAGTCGCTGGGTTTTTCGGATGAGATCGTGGTATTTCCAGATTCGACGCGCACGGCTATTGAAGCAGCCCAGGCCGTCGGCTGCTCATTGGGGCAGATTGTGAAGTCGCTGGTTTTCAAAAGCGCTCAGTCGCATAAACCGGTGCTGGCGCTTGTCAGTGGCGCTAATCGCGTGAATGAAAAGCGACTGAGTTCGCTGGTGGGTGAAGACATCGAGAAAGCCGACGCGGATTTTGTGCGCCAGCATACTGGTTTTGCAGTGGGCGGCGTGCCGCCCGTTGGTCACGTTGAGCGTCTTGCAACTTTCATTGACGAAGATTTGATGCAATATGATGCTGTCTGGGCTGCGGCTGGTAGTCCGCACACAGTGTTTCGCTTGACGCCCGGTGATTTGCAGGCATTGACAGGCGGAGAAGTTGTGACAGTCAAATAACGCTCGCATCCTATGATTGAGTTTGTAAAATTCGCATAAACACATCCCCAATTTGGCCTATTACATACCATCTTGTTTACCGGTGTGTTACCATAGAAGCATTAGAACGCTGGTAACACTAATTTGCATATCGCGGGCCAAATAAATGCGCAAGTCGGAACGCCTATTTAGCAGAGCAAGAGTAATCATTTTGATTGCGATTGCTATTCCTGCCCTGGTGTTGGTCGGATGGCTGAAGGTCAACGCCCCTCAGACGCCGCAGATTGTGTTTGATAATAACATTCCATCGCAGTCAGCCCCCACTCAGTCTTTGCATGTCTTCAATGGCAAGGTAGCCTCGCTTGGTTGGATCGTCGGGCGCGACTGCCAGCGTGGAATGGCGGCGTATATAAAGACGGCTGCTATCAATCCTGATGCCGCGCTGGTTGGTACAGGCTGGGTTGATCCAACGACGGGCGAGCTAATTAATGGCGAGCATAATAACTGTATGGCGGGCAGCCTGAGCATGGACAATGTGGTGCAACTGGTGCATAGCAAGGGTGGTATGGCCTATCTGACTATCACTATGGAGACGGATGGCTCGGCGACCTCCTGGACATCGCAGCAGCAATCGGACTACATCGCAAAGGCCACCACCGACCAGGGCTATATTGATACCATCATCAATGAAGTGAAGCGCGTCAATTATGATGGTGTGATTATGGACCTCGAGGGAGGCGATGCTAACTATCCCAACATCCAGCAACTTTTCGCCACCTATAATCAGAAGATATGGAACGCTTTGAAGCCCTTGCATAAGTATTATGGCATCTCGCTGGTTCACAAAGTCAGCGATCACGATGATTACTACAATATTAATGGCTTCACCAACTGGTCCTTGCTGGGGCGTAGCGCCGATTTTATCATCATTCAGGCCATTGACCAGTCCTTCTATAGCCCAGGCCCGACCGTGAGCCTTCCTTATCTCAGGCAACTGCTGGATTATGCGCTGCAAACGATGCCACAGATGTTGCCGCGCGTGATTTGGGAATTTCCCCTGTATGGCGCAACCTGGCATTTGAGCGGGGGACAGTGGATTTTTGATAGCGGCGTACTCTACCAGGACGCGCAAACACTGGTGTCGCAAATACCCGCCTCTGAGATCAACAACAGTTTGAGCGATCTCAATGACGCAACTTCGGCCCATCTTGTCTATACCGATACGTCTGGCGTCGAACACTCCATGTGGTATCCTACCGCCAAGAATCTCTACTACCTTATCTCCAATTTCGACAAAATGCTGCACCAGACAGCCCAATTCGGCAATAGCAGCCTACAGATTGCCGTCTGGTATCGCGCGACCTGGGAACCTGGCGGTGTGTGGTCTATGATTGATCCACTGATACAAAATAACGCTTGAGCTTACCTCTGGCTTCAGTTCCTACGGTTGAGCGAAATCCTCATCTAAGACCATATCCAGCGCGCTTACCAGCTCGTCGGCATTGTGCCGGGTGAAGACGAGCGGAGGCTTGATCTTTAGCACATTGTGGAATGGGCCGTCTGTGCTAAGCAAGATGCCGCGATCTCTCATGCGATTAGCAATATATGCGGCCTGCTCCGGGGCCGGAGTTAGCGCCGCGTGGTCGCGTATCAGTTCTATACCCAGGAACAGACCCAGGCCGCGCGTATCCCCGATGAGTGGATACCTGTCCATCAATGCGCGTAGTTCGTGTAGAAGATGCGAGCCTGTCTGCTGCGCATTGGCTTGAAGCTGTTCTTGCTCGATCACATCCAGCACCGCCATGCCAATGGCGCATGATACCGGGTTGCCGCCAAAGGTGTTGAAGTATTCCATACCGTTCGCGAACGATGCCGCGATTGCGGGCGTGGTCACGACGGCGGCCAGGGGATGACCATTGCCGATAGGTTTGCCCATCGTCACAATGTCCGGTATGACGCCCTGTGTCTCAAAGGCCCAGAAGTGCGTTCCGACGCGCCCAAAACCCGTCTGCACTTCGTCGGCAATACACACGCCACCTGCGTTCCGTGTATAGCGATAGGCTTCCTGGAGATAATGAGGAGGTAAAACAATCTGTCCGCCGCATCCGGGCATAGACTCGCATATGAAAGCTGCCACGTTGCGCTGCTGTGCCTGTATATGCTCGATAGCTTCCTGCACATAACGCGCGTAGTGTTCGCCTGCCTGGAGATCATCCTGCCGGAACTTGCCCAGGTAAGTGTCTGGCATAGGTACAACCTGGACGTGGGGAGGCTTGCCCGCGCCGCCTGGCCCATTGAATTTATACGGGCTAATGTCGATCAGCGAACTGGTATTGCCATGATAGGCCACATCTACCACGACCATATCGCGTTGTCCAGTATGCGCCTGCGCCAGTCGCAACGCCAGTTCGTTTGCTTCACTGCCCGAACAAACGAAATAACACACGCGCAGTGGTTCTGGCAAAGTGGCGCACAATCTTTCAGCGTAGCGCACCAGCTTTTCGTGCAGGTAGCGCGTGTTAGTATTGAGAACCGCCATTTGCTCCTGTCCAGCCCTGACCACACGCGGGTGACAATGCCCAACGTGGCTAACGTTATTCACCGCGTCCAGGTAAGCGCGTCCATCTTCGCTGTACAGGTATTGCATAGAGCCGCGCACGATCTCCAACGGTTGTTGGTAAGCAATGCTTAAAGATGGACCGATGTGCTGTGCGCGTAATTGCGCTATTTCCTCTTTGCTCTTGCTGGCAGCCGGGACATGCGTCATGGGAATACCCGCGATCAGATTGGGATCAGGACTAAGGCTCAACCATATATCGCGTTCGTCAGGCAGGGCGAACGCGGGAAAGTTGCCCTGTCTGTCCAACATGTCGGTGATGAGTTGAAAATGCAGGTGCGGCGGCAAGTTACCATTGGCCGGGTAGTCGCCGGTACGGGCGATTTGCGCTCCCTGCTTCACGGGCATACCATTGCGGAGGCTATCAAGCGAGCCGGGGCTCAGGTTGCCGTAGAGCGTGTAGAAGGTGAGCGTGCCATGCGCGACGCTATGTTGCAGCACAAGGGTTGAACCGCCGCCGGTCTCGTCATTAATATTGAAGCTGTGAACAATACCTGCCAGGGGCGCATAGACGGGCGAACCAGCAGCTATAAACAGGTCGAGACCGAGATGGATAGTATGCCATTGTGGGCCATTGTTGTCCTCTATATGACGCTCTATAGAGGTGTGCAGGATACGCGCTTCATTGTAACGGCCAACCCCCAGCGGGGAATGCGTGGCTTGCATACGGCTAAATAGCTTCTGCGCGATGGTATCTGTGTCGCTGGATTCGAGCAAGTTGCCGAGTTCAGAACTGCCTACACTCAAGTCGAAAACCGGTACATTCTCCAATTGCAGATCTGGCTCGACAATGCGGCCCATTTCGCCAGCATGTGTTTTCAGCCATTCTACCAGTGTGTTGCTCACAGGAGCAGGTGTCATACCGCAGGCATGGCGAAAGGTGTAACAGGCGAAACGCGGGTGAAGCTTTGCCAGTTGTTCGAGCAATCGCCACGCAGGTTGTTCGCTGATGGTCAGGTAGGAATTGTCCGGCTCGATCTGCTGCTGGTAAGCCGAATTGGTGACGCTGACACACAGCCGGGCGCAAATGAGGTCAAAAAGGACGGATAGTTCCGTCTCTGTCAAAGGCAATGTCTCGTGATAACCTGCTACAAGCGATGCCGCCGCCGCGAGTGAGTCGGCTTTATTCATCATCACATATGCCGCAGCAATGGCAAGCTCGCAAATCGTCTGTGTGCGCAACATGTCGCCGAAATCGAGTAGATGCACAAGCGGCAGCGAGGCGGGATCGGCGTAATCGACCAGTACATTATAATCGTTGGCGTCATTATGAATCATGCTCCTGCGCAGCGTTGGCAAAACTGGTAGCGCTTGCGCCTCGAAGCGCGTGAGCAATCGTTCTACCAGCGCGCGTCTCTCTAATGGGAGAATATGCTGAAGGTAGCCGCGAATCCAGCCTGCGCGCGGTATATCCCACTTCAAATCGCGCTGTGCTGCCGGGTGTGTAAAGTCCAGCAGCGCCTTATCCAGCGTGCCGAGCATCTTCCCCAGATTGCGTAGTAAGACCGGTGTATGCGGTTTTGTCTGTGCCAGCGCCTTGCCGGGAAGGTAGGATAGGAGACGCACCAGATGCATTGTATCCCCATGACCCTTGATGGTTGCGATTGTTTGCCCGGCGCGTGTTGCCATTACACGCGGAATTGCCAGCGCCGGAACCTGTTGCGCCAGGTATGCCAGGGTTTTGTTTTGCAAGTCGAGTGTTTCCCATTGCTCTCCAGCATGAGCGATTTTGAGTACAAAACGTCGTCCATCGTCTGCCACAAGCACAAAGTTCCGGTCATGCTCGCCAGGCAACGCGCGCGCTTCGACGCGCAAATCGAAAACATCGAGAGCGATCTGTACAGCATCACGTTCCGTAAAGCCGGGTGGCGAGTGGTGAATGTTCAACATGCGTTGCTGCGACTTCCTGATCTATGATGCCAGTTGGGATACCGGTGTTCTTTCATATAGCCTGCACATATGGATTTCTCAGGGAAAGTATAGCATACAAATAGACTATGGAGTTCCCGGCTCTTGTTTGAGACAACACAATGAGAAATGGGTAGTCTTACGCACACGTTTGTTCGATTGCTTGAAGTAATCTATTACTGGTAAAAACAATTCTTCTGATAGAGGCCAAAAAAACCTGTTCATGTCGTCTATCTACAAGAATGAAGGAGGCATATGATGATCTATTATCGCTTAGCATTACAAGAACGTCAAACATCGAAATGGATGTGGAAATCAACTGTATTGACCTCGTTGGAAGCGGTGTTTCATCTACTGAGAATATATAGCCCTATCCCCGCGGAGCGTATACGTGTGTTTAGCTCTACCTGCAAAGAAGAGATGGTAGAGATGCTCAATCGTGAGAATAACGGTCTAATATCCGGTTCGCTGACGGCAGCGCGATTTTTACGAGACAGAGGTATACAGTTCCAGGATGCACCCGCGCAAGAAACAGAAAAGAAGACAGTATACCGACCAACTGCCGTCGCCATTGACACGTCTATGCGAGAGGTTAGCTCCACTTCATATCCTGCCCATGCAAGTAGCATAAGTTTGCTCGACCAGAGGCGTCTGCAAATGGAGTTAGGGTCGGGAGGTGACCATGATACTCTATATCGCTTCTCGCTCCCAGCTTCTACCCCACAACTGCTGGCCTGGATACGGCTACTGGTAAGGATGCAGGTGGGAGAATGGCGGCCGTAGACCGTTTACTGAAAATTTCCTCTAAAAGCTCCTGAGCCAGGAGCTTTTTCCTTTTATGGAAAAGAGCGGGCATCAAGAGCTTTTGTGTTTTGAATATATCTGCTTCTATCGTTGCAAAGGCTATGAGAAATTTGTGGCAAGTAAGTCAGAAATTTAGAATAAATTGAGAAATTGTCTTGAAATTTTAAGAGGCTGTAAATAATCTTCGCATATGCTATACGTGGTGCATGTCACACGCTATTCAGGTAGGTCCACCTGTTGAGAAAAACTCTCTCGATAAGAAAGGATGTGCAGTTATGATAGCAACTGTTGACACGATGGGCGATGCGGATGTTCCGCTACTGGTGCAGCGCGCGCAAGCGGGCAGTATGGAAGCTTTCGACTTGCTCGTAAGGCGTTACGAAGGTACTATATACAGGTATTTGATGCGCTTGCTGGGAAACCACGAGGATGCCAGCGATTATGTCCAGCAAGTATTTTTCAAAGCATGGCTTAACCTGGCAAGCCTTCAGCATACGGAGTGCTTCATTGTCTGGCTTTTTTCGATTGCCAGGAATTTGATGCGCGACCACTGGCGAGCAAAGAAGCTATCATGCCTGTACCTGGAGGAATTGATCAGTGAGAGCGCGGATCTAAGTACGTGCGGCCCCGAAGAACGTACTGCAACTGTTGAATTGATGCGCCTGGCGCTGGCAGAACTTGCCCCCAAATTACGCTATTGCCTGGTTTTGCGCGTTGTTTGCGGGTATTATCCCTGTGAAATCGCCGGCATGGTGGGTATCAGCGTGACCAGTGTTAGTACGTATATCAGCCTGGCGCGCAAGCAATTGCCCGTCATATTCAAGCGGCTGATGGGTGATGAGTAATGAAGTGTATGATTGCTTAGCTCGTCTCTATTGACAGTGCATTTTGTAGCATTTATGCTTTTACTGTATCTTTTTGCTTCCGTGCTAAGGGAGAGAACAGGAGCATACCTCATGCATTGGTTCAGATACGCGCTCGTGCCACGCTTGCGGCAAAGGGAGTGGTGGAAACTCTTCTTGCTCGATATCCTCGTTGCCATATTCTTTGTGGCGATCGTCACCGTTCCGGCTTATCTGCTGCATCCACGCGCGCGTGTCGCTCTCGCAACTGTGCTACTTGTGTATCTCATTATCGTGCTTTTTATAGCGCAAAAGAGTACCAGGGTTGCCATTCTGGCCGCTGTGCTGGCTTGCCTGGCTTTTGATTTCTTCCTGCTCGACCCGGTCTATTCCTTCTGGTTGGCTAATTGGCAAGATGCATTAGACCTTTGTGTCTTTTTAGTTGTAGCGTCATTGGCGAGTTGGATTTTCGCGCAGCATCGCAAGCTGGTTAGACAAACAAAACAGCTCAATGAGTTAGAGAACATTCGTTTTGAGGAGCGTTTGCAGGAGCAGAAAAGCGAGGTGAACCGGCATGATGATGAATTTCGTGCCGTTTATGATGTAATTCGGTATGTCACTAGAGAACAGAAAGACCTGAAAGAGCAATTGAGGCAGATGGCACACACCATCGCCGATACTTTTTACTTCTGCGGCATACGGGGCTGCGCGTTTTATCTATTCGACCCGGAAGGAGATGCTTCGATGTGGGTAGTGTCCTCAGGGGGAAGTAATATGCCGGAACTTCCTCCCGGTGACGAAGTGAGTGTGGCATGGGTTATGAAACACGGTCAAGCGGTCACATTGCCAGACCTCCCTCTCGTTTCGCACACAAAAAGTAGTTATCTACGTAGAGTTGTCATCAATAATGCGGATAGCGAACTATGTGAACATAGATGCAACTATCTGATTCCTCTGTTCTCTGGCTCTGGTGAGCAGACGCTGGGGGTCATGCGTCTCTATGTACAAGAAACCAACCATATAGAATTGATGGCAATTAAAGGTATTCTCAGGGGCGAAACTATTTTCACCGGCATCCACGCGGAGCTTTTTTCACATTTGTGCGACCAGACCGTCTTTATGATAGAGCAATCGTTGATTGAACGCGCTTTGAATCTGCGCCAGGAACTGCAGCGGCGTGCCGAGGAGTTGCATACCGCGATCATCTCTTCGGTTTCGCATGACTTTAATACGCCATTGACATTAATAAGGGGCGCGGCCAGTGGACTGCTCAATCAGATTCGTCCCTGGGAAGATGAAATCGCGTATCGTATTGCATTACAAGATATTGTCAGCGAAACAGAGTGGTTGGAGCGCATCGTTGACAGGATGCTGGCGCTATCGCGTATCGATCATAATGCGCTTACGCCTGAGTGGGAATTGTATCCAATTGAAGAAGTTGTTCTTTTGGCTTTGGACGAGGGACACTTGCGTTCCTTGAAGCAAGGGCGGCGTATTGAAAGCACCATCCCTGATGGTGTTCCTGCTGTGGAGTTGGACCCGGTTCTGATCGCTCAAGTACTGGCGAATTTAATCGAGAATGCGATTCGCCATACACCGCCGGAGTCACCGATTGAGGTGAGCGCGCAGGCTGCTGGCAAGGAGGTGATCGTCAGCGTTGCCGATCGCGGGCCGGGTATTCCGCAGCCAGAAATGGAGCGTATTTTCGAGCCGTTCTATCGCATACAGCGTCAAGCTGAGAGCGGAGGAGCCGCGCAGGGGTCGGGTCTGGGTCTGGCTGTATGCCGGGGTTATGTGAAGGCGCATGGGGGACGTATCTGGGTTGATAATCGCGAAAATGGGGGAGCCATTTTTCAATTTACATTGCCAATCAACGCATAGGAGCGTCGCAGCATGAAAAAGATTCTGGTGGTCGAAGACCGTGACACGACCATGCGGCAGTTAAAGCAGAACCTGGAACGCGAGCGCTACGAGGTGTACACCGCCCAACAGGGGCGAGAAGCATTGGACATCATCGCGCATCACCACGTTGACCTGGTATTGCTGGACCTCAAATTGCCAGATATGAGTGGGTTGTGCGTGTGTAACGAGTTTCGCAATGCCTATCCAGCTTTACCCATCATTATCGTCTCGGTCAAAACGGGTGAGCGCGAAAAGGTGAGCGCGCTTGAGCAATGCGCCGATGATTATGTTGCCAAACCATTTTATATGAGTGAACTGCTGCAACGCATTAAAAATCAATTTCGGCTGGCGGCCCGTATGCGCGCAGGCACGGAACGTCGTAACTTCAAATCTGGACCATTGGAAGTGAATTTCGCGGAACGCCAGGTGAAAGTCAACGAAGAAGACATAAACCTGACCTATACCGAGTATGAACTGTTGTATGTGCTGGTGACGAATGCTGGCAGGACAGTCACCTATGACATTATCTACTCGCAGGTGTGGGAGGATGAGGATATTTCTGAGCGCAAAAATATCCATGTCTACGTCAATCGGTTGCGCAAAAAAATCGAGATTCCTGCTGGCTGTCACTTCATCCGCAACGAACCTAAAATTGGTTATCGCTTTCAGTTGAACGAATAAGAGCCTATCCGACCTGGTCGTCGTACCTTTGTCCGGTCACACGCCTTGCAGGTAGGCTCTTCGTGTTGCTCAATGTCAACAAGGCTGCTTGTGAGAGCCGTCTCACGACGTTCCAGTCGTTCCGTCTGACAACGCATCGTCAATTGCTTCGTCCTGCGTGAGTGTTGTTCCTGTGTTCCATTCTCTCACAAAAGCTGGCTCGTCAAGGGCCGCTCTTGCAGTTGCAACGACCTGCTCAAACGCTTTGCGCTCGGCTGGTGGGGGCGGTGTCTGAGCCTGCTCGCGAAGGGCTACTGCCGATGCACACATGCGAGTGGCCTGTGCATAGTGGCCTTCTGCGCAGACAGCAGCGGCAAAGCCCTCGAGGCATGAGGCAAGGTAGGTGGGACTGCCGAACGCACGATAGAGCGCAAGTGCTTCCCGGTAGCGCGCTTTTGCCACGGCATAGTTTTGCTGCTGGCAGGCCAGGTGGCCGAGCAGGGTCATGTAGATAGGGATATCCCACGTCATTCCGACGGCTTGTGCAAGAGCCTGGGCTTCTTCCAGGAGCGCCGTGGCGCGTGCCATGTCACCCCGCATTCTTGCCAGTTCCCCAAGATGGAACAGGGTACGACTCAAAAGGCCGTTCTGCTCAATCATCCTGGCATACCTGGAACTTTCCGTATAGGCGGCCTCCGCTTCATCAAGCTTGCCGTTCGCCTGGGCGATCATCCCGAGCGTCGCGAAGGCGCTGCTGATGCCGTTGTGGTCCCCAATCTGCTGGGCCAGCAGGAGGGCTTCGTTCGCTGCAGCTTGGGTACCACGCCCCACCTTCCCATGGCGCACCAGGGTTCGTGCTAAGCCATAGAGTCTCTCTATACGTAGGGTAAGTGGCGCAGTATGCTTTCCCTGCTCTCTCGCCCACAAGTCCAACGCCAGCATGCGTTCCATCCAGTACTCAGCCTCGCTCATCTGACCACGGACATGCCAGAGGCGTGCGAAGCCTGCCAGCCGCAGTCCCAGTTCTGCCTCCTGCCTCTCCTCTGCCCATTGCAACGCTGCCCGCGCATTGGGCAATTCCTGTGCCAGTGCCGAGGCAAAATGTGCCTCGCGCACTCCCGGCTCCGGCCCAAAGTGCGCTGTGATGGTCTCTGCCAGGCGGGCGTAATAGGCGGCATGTCGACGTCGACACAGCTCCTCCTCTCCTGCTGCGTGCAGCCGCTGCAGGGCATAGTCCCGGATCAGCTCCAACATGCCAAAGCGTACTGCCTCATCGGCCACTATCTCCGCCTGGATAAGGCTGGCGTCGCCCAGAGCAGCCAACATGAGGATAGCCTCTTCGGGTGCCGTCTCTCCCTCGGCCAGGACTACTGCCTCAGCTGCTTCGAGTGTCCAGCCTCCCACAAAGACGCTCAAGACAGGAAAACTGCGCTGCTGTTCCTCCGTTAGCAGCTCATAACTCCAGGCAATGGCGTCCTCCATCGTCTGCTGGCGTGCTGGTAGATCTCTCGCCCCGCCGCGTAGCAGCGTCAGGCGGTGGATGAGCCGCTTCCGCAACTCAGGTAAGGAGAATACTTTGATATGCATGGCAGCCAGCTCGATCGCCAGGGGAAGGCGATCCACCCGTTCGCAGATGGCTGCCACTTCGTCCACTGCAAAGGTTCCCCCCGGTCGTACGGCCTGGGCTCGCTCACGAAAGAGCTCCACCGCGTCTGCGAGTGACAGCGGAGCCAGCGGGAACTCCTGCTCAGCGCGCAGGTGCAGCGCCCTCCGGCTCGTCACGAGGACAAACAGGCGGGAACAGCTTGCCAGCAGATCAGCGACGAACGATGCACTGTCCAGGACCTGCTCGACGTTGTCGAGTACCAGCAGGAGATGCTTGTGGTGCAAGAATGCCTGCACCTGCTCTGCAAGCGGGGAGTTGACCTGTTCGCGAATCCTGAGTGACTGAGCAACCACGCTGGGAACAAGCTCAGCATCGTGGATGGGTGCCAGCGAAACGTACACCACGCCATCGGCAAAGTCAGGGACAAGATCCTGGACAAGCTGAAGCACAAGCCGTGTCTTGCCGACACCACTGGGTCCGGTCAAGGTGAGCAAGTGGGTGGCGCTGCGTCGCAGCAGGGCAAGCGCAGAGGAGCGTTCCTCCACGCGACCGATCAATCTGGTAGGAGGAAAAGGGAAACCTGGTGAGGGGAAACGTGCAGGAACGTCAACAAAGGGGGCAATCTCTGGTCGTGCGGCGGCCAGCAGCAAGCTACGTTGTTGGGCTGGCAGGGAGAGGGCGCTAGTCAGTAAATCCAGCGTATCAGTATGCGGTAGGCTATGAACGCCACGCTCCAGATCGGAGATCGTGCGCACGCTCAGCCTGGCACGGGCCGCCAGGGCCTCCTGTGAGAGACCTGCAGCCAGGCGATAGCGCTTGAGAAGCGCACCGAAGCTGCTCTGTTCCTGCATATGTCCCCTTCCTCGTGTACGCTATCCTTCCTGCTCTATGATAGCACATCAACAGAAGCTGAGAAATGTGTGAGGGAAATGTGCCTCTTCCTCATGGTGGAAGTACGTATGATCATCTATACTCTCCTTATGAACTGCTCTAAGAGGGCATCACCCTGGAGCAGAAGCTATGGTTGTGTGAAAGGAGCCGAACATGATCTTAATTGTAGGAGCCAGTGGCCGTCTGGGTAGCGTTGTTGCCGATCTGCTACTTGCACAAGGGAAAGCAGTACGGGCGATGACCAGGACCCCGCTCAACCTTACGCGTCTGAAGCAGCAAGGGGCAGAAGTGGTGAGTGGCGATCTCCGCGATCCAGCATCTCTGCTCCGGGCCTGCCAGGGGGTTGAGCAGGTAGTGGCAGCGGCCCATGCGCTGGACGGAAAGGGCGACAACAATCCCCACGCGGTTGACGACGCAGGCAACCGTCAGTTAATCGATGCCGCCAAAGCCGCAGGCGTACAACACTTCATTTTTGTGTCCATTCTGGGGGTTAGCGCGGATGCGCCACTTGAGTTCTTCCGCATGAAGTACCGCACCGAAGAGTATCTGCGCGCCAGCGGCCTGAACTTCACTATCCTCCGCCCCGGTGCGTACATGGAACTCTGGGCTCAGTTGATCGGTCAGCCTATCGTAGAACGGGGGAAGGTCACGATCTTTGGCAGGGGCAACAATCCGATCAATTTTGTGTCGGTGGAGGATGTTGCGCGTTTTGCCAGCAGCGCGCTGGATGATCCTCGCGCACGCAACACGGTGATCGAGGTTGGTGGGCCGAAGAACCTGACCATGAACCAGCTTGCAGAGGTCTTTGAACGCGCGAGCGGACATCAAGCCCAAAAGCGCCATATCCCTCTGCCGATGATGCGTGTCATGTCCATCCTGATGCAACCGATCAATCCGGCCATGAGTCGCCTCATACACAACGGCATCTACATGGATACGGCGAATCTACACTACGACACGGCCGCGACGGCTCGCACCTTCGGAGTCCAGCAGACGCCATTTGAGGAGATCGCCCGCCGCGCCACTTCAAACAATGCTCAGCTTGAACCAGCGAGCAAGCTCAAGTAATGGCATTTCGAGGGAGGTTGGTTCCCACTCAGTGAATTCTGAGATTTGTCATCTGCAAGAAAGAGAGGATTTCAATGTTAGAAGAACAGATACAGGACACACCAACGCAATCGCCTGCTCAAGTGGTATTCGAGCGCATGATCCAGGCCGCCAATCGTCACGACCTGGAGGAGATGGTGGCTTGTTTTGCCCCGAACTTTCGCAGCGAGCAGCCTTTCTATCCAGAAAGAAACTTCGCTGGCCGGGCAGGCGTGCGGGAAAACTGGAGCTTCTTTTTTTCGACGATGCCAGATTTCCGGGTAGATATCCTCAGTGAAGCGATAGAGGGAGACACCGTGTGGGCCGAACTACTGTTTCACGGAACGCAGATCGATGGACAGAAGCAGGTGACACGGGGTGTGACGATCTCCGGTATTCAAGAGGAGCAGATCGCCTGGGCCAGGTTGTATATCGAAACCGTACAGATGCCAGACTAAAAGCCTATCCGAATAACCCTGCGGCGCGAAAAGCAATCAAGCCGCAAGGTTATTCGGATAGGCTTTTAGCACATTCCTAAAGAATATTAATGATCAGGAGTAGTCATTCGGTGTCACTCTGAGCGCAGCGAGGGTCTTACTCAATGGACTTTGATATCCTTCGCTTTGCTTAGGATGACATTACTGGTTGTGGGTGGGCAAGTCCATCTGGTTGGTGAGCGACCTACCCATGCCAGCAGCGCGTTTCAGCGCGCGAAATTGCAGGGTTTTCACATTGGCTTCTGATACACCCATCGTTTCAGCGGTTTCGCGAATAGAGAGATTGAGCAGGAAACGGCAGCTTAACACCTCTCGATAGCGATCGGGCAAAATCTGGAGCAGTGTTTGTACGCGCTCTGACGCATGATCGTTTGACCCCAGCACTACTTCTTCAGCGGGGCCTTCCCAACCGGCTTCCAATCGTACTTCCAACGAACTATTTTGCGCGCGATAATAGGCTCGCCAGTAGTCGGCAATGGTGGTATGCGCGATCTGAAAGAGCCAGTTGCGCGCGCTATGAGCGTTGCGCTCAGAATCGAGAAAACGTAGGGCCTTGACAAAAATTTGTGATGTCAGGTCTTCGGCTTCTTCACGATTTCTCAGGCTTTTATAGACAAAACGATACACGCTGCCCAGATTCTCCTGGTAGAGTGCCTGGAACTCTGAAATGCCAGGCTCATCCCGTTGTTGTATTGCGCATGTTGGCATAGGTTGTTATCTCTTATGACACTGACTGGACCCATTGAATGAGAGAAGTGTAACCGAAAGGGAGGCCGCAAAACATCGGGAGAAATTCGCATTCTGGAAGGAATTTTAGGCGTTTCGGGCCGGTGTATTATGCGAAGAAATACCTATAGGGTGTTCAAGCCAAACCATTACGTATGGCAAAGGCTACGGCGGCTGCGCGGTTCTCGCTGCTCGTTTTGTTGAAGATATGCGTCAGGTGGTGCGCAACCGTTTTTTCGCTAATCTTTAACTCGCGCGCGATCTCGCCGCTGGTCAGGCCGCCGACCACCAGGCGCAATACCTCTACTTCCCGCGCAGTCAGCCCGGCGGGGTTGGTTGATGAAAGGGTGGTGACAGGAATGGTCAATGGTGTAACCCCTCTATGCCCATGCGCGGCAAAGGCTTGCTCCGGTGTCATAGCGCGTCCCTCTCTCCACGCGGCTATAAAGTTTTTCTCGCCCAGGCGGGTACGCGCAGCGGCAACCGAACGCTCATAGTTCGCGCGATCAATGAGAGGGAGGGCTACTCTAATGTGTTCCCGCAGAGCCTCTGCCGCACCCCAGAGTTGCGCTCCCCATACTGGTTGACCCTCCTCAGCAACCATGCTTGCCTGCCCTTCCAGGCAGGTAGCCATCAGCCACCTGTGATTCATATCCCTGGCAATCTCCCGGCTTTCGTCGTAGAGGAGGTGCGCCTCCGCTTGCTCTCCCCCGGCTAACGCAACCCGTGCCATGATTGCGAGCGCTTCGCCAAGCGCCCGGCGTTGTCCAACCTCCCGGTACAGCAGAATACTCTCTTCGAGCCATGAGCGAGCGTGGGAAATATCACCCTGGCCGAAAGCGAGTTGTCCGGTAAGGACGTATATATTCGCTATGCCTTCTTTCTCGCCCAACTCTTTGTATAGCTCCAGTCCTTCATCGAGCAACGCGCGTAGCGCCGCCTGGTTGCCCTGGGAAGCAAAAAGGAGTTGCGCCAGGCGCAAGAGCAAAGTGGCCGTGCCGCGTTTATCACCCGACTTTCTGTGTATCGCCAGGCTCTCCTCGTAGTGAGCCTGCGCGCTGGCAAATTTCCCTACCTGCATATCTAGCAGGCCCAGAGTGGAGAGCGACCAGGCGACACGTTCCCTGTCGCCCATCTCCCTGAATAGTGTCAGCGCTTCCTCCGTCCGGGAGCGTGTTGCCACGCTATCGCCCTTCATTAAGGGAACGACACTCAAGAGGAAGAGCGAGAGGGCCATGCCTCGCTGGTCCCCCAGTTCTCGGAACAAGAGCAGGCTTTCCTGGCAGTAGGCTTCGGTTCGATCATAATCATTCTGGATAGAGGCCAGCGTTCCGGCAGCAATCAAAGCTCTCGCCCGCGCCTGTGTGGATACTACGATGCCCTCGCTTGCCGCCAGCGCGCGCTCTGTGAAGGTCTGCCCCTCATCCAGATGCCCACGCATCTGCCAGAACCGTCGCAATGCTCCTGTCAGGCGCAGGACAATTTCCATGCGGCGTTGTGTTTCATTGTTATCGTCATCCTGCTTTAACGCCCAGTCCAATGCCGCGCGCAGATTATCATGTTCTCGCTCAAGGCGCTCCAACCAGATCGCCTGCCGGGGGCCGACTAGTTCCCGCTCTGATTCCTCCGCCAGCTTCAGGTAGAATGCTGCATGGGCATGGCGAATCATGCGCTCTTCCCTGTTCGCGTCGAGCATTTCCAGAGCATATTCACGGATCGTTTCTAACATAACGAGTCGTGGTTCGTCTCCCTGCTCGCTTTGACGCAGCAAACTCTTGTCGATCAAGGAGGATACGCCATCCAACACCAATGCGGCTCTATCGGGATAGCTGCTATAAAGCGCCTCAATGGCATCTAATGAACAACTGCCGACGAAAACGGAGATGCGGCGAAAAAGTTGTTGCTCTACAGCATTTAATAAATGATAGCTCCAGCCGATGGTATTGCGCAGTGTCTGATGACGCTCAGGCGCGTTCTGCCTGCCGCCGGTTAATATATTGAGTGGATGGATCAAGCGTTGGAGGAGCGCCTGTGGCGGAAGCAGCTTGACACGCGCGGCTGCCAGTTCGATAGCCAGTGGCAAACCGTCCAACCGCCGGCAGATCATGGCGATTGTTTGTACATTGGCGGTTGTGACATCGAAATCGGGCTTGATCGCCATCGCTCTTTGCAGAAAGAGCGCGATAGCGGCATATTGTGTGAGTTCGTGTACGGGCAACGGAGATGTCCCACCGGGCAGCGCCAGGGGAGGCAGTGGAAATTCGTGTTCGCCTTGAATGTGTAGCGCCTCGCGGCTGGTGACGAGTATTTTCAGGGGCGGGCAGGCCGAAAGTAGTTCAGCGATAGCGGGAGCGGCACTCACTACCTGCTCGAAGTTGTCGAGCAGTAGCAGGCAACGCTTCTCGCGCAGAGACTTTTTCAGATAATCCATATGTTCCGTAAGTGGCTGATGTCTATCAGTGTATGTATGTTGCAGACCGAGCGTGTGCGCGATGGCTGAAATAACGAGCGCAGGGTCGTTGATCGAGGCCAGGGGTACAAAATACACCCCTTCGCTGAAAGCGTGCAGTAATTCAGCACCAACTTCGAGGCTCAGCCGCGTTTTACCAATGCCCCCTGTTCCTGTGAGGGTGACAAGGCGCACGTCTGAGCGTTGTAGCAGGTCACAAGCGGCTATTACCTCTTGTTCTCGTCCGATCAGCGAGGTAAGCTGGGCGGGTAGATTGCTGAAATAGGCATTGGTGGTTTTGAGCGGAAGCGTATGTTCCGCTGATTCAGCTTTGCTCGCATCCTCCAGTGCCTGCGCGAAATCCGCGATGCGTTCAAAGCGTTGCCCAGGGTTCTTCGCTAACGCTTTGAATATCACTTGCTCGACAGCGGGTGAGATGGTTGTAACTCGCTCGCGTAATGATGGAGGAGGGACAAGGGTGTGTTTGACGGCGATTTCCGGTAATGTGCCGTTGAATGGGCGCTCTCCACATAGCCATTCGTAGGTCACGATGCCCAGCGCGTATTGATCGCTGGCCGGTAGCGCATGGGCCTTGAGTTGTTCTGGTGCCATGTAGGGAACCGTCCCGGCTGTGTCCTGATTTGGGCGAGAGCGCACATTGGGATACATGATGGCAATGCCAAAATCGCTCAACAACACCTCGTTGTTGCGACCGAGCAGCATATTTTCTGGTTTAATGTCACGGTGTATGAGATTTTGATCGTGCGCGAACTGCAAGGCATCAGCGATTTGTCGCACGTAAGGTAGCACTGTTTCGAGGGCAAGGCGTGTTCCCTGCGGATGGCGCTGGCGCAGATTGCCATTGGGCGCGTATTCCATTACAAGGAAAGGGGTGGTATCCTCTACACCAAAGTCCAATACCTGAACGATGTGAAGATGCCGTAAGTGCGCAATGACACGCGCTTCGTTAATGAAGTTTGCCAGGTCATTATCGGTTAGCCGCCCATGCAGCACTTTGATGGCAGCCTGGGTATGCAGGTGAATATGCTGCCCCAGGTACACATCAGCGAAGTTCCCACGCCCCAATAGCTGTGTAAGACGATAGTTGCCGAGCTTTTGCCCATCTCGCTCTCCACTATCGGACATAATTGCACCTCCTCACGGGTGCGCCGTTTTGTTGTACCGTTTTTCGGCTTCTGTTAGTTACCCCATTATAGAGTAAACAGAGAGACACATCAATAGAATAGGGTATACTGAGGTATGTAACAAATAACTTATATGCGGGAAAGGATAACCTTTCTATGAACAACGTCCTGCAAGACCTCTCTCCATCAACGATTCCTCTAGCTATGGATGCCAACAAGATTGCGTATGGTACCCTTTTAAGCACGCTGCCGCACGCGGCTTTTCATGAAGAGCCGGGCATTTGCTGGTTTGAGACGGGCATCCCGAATGATCTTTTCAATGGTGTGTTACAGACCAATGTGCAACCAGAGACGCTTCCAGCCGTTATTGAGCGTATACTTACACATTTTCAGCAGCGGCGTCTTCCGTTTCAATGGCATATCGGGCCAACCTCGCAGCCTGCTAACTTTGAAAATCTCCTACCTGCGTATGGTATTGGTCATGTGGAAGATGAACCCGGCATGGCTGTGGATTTACTTGCGCTTAATGAAGATATTCCGGTGCCATCCAATTTTGGCTTCCATCCTGTCACGACTGAACAGTTGTTACGGCAATGGACGCGCGTATGGGGATGCGGCGCTCCTGAAGGAGTCATCCAGGATTGTTTCAAGGTGTACTCTGGCCTCGTTTTTAGCCCGCAAAGCCCTTTGCGTATGTATCTTGGCACCATTGCAGGAGAACCAGTTGCCACAGTCGCTTTGTTCTTTGGAGCCGGAGTAGCCTCCTTTGAGCATGTAGTGACGATACCTCAAGTACGGCGGCAAGGCATTGGGGCGGCGATCACGCTCATGGCAGCGCGGGAAGCTCGCGCGCAAGGATACCACATAGGCGTCCTGACCTCTTCGCCTATGGGATTCAATATTTATAGCCGTATCGGTTTTCGGGAATATTGCACTTTTAGCGCTTATGAATGGAGCCCAGAAGCGTCTTCGTGATCCCGCGCCAATTCTACAACCGTGTGATTGCGCGCGCTTTCTCGCGCTGCCTCAATGATCCGTAGGGTAGCTACAGCATCGGCGGGGTCAACAGGCGCTTTGCCGCCGGAGAGCAGTGCGTCACGCAGCAGCGCGTAAAAGGTTTCATACGCGCCGGGTAGCGTTTCAACAGGACCGTCGATATGGAGTTTGCCTACGTCTGCTGAGAGCCTTCCCCAACGTTCGCGCGGCTCCTGTCCCCAGCCAGTGTTCCCCGGTCGCTTTCCAGCGTGCAGGGCATCCTCCTGCGGATCAAGTCCCCACTTCTCGTACATGCCGCGCAATCCGGTGATGCGCAAACGGGGGCCAGGGATACGGGTAAGTACGCCCATCCAGAGATGCGCGCGTGTGCCGTTGGGGAACTCAAGGGCGATAAATGTGTCATCATCCACATGCGCGTCGGGGCGTCGCATGTCTACTTCAGCATAGACTCGCAATGGCAAGCCGAAGAGTACCAATGCCTGGTCGATCAGGTGACTGCCCAGGTCGAAGAGCAACCCACCAGCCTCAGCGGGATCGGCCAGTTCGCGCCATACACCGGAGCGTGGTTGCGGGCGATAGCGTTGATACCATGATTCGAAGCGTACAACTGGACCCAGTAAATTGGGTTCGCTCGCAAGCAGTTGGCGAACAGTTAAGAAGTCGTTGTCCCAGCGCCGGTTCTGGAAGACGGTCAACAGCTTGCCCGTACTCTTACTAACAGCTATCAAACGTTCTGCCTCTGCCACCGAAGGTGCCAGGGGCTTGTCAATCACGACGGACAGACCGTCTTGCATTGCGGTTATGCCCAGTGAAACATGCGCGCGGTTTGGTGATGCGATAACGAGCAGATCATAGTTGGTGGCGTCCTGCCAGATTTCCTCGGCAGATAAAAGGATGGTCGCATCTGGAAAATCCGCGCGGGCGTGTTGCTGGCGTTCAGCGTTACTTGTGACGATGGCTGACACGATCATACCGTCGGTCGCTGCGATGAGCGGCGCGTGAAATACCGAGCCTGCAAGCCCGTAGCCGATAATGGCGACCCGCAACGGGCCTGTGGCGCGTTCGGGACTGGTTGATGGTAGCATAGTTCACCTCATGAGATTTGTAGTATTCACTTTATTGTATCTTCACATACTGCGGACTGCCAGAAAGCTCCAGTGTCAATTGACCATTTATTATCGGAAGTGTGCGCGTCTCACCAGTCAAGTTCGTGACTGTCACAGAAGTTCCATTCATAGGAAGTGCCACTGTATGAGAGCTATCAGTCGTCCATACGACCCGTTTTCTGGCCGGGCCGTTCGTGAAAAGCAGAGCATAGTCTGCGTTAGAGGGAAGAGATATTCGTTCGGCAAAGCGGAAGTTCGTCAGTTCATGAGTGAGCGTTTGCGCGGCGGAGTACACTATTTTAGGCTGGTCGGTATACGTGACAAGGCCAAAGTTGTCTTCTATTTGCTTTGGGTCTGGTCCGTCGTGCCAGTTATACCAGATAGTCAAAGGGAGATTGTTCAGCAGGTTGATGAGGTAAAGGCGCGCGAAGTATTCTGCTTGCTGTTGTTCGGAAACCCATGTGAGGGAGTAGCCCCACTCGCTACAAATGATGGGCAAGTTGGTTTTTTCCGGCGGCGCGTAGCGGGTAAGCAGGGTACGCAAGCGCTGATAGTCGGGTGTTGCGCTCTCCGGCGCTCCGAGACGATAGGAGTGAACGCTGATGGCGTCTACCAGAGTCGGTAAGCCCAGTACGAAGCAGCGTTGCAAGAAATTCCAGGCATCCTGATACTTTGGTTCAAGACCTACCAGGGCAGGCCCAACAATGGTCGCCTGGGGGTCGGCCTGGCGCATGGCTCCGATAGCTGCTTTCGCCAGTGTCATATAGCTATCGGGATCAGGTTTGGGATACCAGAAGCGGGGGTTATCTGGTTCGTTCCATATCTCCCACACCACGCTATCCGCTTTGAAGTGTTCCGCCGCAACTGCCGCGAAACGCGCAAAAGCCTGGCGCACCTGGTCCGTCTGTGGCCCAACTTCGGTCAAAGGCGGCGAATGGGTGTTGTCATACAGAGGATTGTTATAGTCCAGAATGAAAAGCGGGCGTATTCCGCGCGCGGCAAGCGCGCCAACGATGGGTTCATAGATCGAAAAGTCATAGTGGCCCCGCGCCTGTTCGACCAGGTTCCAGAGCATATCCAGGCGCGCGAAACGAAAACCAGCATCAGCAATCTTCGTTACGATGGCGCTGGTATCAGTAGCGGTGAACTGGACATTGACGCCCAGGCCATCCGGCACAATGCTCTGCGGAAGTCCAGACGGAAACCCGTTCTCAGGCGTTTGCGTAAGCAATCCAGCATTTTTACGAGGTTGTCCTCCTCCATCTCCGCAGCCAGCAAGATACGCGGTGCCGAGTCCAGCCGCCAGGCTGGCAACTTTCAAAAATGTTCTTCGTGAAAGCTGGTAGTGCGACCGCAAGGATCACCTTTGCTGTTAAAACCTCGGCCCAACAGTGAAATACCCCGTATTCGAAAGGCATGGGCCTGTGCTACTGCTACAAAAGTTTCCATGCAGGTTGACGGACTGTTGCACCGTGCCATAGAAGAAGAGTGGCGTCTGGCCCGCTGGTTGCTGTACTGTGAAAGAAAAATTACCCTGCATGTCGTCGGTTCCGTTCAGTGTATACACTCCCTGCGGGGATGATTTGAACGTAACAGACCCTTTCAAAGTACCGTCGCCTTGAGTTTGAACGACGAATACCGAGATGAAGGTTGTCTGGCCCGTCGTCTGATTATACATAGAGCCGTTATATGTGCCAGCAATATAGAGGCCATTTTGTACCTTGACTGTTGGGGATGGGGAAAGCTTGACAGCTACAGTTGGCGAATGAGCAAGATTATTAGCATTGATATTGGCTGTGTTATTTGATAGATGGCTGACATAAAAGAATACGGTGCCGGCGATTAAAAGGATGACGACGGCGATTGAAATAACCATAATGCCTCCCACCCGTGTTTTACGTTTCCGCTCTACAATGGGCGGCTGTTGCGCGGGCGAGGCTGCATTTGAAGCGGAGGTCGCTACAGTGGGAAGGTTATGATCGATACCAGACCCGGCATCAGGTGGTGGCTGTATACCGAAACGTGGGGTATTGGGAGACTGCGCGGCGTTTACCAGTTCTGTTGATGCCGGAGTTGATCTGGGTTCATCGATGACAATTGTGAGAAGCACTGTATTTGCCTGGCCGGACGAGTCATCAGCGTTTGGCAAGCGAATGATTTGACCATTTTGCGCTCCGGCGGGTATCGGCACAACTACCTGTCGTCCCCCTGGCAGGGTAATGAGACGGCTGAGACCCGACGACGCCTCTGCCTGGCTGATGGAAAGTGTAGCGAAACTAGCGAGGGCATTGCTCCGTATGGTTTCCAGATCGCTGGTTGGCACGGTTGATAACCCCTGCGCTGCCTGCGTCAATGCGCTGGCGAAGTCTACTACTGAGGGAAAACGCTCCTCGGGTTTTTTTGCCAGCGCGCGCAAGATTACCGCATCTATGGCGGGTGGCAACTGAGGATTATACGAGCTGGGTGGCAGTGGTTGCGCATTGAAGTGCTGGTACATCAACTGCTCCATTCTGCCTATAAAGGGAGGGCGTCCTACCAGTAATTCATAGGCCGTCACCGCTAATGCATACTGGTCGGTTGCAAAAACGGGGGTGCTACTCCATTGTTCGGGGGCCATAGAAGTAGGTGTCCCGCGAATAGTATGACTGGAACTGGAAACGGTTGTGAAGCTGCGCGCGATGCCGAAATCGGCAAGTAACAAAAATGGACGCTCTGGATTTTTTTTAGGGATGCGCAAAAGAAAATTTGAGGGTTTCACATCCAGGTGCATCACATTGTGGTCATGGGCATACTGGAGGGCTTCCGCCGCCTGCTCTACCAGATAGGCAACATCTTGCGGCGGAAGCACGCGATTGGGGCGTTGCCGCAGCCATTCCTCGAGCGTCCCATCAGCGCAATAAGGCATGACCATATAAGTGATAGCCGTACTCTCGCGGTTTTCTTCACCGAAGTCGTAAAGGGGCAAAATACTGGGATGATCGAGCGCGGCAATAGCTTTTGCCTCGCGTTGGAAAAGGCGAGCCGCCTCAACTTCAGGATTGGTATCAGGATAGGACGCTCCTTCGGATCGAATGACTTTAATGGCGACTTGCCGGTTCACGCGCGTGTCTTCCATGAGGTATACTTCACCCATGCCGCCGCTGCCAAGTAAACGCAAATGATGATAGCGCTTATTCTGGAGATCATCTAAGGCCATGTCTGCCCCCCAACTCTTTCAGATGTAATGAAAAATGTGAATAGTTTGTGACGTATAAACACACCTATAATATAACATAGCTATTTGAGAATGCAACGCATATTATAACGAGTCATGATATAAGAACGGGCGCTTTCCGAGGAATCAGCCTGTAGTGTCGTGGATCAAAGTGGCGAGTCCTGCGCCGGAAATCAAAAGTGAAACCCGGCCACAGAGTAGTATTGCGTCCTCTGGCATCGAGATACCAACTGGCACAGCCGGAAGTCCAGACGGTACTCTGCATTCGCCTTTGTACCTCTGTATTGAACGCTTCTTGAATCTCAGGTCGTACTTCTACTGTTTGCAGGTTACGTCGACTCATAGTGCGCAAGCAGTCAAGGATATATTTTACCTGTGACTCGATCATGTACACCATACTGGTATGTCCCAATCCGGTATTTGGGCCTATCATCAAGAACAGGTTGGGAAAGCCCGCTACGGTCGTTCCCAGATAGGCGCGCGGGCCTGCTTGCCAGCTTTCGGCGAGTGATTGGCCGTCGCGTCCATGCACACAGTGGGGAAGATGCGCGTCGGTTACATGAAAGCCCGTCCCGCAAATAATCGTATCTATCTCATGTTCTTTGCCATCTTCGGTTATGATACTTTTGGCTCGCACCTCAAGAATGCGCCCGGTAATGACCTCGACGTTGGGTTTGGTAATGGCCGGGTAGAAGTCGTCCGATAGCAGGATACGCTTGCAG
>JBOGTO010000511.1:0-2295 GCA_050695155.1 Ktedonobacteraceae bacterium
TTGAAGCGGTCTACCTGTCAGCCGGGCATCGTTGGCCGCTTTCATGAGGATGCTGCCCCCGCCCTGGAAGATAAAGCTATGAAAGAGTATAAAGAGTGAAGAGACGCGATACCATGCCTGAAAAAAAGCCTTTCCCAACATTGCTCATCGTCAAATTGGGAATCATCGCCCTTGCATTGCTGATTGTCATCTGGCTAGGTTTTAGCGTCGCTCCTACCACGCATAGTACGTCCGCAACGCGCGCCACGCCGACTCCCACCGAAGCGGATACCATCACCTTTGCCCAGATTGATGAAACGCCTGTAGCTGGCTCCACAGAAGTCAAAGTCATGCTGGCTGAATTTTCAGTCAAGTCTACCATGACGACCTTTCATACCAGCGTACCATATTACTTCGTCGTGACCAATAGTGGTAAGCAAGTTCACGAATTCATGATTATGCCCGTGAAACCGGATGGCTCGCCGGAGCCGCCAGATGTGCAGTACAACGATAAACTCATCGAGATTGAGGAGGTCGCGCCGGGAAGCACGCTCTACATCAATTTTGTGTTCCAGCCATCCAAAGCAGGCCGCTACGAAATCGCCTGCCTGATGCGCGGCCATTACCAGGCAGGCATGAAACTTCCTATAGTCGTTAAGTAGTAGCGTTATCCGTTTTGCCAGCGAGAGCCAGGATGCCGTTTGCCAGCGTTCCACCCCAGCAGGCATAGTCATGCCCGCCGTTATGTTCCGCATAATACACGGCGTATCCTCTGGCTTGCAGGACATTGCGCAGGTGTCGGGTTGCCACAAGCTGCGTTGGGCCGTCTGGACACATGGAAACGCGCGGGTTATTCTCAAATGAACCGACTTCCAGGTACAGGCGCAGCGGTAATCGCTCTGCCTTCACAAACTGGCGCGTAATCCACTCGAAATCGGTGTCGCCAGGCGGGGTCCAGAAGACCGAGCCGGACTGTGACAACACGTTACCGAATACATCGGGACGCTGCAATGCCGCGAATAAGGCTGCCAGGCCGCCCATGCTGGAGCCGCCCACAATCGTCTCGCGCGGGTCTGCCGTAATCGCGTAGTGTTGGCGCGCCCAGGGCAACAACTCCTCCGTCAAAAATGTGACAAAGGGAGGGTAGCAGCTTAATTCACGTTCGCGGTCTTCGTAAGAAAGGCTATCTACCAGCACGGCGATCATGGGCGGGATGCGACCCTCGGCGAGCAGATTATCAAGAATGGTGGGCGTGGGCATCTCGTGATGATAGTTGAAGCCGTCAAACAACACGATGGTAGCATATGGCCCGTTTTCAGGAACATAGCCAGGCGCTGTATAGACCCAGACGCGACGCTCGTTGTGCAGTATTGCGCTGCGTACCCGGTGCATCTCAAGCTTTCCATGAGGCATATCAGGACGCGGCGCAACCCAGGGCTGTAGCGGAGCGGCAGGCAATTCAAGCACTGATTGTAACTCTTCTTCGTCGCCGCTTTCCTCGTCCGCGCTCAACGTAAAATGATGAGCATTGAGTGGATCGTTCTGGAACGTTGCAGTGCGCTCGCCCCAGTCTTCGATATCCTCGCTTTCGATCAGGGCGTCGTTAGGGGAAAGCTGATAGGTTGTGCGCACATCGCTGGGAACGCGGTAGCTGCGATACCAGAGGTCCGTGCCGGGCAGGTGGCTCATCTGGTTTTTGTGATAGCGCCAGCTATTGAGTACTCCGGTGAGAAAACTGACTACCACCACATTGCGCGTCTCCTCTTGAGCGCGCCACAGGAAGGTAACGAGCATATGCCCATCGTCGCCCTCCAAAGGCTCGATAAGTGGTGCGCTGTGGAGCGTAATATCCTGCCAGAATTGCTCAAGCGCGGCAGTAGCGCCGCTATTCAGTTCCTGGACGAGTTCCTGCAAGCGGGGACTTGTCGGCGTAATCATGGAAATCATGGTATATGTATCCTTTCGGTGGTCAAGTTGATTTGGTAGTGCTACATGGTAGCTTGCTGCATTCCTAAGGGGCGATTGGTGAGTTTATGTAGTCATGATGGAAAGCAGTGAGGGCAAAACAAACCACCGGCTGCTCAAATGTTGGCAGCAAGCAACCTTATACTTCGCTTGAGAAATCAAGCGAGTTGAAGAAAGATGATGCGTTCCCCCTGCAATGGTTGTGAGGCATAGCAGGCAAAACGATTTGTGGCAGCTATATAAATGTTATCGTTGTTGAGATTATACATTGATAGATGGCATTTGTAAAGCAGAATCGCCTTATGCAGGACGATTTAAAAGTCGAGCGAAGCCATCCTATGGTGCCTGGAC
>JBOGTO010000512.1:0-4254 GCA_050695155.1 Ktedonobacteraceae bacterium
ATTTTAACCTACAGGTTAAAATGATCTGAAATGGCTTGTCCGCTAAACGCAAAACAGAAGATTACCACTACTGTTTCTGCTCCCATATTTTGACAACCCTCTGGTAAGCCTCCCATGTATCCACGTCGATGTTTGCCAGAGGGTTGCCCACCTCCACAATAGCAATGTCGTCTCGATGCCGTTCAAGCACGCTGCGCCCGCCTTCATCTCCTGTGACTTCTAAGAGTTCAGGAAACAGGCTCGCATCGAACAGAATAGGATTGCCGCGTTTGCCTTCATAGGTTGGCGCGATAATTCTTTTGCCCGTTGTTCTGTACGTTGCAATCAGCGTATCAATATCCCGCGCTGTAATAAGTGGCTGGTCGCCGAGCAAAACCAGTGCGCTGTCAATCTCCTCGCTTTGAGAATTCATATAGCCATTAGCCTGTAAAGTCTGTATGCCCAGCCGCATCGAAGTACTCATGCCCTGTAGATAATTTGGGTTCTCAATGATACTCAGGCCGGGATGTGTAACATAAGAAGCGATGTGCGCTCGAACCTGTTCTGCCTGGTGTCCCAATACCAACACAACCGGGCGAGCCTGCGATGCCAGCACAGCATCAAGCACATGTGCCAGCACCGGGCGGTCATGCAGGGGCAACAAGAGTTTGTGGCGGCCACCGCCCATGCGGCTAGAACTGCCTGCCGCCAAAATAACAGCGGCTGTATGATAGGTTGTACCTACCATATTTTTTAGCCTCTGAGAGAGTTAAGAGGAAAATGGATTAATGAGAGATGAGGAGGGGTTGGAGTGCTGGCATGTCTTAGCTGATCCATGTCCTCGAGCATGGTATCTGGAAGGTCACTCCATGCTCCTACAGGGTCTTCCCAGTGTTCTGCTGGCCCTATCTTATGTGGAATACGCCGGATGCGGCCCAGTACAAAATCTGTGCGCTCAAATGCCTCAGCCAGCGCTTCAATATAGTTTGCTGCCTCTTCCTGGGCTTCCGGTGACAGATGTTCCAGGTATGGCAGCACTTCATGTAAACGGTCAATCACGAGACTACCTCTGAACTTTATATTTTCCTATCTAAGCCGTTGCTTAACAGACATTATAACATATCAGACACTATACTAACCCTTTTATGACAAGCAATCACTTCATAAATTAACCCTTGTACCAGAATGGTATAATAACGTCTGAACACCGTACCTTTCAGCGAAACATTTTGTCAGGTACTTACCTTTTATACTACAAGGCCCTGGTCAGGAGATTACATTATCATGCTCGATACCTCGCGCGTCAATAGTTCGATGGAGGCAGAGGACACCCTGAGTGCAGAGACGCAGGCAAAATATGAACGGTTGCAGGCTATTCTGCGCGAAATGGAGTCCGTGCTGGTAGCCTATTCGGGTGGGGTTGATAGCGCACTCCTGTTGAAAGTGGCGCGCGATGTGCTTGGCGAACGGGCTATGGGCGCGATTGCCGCGTCGCCTGCCTATGCGGATGAAGAGACCGGGGCAGCCATTGATGTTGCCGCGCAGATGGGCATTCCGCTGATTACGCTGGAAACGCATGAGCTTGAGGATGAGCGCTACGTCGCCAATGACTTCAATCGCTGCTACTTTTGCAAAAACGAACTTTTTTCGGAGCTTGAACCACTGGCGAAAAAGCACAACTTGCGTTATATTGCGTATGGCATCAATAAGGACGACGATGGCGATTTTCGTCCCGGCCAGCGAGCGGCGCGTGAATTTGGCGTGCGCGGTCCCCTGAAAGAAGCGGGTATGGGCAAGCAAGAGATTCGCGCCGTCGCAAAATTGCTGGGCGTGCCAGTGTGGGATAAACCGGCTATGGCCTGTTTCTCGTCGCGCATTCCCTACGGCAGCAAAGTTGACGTAGCTTCGCTGCGTATGATCTATAAGGCGGAAAAACTGCTGCATGACCTGGGCTTTCACCAACTGCGCGTGCGTCATCACGACAAAATCGCGCGTATCGAAGTGGAACGGTCGGAACTGCCGCGCCTCATCGATGAGGAAATCAGCCAGCAGGTAACACGCGGCCTGCGCGAAATCGGATATTTGTATGTGACCGTCGATCTCCAGGGGTATCGCACGGGCAGCATGAACGAGGGCTTCTTCAAAAAGAAGCGCAAGCAATCATAACAGGATAGTAATTCATTATCAGGAGTTGGTATCATCTATGAGCAAACAAAGCGCTAACCAGCGCAACAAACAACGCCAGGGCAATAACAAATCTGCTAACAACGCAGCGCCTTCTCGTCCTCTAACATCTGTGAAACCAGCGCAAACGGCGTCTAAGGCGAATGGGACGACAGCTACAAAGCCAGTCGAGGCAAAGGCGAATGGGACAACGACCGCGAAGCCAGCGCAAATAGCCACGAAGTCAGGCTCTACAGGAACGCCCAAGCCGGCACAGCAGGGTGCGAATGCTGGTACATTGAAGCGAGCGCAGCAACGCAGGCAACAAAAGACGCAAAACCGCTTTGCGCAGCAGCGCGACGATGCTAAAAGCAGACTTGCCACTATCTTAACTATTGCCGTCGTTGTCGTATTAGCCGGTTCTCTTATTACGTACCTCGTAATCCGCAACAACGCCGGAACGGATAATCTGGCCCAGGCGCAACAAATAGTTGATCCTGGTTACCAGCCTATTGACGGCGTTTACTGCGACACCCTGGAGCAGAGTGTAGAACATATTCACGCGCATCTGAGTATCTTTATGAATGGTCAGCAAGTACCCCTCGTAGCCAATACAGGCATTGCTCCCGTTGGGGTTACTTCCAGCGCAAACGTGACATGCTATTACTGGTTGCACACGCATGATAATACCGGTGTGATTCATATTGAGTCGCCCACCACCAGATCTTATACATTGAATCAGTTTTTTGACATCTGGGAAAGGTTCTCGTCATCCACCAGTCCTTTCCCGACGGAGCTTTCATCGTCAACGGGCTGGGTAATTTACGTGAACGGCAAACAGGTCAACACCGATTTCAACCATTTGCAATTGCACGCGCACGACTTGATTACGCTTGCCTATAACAGCCCTGGCATCAAGCCGGATACAACCTACGCCTGGCAGGGCTTGTAGCGAAGGAACAGAGCCTATGCCGGAGCGTACCATTTACCTTGACCATGCCGCCACCACCGCGCTTGACGCGCGTGTGCTGGACGCCATGATCCCGTACTTCACGAGCGAATATGGCAATGCAAGCAGCATCTACACGCTGGGTCGTCATGCTATGCAGGCCATCGACAGCGCGCGCGAACAGGTGGCGGAAATCATAGGATGTCGCCCAACCGAGGTGACGTTTAACGGCTGTGGCTCTGAAAGCGATAACCTGGCGATCAAAGGGCTGGCCTTTGCTTCTCAGAAGAAGGGCAATCACCTGATTACCTCGTCCATCGAACACCATGCTGTGCTGCATACCTGCCAGTACCTGGAGCGTTTCGGCTTCAAAACCACCTATCTCGCGGTAGATAGCTATGGGCGCGTCGATCCCGACGAGGTTGGCCGCGCCATCACCGATCAGACCGTACTCGTCTCGGTCATGTTTGCCAACAACGAGGTAGGCACCATCGAGCCGGTCGCGGAGATCGGGCGTATCTGCCGCGCCCGCAAAGTGCCGTTCCATATCGATGCGGTACAGGCTGGTGGCGCGCTGCCCATCGATGTCGCGGCTTTGAACGCCGACCTGCTCTCGCTCTCAGCCCATAAATTCTACGGGCCAAAGGGCGTGGGCATCCTGTACAATCGCCAGGGCGTGCGCCTGCTACCCCAGTTGCAGGGCGGTTCGCAGGAGCGCGGCAAGCGCGCTGGCACCGAAAACGTGGCGGGCATCGTTGGAGCTGCTACCGCCTTGCGCCTGGCTTACGAAGAGCTGCCACAGGTCACGCCGCGTATCCAAAAACTGCGCGACCGCCTGATCGAAAACCTGCTGACCATACCCGGCAGCCACCTGACCGGCCATCCTACTGAGCGCCTGCCCAACAACGCCAGCTTTGTCTTTGAAGGAGTCGAGGGCGAGTCTATCCTGCTCAACCTCGACTTGCTGGGCTTCGCCGCCTCGACTGGCTCTGCCTGCACCTCCGGGTCGGTCGATCCCTCGCATGTCCTGCTCGCCATGCAGGTACCCGTCGAACTCGCGCATGGCAGCCTGCGCCTCACCCTGGGCAAAGACAACACCGACGCCGACGTAGACACCCTGCTCAAAGTGCTGCCCGGCATTATAGAAAAACTGAGGTTGTTAC
>JBOGTO010000513.1:0-1536 GCA_050695155.1 Ktedonobacteraceae bacterium
GAATTTATGCTATAGTTCAGGTAGAACGGATTCGTTGTACGATTAGTTCTCGAAAAGGAGCTTGCAGGTGGATAGAGAACTCAACGTTCCTATGATGGATGACGAAATGCCTCCTCCTGATCCGACAGATGACGATGAGGATGAGGACGAGTAAGCACAAATTTTGAACTGGCCCCAGATACGACCCCACTCATATAGTTGTGAAAGGGGCTTTATTTGACATTATTCAAAGAGTAAGAGTAGCATATTTTGCCTGTGCCACCAAAACCAGGAATGGCCGTCAATGGCGGGAAAATGGTATAATTACGGCCTGTAACGCCGTACATACATACCAGAAGCCGGAAGGATACCTCATGACCACCCGCGACAAACTCCCCATTATTGTTGGACACCAGGATACGTTGTTGAATCTCTATTTGCCGGAACGGGGTGGGGGGCGCAGCTTTTTTGTGCGCAGCGATAAGGGACATGTTGATTTGCCGCGCGCCCGTGAAGGGGGGATGGCTGGCAGTTTTTTTGCTATATTTGTGCCTGAGCCGTGCGATAATGGTGATACAAACGATAAGAAGATGGTGGTTATCCAGACCGCCAACGGCCATGAAGTACCCTATGCTCCAGCTATCGAGGCTGATTACGCGCGCCGCGTTACGATTGCCATGATGGCGAACCTGTTCAGGTTGGAGACTGAGTCCGAGGGGCAGGTCAGGGTGGTGCGCACGGTCGAGGAACTGGAATATTGTTTAGCGCGCGACATTCATGCTGCCATTATGCATATCGAGGGGGCCGAGGCGATTGATGCCAATCTGGATACGCTGGAGGTCTTCTATCGCGCCGGGTTGCGTTCTGTTGGACTGGTATGGAGCCGACCTAATATTTTCGCGCAGGGCGTGCCGTTCAAGTTCCCGCATTCGCCCGATACGGGGCCGGGGTTGACGGATGCCGGGCGAGAACTGGTGCGCGCCTGCAATCGCCTGGGTATCATGCTTGATCTCTCCCACCTCAATGAGCAAGGCTTCTGGGACGTGGCCGCGTTATCTGACGCGCCCCTGGTAGCGACACACTCCAATGTACACACCATCTGCCCATCGACGCGCAATCTGACCGATAAGCAACTGGACGCTATCAGGGAATCACAGGGGCTGGTAGGTTTAAATTTCGCGGTCTATGATTTACGCGAGGATAGTCACAGAGACGCTGATACACCGCTTGATTTGCTGGTGCGCCATATTGATTACCTGGTTGAACGGCTTGGCATCGATGGTGTGGTGCTTGGCAGCGACTTCGACGGCACGCTCATCCCCACCGCTATTGGCGATGCGGCAGGATTGCCGAATCTGGTGGACGCATTAAGATTACATGGGTACGACGATGCCGCGCTGCGCAAAATCGCCTACGAAAATTGGCAGCGAGTTTTGCGCAAAACCTGGAAATAAGCATAGGCGCATATCCTGTCTGTCGTCCTGCTGAGAACACTTCTTACGCGACGAGCGCTGCTATTAAAGGCGTGCCGCTATCTTTCCTGTTAAGGGAAGATAG
>JBOGTO010000514.1:0-15257 GCA_050695155.1 Ktedonobacteraceae bacterium
CATTACGAAACCCCAACGAATCGTATGGCGACGAGGACAAGCACAAGGCCCCCACATCCGCCCAACCCCGCCCCTTGTCCCTACAGGAGACACCCCTTCTCGCTCGTTGCCGGTCTATTCATCAGGACGGAGTCACACACCTTCCCCTATCTGGTCGGCATATTTCATCAGGCATTGGAAGGGTTTTTACGTTCCTGCGAAGCCAACTACCGCGATGATGCTGGCGTAGGAGGAGGGTTGCGCGAAAGCGGTGAGCGAGCCGCTTTGTGTATCGAGGGCATAGAACGTGCCATCGGCATAGATGGTCAGGGTATGGTTGTTGTACCAGGGGCCTAATTCGACCAGTTGGCTGGTTGTGGTCGCCAGCAGTTGCGGCTTGCCTACGCGCAATTGCGCTCCTGAGCCGGAAATTTGCACGGTATAAATGGCACTGTGCCGGTCATATGGTTCCTGGTCGTCGCTCGAAAATTCTACGTAGGCTAGTGTATGCGTATCTGGCGAGAAAACAGGCGTCGTCACCCAGTGATACTGGGCGCTATTGTTCAGGTTATCTTGTTCCGGTAGCACGATCTGCGTTTGCCCTGTTGTGGGCGGAGAGCCGTTCAAGGTCGTGATGCTCAGGCTGTTGGCATAGGAGAGCGCGGCCACGTTGGGAGGGACGCTCTTATCTGTAGGATCAGGTACAGTACCCATATCCGATGAGTAGAGCAGGGTATTACCGAACAGTGTAAGGGCGAGCGGACCTTGCGCGGGGTCCTCTGCTAAAATGGGCTGCAAGTTCGCCGGATTTGCGCTGATGTCAAGCGACCATAGGCCGTTCTGTACCGCCTGGTGGCTGCCCCGGTCATCGGTCAATAACAGGGTAGTGTCGGCCTGCGCTGATGTGCCATTCATGAAAGAGAAGATACGAAAACAGGGGCAATTCAGCGCGGATTGCTGGTAGACAACGACAGGATTGGTCAATGGGCCAGCATGAATAACGAGTGTTCCCGTGCCATTAGCTGGTTCTGTACTCCAGGCGAGCATCTTGCCGTCGTTGCTCAGCGCCATCGAAGTAATGACCTGCCCGGCATCCAGCGTGGCTATCTGGGTCGGCGTGTCACCAAACACATCGGTCATCCAGATACCGTCGCCGCTATAGAGCAACTGTCCTGACGGCATCAAAATGGGAGGAGCGGCGTTATTGCTGATAAATCCCTGTGTGGGGATGACTTGCGCGTAATCACCTGTTGCGGAGACGAGATAGAGCGTGTTGTTCTGCTCATAGATGACATACTGGCTGCCGGATAATTGTAAGGGTGGTGCATCTGTGTGATTGAGAACGGTTATCGGCGAGGTCGAACTCACGCTTGTCTGCGGGTTTGGCGTACCAGTAGGTGTTGACGTGCCAGGATGACTGCTGGTTGGACTTGATTGCGGACTCTGTGCTGGAGTCACAGTTTGAGTCACAACCACCTGCGCCTTCTGAGCTGTCTGCGCCAGGCTATAAACGAGTTCGCCGGAGAAAATGAGCAACAAAAGGCCAATAAGAACCAGCAGGGAAATAATCCCTGCTCTGGTAAGGCGGAAACGTGGCTCGCTCAATGGCTGCGAGACGCGCCGCTCATTTTGATCTGGTGGATCGGTAACTTGTTGTGTCAAAGCGCTCGAAGCTCCCAGGTAAAATAATGTTGCTCAGAATTGCCTGCGTCAAGCCGACCTGTCGATTTTTTGATGGGGTTGTGCTTTGCTGGCATGGCGCTGGATAAAGGCCAATGTTTTCGCGAATACCTCTTCGCGGTCGTGGTCCTTCATAACCACATGATAGGAACGATGGAACGTCACCAGGTGTTTCTCACGCGAGCCGATGCGCTGGTAAATATCTCGCCCGTCGCGCGTTGGCACGACGTGATCGTGAATGGAAGTCATAATCAGCGCGGGCGCGGTAATGCGCGGCAGCTCCTCGCACAGATGCGGCAGGAATTGCAGCAGGCTATCTACCGGTCGCATGGGCGTCCAGCGATAGGCTTCGCGCTGGTAGCGTTGGCGCGCTTCCCTGTCGCGCACATCTTCGCGCAGCGTTGGCAGGAGCGGCGTAATATGCTTGCCAATTCTGACCGCCGTATTGAGCCAGGGATTCATACGCGAGGGCGCGCACATACTGACGATGCCTGCAACGTCTTCATGCGCCGCAACATGCAGGGAAAGCGCGCCGCCCAGCGAATGGCCGACCAGGAAGACCACATCGCAGCGCTGCTTGAGCAGGCGCAACTCATCAAATACGGCTTGTGACCAATCTGCCCAGCCGGTACCCAGCATGTCTTTAACCTTCTTGCTGCCATGTCCCGGCAAGAGCATATTCACGACAACCATGTCGCGCGCCAGCAGAAGCGCCTCCATCTCGGCGAAATCTTTTTTGCTGCCATTCAAACCATGCACCAGCAAAACACCTATCACCGGTTTAGCTGGAGAAGATGTTGGTTGCTGGTCGCGTGCTGGTTGGGAAGTCGCCATAGTCCCCGCTTTCCTTTTGCTGTATGGACTCTCTCTTATATACGTTTGGGCAAGTTCAACGGTTACGAATCCAGCAGCGACGCCCCTTATGGATGTCCTGTTCTCTTCATCCTACCGGTGTCTAAACAAGGTAGAGGACGGACGCCTATAGGGATGTCGCTACTGGTTTCACCAACTAAAATGGCGAGGTTTATGCTGTGATTGTGAAATCGACGTGTTGCGCCAGCACTTCGTTTGTACAGGATGCGTTAGTGGCCCAGTATATTTCGACGTAAGCGGGGCCGGGTGTGCCGTAGATAGCCTGGGCATAACTGGATGTGGTATGCGCTCCTACTGCGAAGGCATATTTGAATGATGATTTGCCGCTGAGGTACCAGTTCAGGCAAATCTCACCGCCCTGTCCGCCGCTATTGATGTTGAAGGCAACGTACAATGTCTGATTTACTTTGAAGGTCGTTGCTGGCTGGACGGGTTGCGACGCGGAGGGTTGGACGCTGCTCATTTGCGCATTGTTAATATACTGCTGGCCGGGATAGCTTGTAGCGCTGGGCGAAGGTGAAAGGACTGGTGAGGGGGTAACAGCAGGCGATGAGGCCGCGTGAGTGCTGACGGGTGTGCTGGTACTGGCCGTTGTAGGAGTGTTCCCCGGCTGCCCCATTGCCAGGAAAAAGACCAGTAAGAGCAAGATGCCGCCCGCGAGAACACACATCCCGGCGACTATAAAACCTACCGGCGTATTGCGAAACGGACCTCTGGGAGACGGTCGCATGGGAAATTGTGGGCCAGGTTCCTGTGTCCCATTTGGTCCCGCTGCCCACATCTGGCCGGGCTGTGGTGTGGGCATATGTGCCATGGGGGTCTGGTAAACAGGAGATGGGCTGGACTGTCCCCACTGCCTATCCTGGGGAACTGCGCCCACACCAGCATTTACAGGCGTACCGCAGCGCGGACAGCTTGCATTATTGCGGGATGGCGAAAGTGGCAATCCGCAGGCCGTGCATTTCATAGTCATTTCCTTTCAAGCGGCATCAATCCCCATATTCCTTCTTCAATTAACGTAACGTATCAATGACTGTGTGGTAAGTCATTGCAAGCTGAATGGGCTACTTATGCATAGAGAGATGTACTCAAACTATGAAGGACCTTTGAGTTTTTGAGGGTAATTTTGAGAAGCTTGTGCTGCTATGATACAATTGGAGCCGTCGCATAACTCATGGCGGGAGGGGCGCTTCATAATAAAAGAGTTTGTTGTGCCTCTGGAGTTACAATTGGAGTAGTATTCCCAGGCAAAAAATTTGTAATGAGTACCTCTCTATTTATTACGCGCGTACTTCCATTTTTCTCAGTATTCATGCCCGAAGCTGATTGGACAGGAACTATGGTATGCCCACGAAATAAGGTATGTATATAAGGAGTGTCATAGGAAGAAACAATCCATTTGCACCTTGTCCGGTTAAGACGCCTTACTAAAGCTTCGTGAGCATCTTTTTCGCGCATGTTATGTTTGTAGTTACATCCGTTCTCAGGATAAGGAGGATCAATATACATAACAACGCCAAGACGATCATAGCGATCAATGCACTCTTGCCAGTCCAGATTCTCTATGATGACGGTACGAAGACGTTCGTAAACAGGCATTAAACGTTTCTGAAGTGTTTGCAACGCGCCAAAAAGCCTGTTTCCATGTCCACCATCTTCTATACTTGTCTGGAAACGAGGATAGTTAAATTCTCCACCCCAGCCAGCCATAATGAGGTAGTAGAAACGATGAGCGCGTTGAACGTCTGTGAGCTGAGATGAATCTAAATGAGCTAATCGCTCGAATTCCGCGCGGGAAACCAGCTCCCATTCGAAGGAAGCTATTAGCTCTTCTGGTTTTTCTTTGACGACACGGAAGAAGGTAATCAAATCCTCGTCTTTGTCGTTCAATATTTCAACATCACTGGGAGGTTTGCCAAATAAAACCCATGCGGCACCGGCGAATGGCTCTACATAACAGGTATGAGCAGGAAGTAACTCAATGATATTTTTGCGTAAACGAGACTTCCCTCCAACCCACTTAAAAGGACTGTTGATCATTTGATATTCACTAGTTTTTCTATTCACTGCCATTGCAGGTTCTCCTACGAATTTTATCGCTTTGTCTCTAATAGAGACAATCTATCACATAGTTCTCTGTATGTCAAGTCTGCTGAGTGAAAAAATGAGTAGAGAGCGGAGCATCAAACGATTCGGAGAAAAGCTACATACGTTACGTATTTTGCGCGGGTTAACTTTGAAAGAACTTGCCCATCAACTCGGACATGTAGCGCATGGATACATTAGCGAATTAGAAGCTGGCAAGAAACTCCCCAGTGTAGAGCTTACGTTAAGCGTGGCGCGTCTTTTTGGAATAAGCACAGATGAGCTTTTGAAAGATGAACTAGAGCTTACAGTTGACACTGCTATACCAACTTTGGAAACAGATAATATACGACTATCAAACGAAGCCAATAATAGCAAATAATATATTGAGGGGGCAAGCAATGAATTTGGAGTCTGTTGACGAGCCTATCTTGCTAACAGCACAGGACCTGGGTAAGCTCAGATTAGTTTTAAGCACATATCAAGATGGAACTGGCATGTTAGCTGTATCAAATGGGAGAACTTTACCAGGATGGCGTGATTTTGAACGGGCGGTAGCAGGGGTATTTGGTGGTGAATCTCAGGAAAGTAAGTATGTGTTTGATGTCGTGATATCAAATCCCGATCAAACTGGCATGAAATATGGTATCTCGTGCAAAATGAGGAGAGAACTCAATAGAGTTGTTAATGGAGATGGTAGAATCACGATGGAGTTGTCAAACTCATCGAAGAAGTTTTGGGACTACCTTGAGAAGAAAGGGTTGAGTAAGACAAATTACAAACAGATACCAACTGAAATTGGAACCAGCCTTGTCGAATTGGTTAATTCCTGGCATCAGGCAGAAAGCATAGCCATTAGCGGGAAAATAGATCTCAACAAAAGTTTTTATCTTGTACTATCCTGGAGCAAAAAAGGCCAATACCAACTGCACCAATTTCCATTGATGCTACCTGACCCAAGTACGCTCCGCTGGCATTTTCCGACTGCAAACCGCCTCTGTGGTGACGATAATGAAGGAACGATTTTTGAATGGTATGGCGAATCGGGCGGTCAGTTGAAATATTACCCACTTGCTCATACTGCTATCTGGTCTTCAGATATTTTTCAACTCGAGCAGCTTCCTACTGAGGATGAAATCCAGTATGGAATACTAGCCAGAACCCAAAAATATTTCCCCAAACAATGGGCTGAAGCATGTAAATCACATTTGTAGAGCTAAACTGCCAGGTCAAGAGAAGCCGAAGCCATCTGTATTTTGCTTGACAGAACGGCTTATTCCCATTACAATCAGACAAGGATATTCAATGTGGTGGATGAAGCGGCGTGGTGGCTTGCGTCTGCACCCGGAAGGATTTAACGTGCTAAAGAGTAGTGAAGTGGAGCGGGTTGAGCAAATCCTCGCGCAGAATGTCGCGCGGCTACAGGCTTCTTTGCAACGCGCCTCCCAAACACATTCGGGGCCGGAAGAGGGCAGCGATGCCTGGCTCTTCCTCAATGCGCTCATTGATAATGACCGCTCCACTCTTGACGCGCGCTTTGAACAATCGGGGCGCGCCCTCGCCGAGCATGGCGGCAAATTAGAGGCGCGTATTTCGGGCCTGCAATCCTATTGCGATGCCCTGGCCCGCGAATGTATCTCCATTTTCAGCGAGCATGAAGCGGGTCAATCTCTGCTTGTGGGAGCTACCGCGCGTCTCTTCCAGTTGCAATCCCTGTGTATTATGGCGCTCACACGCGGCTACCAGTCGGTGATAGACCAGGTGTTTCTGGAACGCCAACAGATGGAGGGCCTGCTGGAAGCGCGCCTGCAAGTGTTGCAGAAGATCAATAGCGTCAGCAATTCTACGGTTGACCTCGATCAGACACTCGAATCGATTGCTCGCCTGGTGGCGGAAGAGTTGGGCATCGAGCTATGTTCCATTTTCTTTTATGACGAGTTGCAGCGAGTGCTGACGCTGCGAGCCACGAATGGGCCGCGACCGATGGGCGGGATGCATTACACGCTGCGTATAGGAGAAGGCTATAGCGGCTGGGTGGCCGATAAAGGGCGACCGCTACTGGTGCATGACGCGCTGACCGATGGCGCATTTGCTATGGAAGCGCGTAGCTATGGCTCGGAGTATCGCGGGCTGATGGCGCTGCCAATTATCTTCTTCGGCACAGTCGAAAGCTTGATCGGGGTTATCAATATCCAGTCGAGCGAAGCGCGGGATTTTAGCGGCGAAGAGATGAATTTTGTCGAGGTGGTGGCTGGCATTATCGCCATCAATGTGGAAAACGGGCGCTTGTATGAGCAAACCGATGAGCAGTTGCGCCGCAAAGTGCATGAAATGGCGACCATCCACCGCGTCTCTTCCATCATCGCCTCGACACTGGACCTGGATCGCGTGCTTCAAATTATCACCACGCAGGCGGTGCAGTTGAGCGGCGCAGACCGCTCGTGTATCTTTGAACTGGATACGGAGACGCAGCGTTTGCGCGTGCTGGCGCATTATGGATTAAATGGGGCAGATGTGCGACGCATCGAGGTGCCGGTGGGCCATTGCTGCGCCGGACGCGCCGTGCAGACCGGGCATCCGTGCAAAGCGGTCGATTGTTTTCATAGCGACGAGCAGTGTTTTCTGCGTCATGATCCGTTTGTTTCGGCTGAAATGCATTCGGTGCTGTGTGTGCCGTTGGAGGTCAAACGTAACATACTGGGCTGCATCTGTCTTTATAGCAGCCACCGCCATATGTTGAGCGATGAACAGATGCAAATGGTGCTGACCTTCGCTAATGAAGCGGCTATTGCGATTGACAATGCGCGATTGTACGAGGAAGCGCGTCACGGTCTGGAGATCAAGACGGTGCTGCTGCGCGAATTGCATCACCGCGTCAAAAACAACCTGGCGACTGTGGCCGGCATCCTTTCGTTGCAGGGCAGGCGCACGCGCTCGAACGAGGTGCGGCGCATCTTGACGGAGAGCGTGAACCGCGTGCAGGGACTGGCCGCGACACATGATTTACTCTCGCACGAAGATGTGAGCGAGGCGCGCGTTGATGATATTGCCCGTAAAATTGTAGGCGTGGCGAATGCCAACCTGCGCCCGCCGGACGCGCATATTGTGTTTGAGGTGGAACCCTGTCCGATCGTTATTCCTTCGCGTGCGGTAGCAATACTGGCACTGGTACTCAATGAGATGGTTTCCAATGCCATCAAGCATGGTATCGGCGGCGCGTTGCGCGGGAACGTCACTATTCGCGGGCGTGAGGAAAACGGTGAAGTAATCGTAGAAGTATTGGATACGGGTAGTGGGCCGAGCGAACCTCTTGAAGAGAGCGGCGAAGGGTTGGGGCTTTCGTTGATTCGGAATTTGATAGGCGATCTTGGTGGCCGGTTTGTTTTGCGTCGCACAGATGAAACGCCGCCGCGTACCTGTGCGGAAGTGCGTTTCCCCCTGGCGCGGCGGTAACTTGTTCCTACGTAGTTGAGGTTATAGTGGAGGTGAACTTGTATGCAATTGTATGGAGAAGAAGACTCTGTTCGTGGGGGGGCGTCACAGGCGCGTATTCTGCTGGTGGAGGACGATTTTGATATTCGCCAGGTGCTGTGCCTGTATCTCAAGTATTCCGGTTTCGACGTGTGCGAAGCAATCGACGGTCAGGAAGCTATTCGTCTGATCCCGGAATACGCGCCAGACCTGATCGTGCTTGACATAATGATGCAGCCCGTCGATGGATGGGAGGTGCTGCACTGGTTGCGCGCGCAGCGCATGAAACCTGCCCTGCCGGTGCTGTTATTGACCGCGCTCTACGATCCGGCGGAGCAGTTGCAAGGCTTTGAAGAGGGCGCGATAGAATACCTGACCAAGCCTACCCAGACCAGCATTATCGTGGAGCGCATTCACACGATCCTCGGACTCAGCGTGGAGCAGCGTATGATGCTCCAGCGTAAACGCATGGAAGAGCAGCGTAATACATTGGAGTTGATTACCGCGCGGACCGATGAATTTATGCATTAATATGCGTTGTCATTGGAAGCGATAGAGTAGCGCCTGGCCGCAGCGCGTGCAAAAGCGGTCTTTGGCGCGGTTTTGACTCCTGCATTTGGGGCATTGATTCAAGAGCGAGCCGCAGCGCACACAAAAATAGGTGTCGGGCTTATTGGGGCGCTGGCAGGCGGGACAGGCATAGACAGGCGTGGTGGGGGCGCTTTCGATGCCGCCGGGCTTTTGGGTTGGTAGCGCGGAAATATCCCCAATGCCAGAAGGATGTACCGCTTGTTCGAGCGCCAACGCCAGGTCATTGGCGTTTTGATAGCGCAGGGTCGGTTTTTTCTGGAGAGCCGTCAGGATTACCTGGCACACGGCAGCGCTCAACAGAGGGTTGTAGAGGCGTGGGTCTGGCGGCACCATATAGAGATGGCTGTGCGCAAGGGCGTGGTAGTTTTCGCCAACGAAGGGCGTGCGCCCGGTGAGCGATTCAAAAAGCATCACGCCGAGCGCGTAGATGTCTGCCCGCCCATCTACCTCCTCGTCGCCTCTGCATTGTTCGGGAGACATATATTCGGGCGTCCCGACGCCCGCCCCAGGACGAGTAAGCCCGCTATTGCCTGCCAGCACTTTCGCTATGCCGAAATCTGAGAGAATAGGGCGTCCAGAGCGCTCCAGCAGGACGTTGACCGGTTTGATGTCGCGGTGAATGATGCCCTGTTCATGCGCGTAAGCCAGGGCGCTGGCGAGTTGTTGAAAGATGCGATTGACTTCCCCTATGCCAAGCGCGCCCCCGCCGCCCGATCCAGAGGGGTCGCGGGCGGCATCCATTTTGTGTTTCAGGGTGCCGCCGTCCACCAGTTGCATAACGATATAGAGGTGACCGTTATTTTCGCTGAAGTCGTGAATCGTCACGATATTGGGATGAGAGAGCCGCGCAACCAGGCGCGCCTCCAGGTTGAAGCGCTCGACAAAGTTGCGGTCGGCGGCATACCAGGGCGGAAGAACCTTCACCGCGACTTCGCGATTCAGATTCTCCTGATTGGCTCGATATACATGGGCCATGCCTCCCTGACCGAGTGGGGCAAGGATTCTATAGTTCCCAAGCGTTGTACCGATCAGAGGGTCTTGCTGCATAGCCTGTTCAGGTGCCTCTCATCCCCTACGCCCGTATTAACGCCGCGCAAAGACCAGCACGGTCTGGCCGAGTTGAACCTTGTCTCCTTCTTGCAATGGATAGGGCTGGTATTTGTTGACGGTCTGCCCGTTGACTTTGGTGCCGTTGGCGCTGCCCTCGTCGCGCAGGGCGTAATTGCCGCCGCCCATACTGATGATAGAGGCGTGCAGGCGCGAGACGGCCAGGTCTTCGAGGAAGATGTCGCTTTCGCGGCTGCGTCCGATGCTCAAGCTCTCTTTGCTCACTTCGTAGATGCGTCCTGGCTCTTTGCCCTCTTCGACGCGCACGTAGCCTAAACCAGTGCGGGCAGGCGATGCTCCAGAGGGGCGCAGCATGGTGCGGTCTCCATCGGGATTATCGAAAGGACTTGCGCCAAAGCCCTGCGCGGCCTGACCGAAACCGGGCGTTTGCTGTTGCTGCCACGAGGGTACTGGCGGGTTGCCGCCTGGAGGTGTGGAAGTAGACGGCGGCGCGGCATTGCCGGGCCACGAGGCTTGCGCCCCTGGCTGTGCTTGCTGCGGCGCGGGCTGTCCCCAGGGGTCAGCGGCCTGAGCTGGTTGTCCCCAGGCTTGACCGGGCGTGTTGTTGCCGAAAGCGGCGGGCGCTTGTTGTTGCGCATTGTTTGGCGTACCCCAGGCTGGTGCTGCTGGTTGTTGCCCCCAGGCATCTTGCGATGAGGGCAGCGCGGTCTGATCCCAGGCTTGCGCGCCGCTTGCCGCGCCTTGTTGACCGCCCCAGCCGCTTTGTTGTGGCTGCTGTTGTTGCGCAGGTGTACCCCAGGCGGGTTGCTGTTGTTGTGGTTGCTGTTGTTGTGGTTGCGGCTGTTGCGCAGGCGTACCCCATCCACCCGGTTGCGGCTGTTGCGCGGGGGTTCCCCACGCGCCGGGCTGTTGGGCAGAGTTGTCCCATCCGCCGGGCTGTTGCTGGGCGGCAGCCGGAGTCCCCCAGGCGGGTTGCTGTGGCTGCTGCTGAGCGGGAGCGCCCCATCCGCCCGGTTGCTGTGGTTGCGCGGCGTTGGCATCCCATCCGCCGGGTTGCTGCTGCGGAGTCCCCCAGGCGGGTTGTTGTGGCTGCTGCCCGGCAGGCATTCCCCATCCGCCGGGCTGCTGCTGTTGAGCGGCATTGGCATCCCATCCGCCCTGTTGTGGCTGGCCCCAGCCGGGTTGGCCGGGCTGGCCACCGGCCTGCTGCCTCTGCCAGTTATTGGCATTAGAAGTGGTATCGGGGGCGTTCTTCTTTTTGCCGCTGTTGCGGAAGAGGAATAGCGCTACCACGAGGATGATAAGCGCGATAACCAGCACTGCCGCCGCGATAACGAACGGGCTTTTGTAGATGGGTGTGGCCGCTGGTGTGGCCCCAATGACGCTTGCCAGTGCGAGAAACTCTCTCATGTCGTTCACCTCTCTTAATTGTAGGAGCGCAACTGGTCGAAAAGATTGCGCCCGGTATATCTTTGGGCGCGAAAGCTGTACTGATCGTACATCGCACCCCTACAATTGCATTTATCGCAATTCAAAACGCACCTCAACACTGCCGAAACGAAGAATATCGCCCTCTTTGAGCGTCCGTTCCTCATACGGCGTTAAAACTACCCCATTTAATCGCGTCTTATTAAGCGCATTGAGGTCTTCGACGGTATAGCGTCCGTGTGATGCACGCACGTAGGCATGGCGGCGGCCTACCGTCTTGTCCGCCAGGTTGATTTCCGGGTTAATGCCGAGTACCGGGTCATGCCGTCCGACCACCATAAGCTCTCCTGTTAATGGAATAGCCTGATTGGTGGAAAGCACGAGCAGGCGGGCCTGTTTCGGGATGTCTGCCTGCTGCTCGCGCGCATTCTTTGCTTCGCTGTCGTGTTCATCAATGGGAGGACGCTCGGCGGTATCCTGGCGATCAATGGGGATAGCCGGGATAAGCTCCTGCAATTTCTCCAGCGCGTTAATAAAATCGCGCGGGGTGCTAAAGCGGTCCGCCGGTAATTTCGCCATCGCCTTCTGCATAAACTGGTCTAGCTCGTGCGGAAGTTCGGGGCGGATGCGACAGATGGATGGCACTTTATCGTTCATGTGCTTTATAACGATATCGACAGCAGAATCTCCCTCGTAGGGTGGATGTCCGGTTAGCATTTCAAAAAGGACCGTTGCTACAGAGTACAAATCGGAGCGAATGTCTGCCGAACGGCCGCTTTCGGCTTGCTCCGGCGGGATGTAGTAAGCCGTCCCCATAAATACGTTCGATTGTGTCAGTGTGACCGTCTCGCGGCTGCGCGCCAGGCCGAAATCGGTAATTTTCGCCACGCCCAGGCTGTCGATGACAATGTTTTGTGGCTTTATGTCCCGGTGAACAACGCCGTTTTTGTAGGCGGTATCCAGCCCCTCGGCGATTTGATGGGCATAATCAAGCGCAAGCGCAGGCTCCATGCGACCGCTTGTAAGGGTATGGTATTTGAGATTTTGTCCGTCTATGTAGTCCATCAGGATGTAATGTAAATCGCTTTCATCCCCATATTCAAAAATACGCACGATATGCGGGTCCTGGAGCGACAGGAGAATGTGCGCCTCGCGTTGAAAGCGCGCCAGCAACTCGCCATCGTCCGTTGGCTCGTAGAGCATGGCTTTCATGGCGAAGATGCGATTGGTTTTTGTGTCGCGCACAATATAGACGGTGGCAAAACTGCCCCGCCCGATCTCGTCAATAAGCTTATAGCGGCCTTTGATGACACGTCCTAACATGTCACCGCTCATGCGTCTTCTCCTCTTGAATGGCTACTCCACGCGGCTATTATACATCATACGTCGTTGAATGTCATTGGCGCACATCATGAACCAGCGGCGCAACATACACAGATTGGGTCATGTACTTGAAACGGACTATATGCTCAATAAGTCGTGTTATGGGTAGAGTCTCCTATAGCCGATAGATGTAGCCATATATGCAACTTCAACGCTTGCGCTCTGGCATTTGGTGTATGATCGATAAGGAAATATTTGGTTGAGAGCAAAGTCTATGCAAACCTCGCGCAACATGTTATCATGCTTCACAAGCAACACCCAACCACCCATTACCCGCGAGACGAAGAAAGCGAGGGGAGCATGGCGCATTATTTTACGCGCGAAGAGGCAGAAGCATTATTGCCTCAAATTACCATTGTGTTGCTCAAGATTCAAGAGTATCGCCACGCTATGCAGCACGCTGAGGAAGAGCTTGGCGCGTTGCGCGCGCAATCCATGAATAATGGGCATCACCTCCATGAACGCATCGAGCGCCTGCAAAAATCGCTGGTCGAGCATATCGAATCCCTGCAAACGCTGGCGCGCGAAGTAAAACGCTTTGGCTGCGAACTGAAAGACCCGGACACGGGCCTTATCGACTTCCTCAGTATGCGCGGCGGGCGAGAAATCTACTTATGTTGGCGGCTGGGCGAAGAGCGCATCAACTTCTGGCACTATCTCGATGCTGGCTTCGCGGGTCGGCAGCCACTATAGGATATGACTACCATTCAACAAGCCCTGACGCTGGACGTTACCTATGATATAGATCGTCTCGATGCGCAGATCTTGCTCGCCTATGTGCTGCATGTTGAGCGTAGCACACTGTACGCCTACCCCGAACGCGAACTTACGCCCTTGCAGGAGCAGCAATATCTCGTGTTGATCGAGCGGCGCGCGCAAGGCGAACCCGTGGCCTACCTTACCGGCCACAAAGAATTTTACGGACTCGATTTTCTGATTGACAGGCGCGTGCTGATTCCACGCCCGGAAACCGAACTGCTTGTGGAGACTGCGTTGCAGGTTTGCCGCCAGAAAATCGCGGCGGGTTATGTCCCCATTGTGGCCGACATCGGCACGGGCAGCGGCGCTATCCCCATCGCGCTGGCGGTCAACGAACCGCGCCTGTCCTACCTCTACGCCACCGACATCTCCAACGATGCGCTGGCTGTGGCGGCCCTCAATTGCCAGCGTCACCATGTGGAAGCGCGTGTGCTGCTGTTGCAAGGCGATCTGATTGCGCCCTTGCCCGAACCTGTTGATGTGCTTACAGCCAACCTGCCCTACGTTGGCACCAATGAGACAGATTTGCTAACCCCCGATGTGTACGACTACGAGCCGCATCTCGCGCTCTTCAGTGGCCCAGACGGGCTAGACATCATCGAGCGTTTCTTGAAGGATGTTGCAACATCGACTAAGCTTAAAGCGGAAGCTGTTATCCTGCTTGAAATCGGCTATCAGCAGCGAGAACGCCTGTCACAAGTGGTGAATAAGCTCTGGCCTTTGTCAAAGGTTAGCCTTTATAAGGATTATGCCGGGTGGGACAGGGTGTTACAGGTGGATTTGGGCGGCTAGGCGAAAGAGTGTTTTCTCTTTCTTACTTCTTCCTTGCATCTGAAAGGAGTAACTCATGCAGCGATGGAAATACAAACAAGAGGTGGTTGACATTGAGGATTTGAAGGACTTTCTCAAATTCCTGGATGAAGCAGGCCAAAAAGGTTGGGAGCTTGCCGCGCTGACACCTCTTGAGTTTGAATTAGAGACGCAGGGGCAAATAGTTATAAAGGCGTATCTGGCGATTTTGAAACGTCCGATAGCATAGAAACAGATCATCCATTAAACAAAAGAGGCTAAACGAAAAGTACCTGCTACTGAATGGGCAGGCCGGTATGTGTATAATGTAGCTGAGAGGCGTCGTGTTACAGGTCAATTTGAGAATCGTTTAAGAGTACAACCGCACCTGATAACTGGCAAACGGGGGAGTATGATGCCAGGCGATGAAGAAAGCATACCTCAAAGTGGATGGCGTATACGTTTTTCTTAACAAAGTAGCTGTGCAGTACACCGGGACATTGTAATATACGCGCAGGAATATATAATTGAGTTATATAATGTACGTCGAAGGTATCAGAGCAGAGAAGCCTGTTCTCTATAGCGAGGAGATATTACATGTCAGAGACAAGCTTTATCCACATCCGATTATCATTGCTCATCCCTACTAACCTGTTTCACAACAACATTGAAACGTTGCTGGTAGGGGGCGCAGTCGCTTTCGCGCTTGCTCTCGCGCTCACCTTTGCAGTCAAAGCCTTCTGCTATAAAGTTGGATGGTTGGATCGCCCGGCGGCGCGGCGCGTGCATAAAAAGGCGGTACCGCGTCTGGGCGGTGTCGCTATGTTTCTGGCGTTTGTAATTGTCGCCATCCTTTTTTACGCGCCTGGCCCGGCCTCCAACCCGACTGAGATTTCTATTTTCTGGCTATTGATCGTAGCATCTACATTTATAGTGGTGGTGCATATCTTCGATGATGTGATAGGTCTCAAGCCGCGCACCAAACTGATCGCCCAGACGATTGCTGCCATCATCGTCATGGGACCCTGGATACCCACGTTTCGCGGTGTGCTGCTTTATACATTCAGCAACCCGTTCTATCACTTACCGCTGCCCTTTCTCCACGAACCGAGCATCTATCTATTCATGCAGCACGCTGATTTCAGCCTGCT
>JBOGTO010000515.1:0-3187 GCA_050695155.1 Ktedonobacteraceae bacterium
GGCATGGAAGAGGGACGCGGGCGACCACAAGGGTCCCCTCCCCACGTCCGCTCTACCCCCGCCCCTACGGATGGATAGATGCATGGATGGATGTGATTACTATGCTACATCTCGTCGCATTATTTGACATATTTTGTGAGATGACATATAATAATACTAACGGTGAAATGGGTAAGTAAAAGGAAAATAGAGAGATGAAAAGGAAACCAAGAACGCCCGCGCAAAATACGGGCGAGAATAATGCCAGCTTGCCCAAATATACTATTGGGGTGGTATCTCAGATGTTGGGCCTGCCACCGCAAATGTTGCGGCGCTATGAAGAGGCCGGACTGCTGGAACCGGCGCGTCAGTCTGGGAAAAACCGCCTGTATTCAGACGCGGATGTGGCTGTACTCGAGGAGATTGCCATACTGTACGAACAAGGGGTCAATGCCATCGGTATCCGCCATATCATTCAGATGCGTCGCCAGGTGGTCGTACTCCAGCAAGAGGTAAACGAAGTTCGCCAGACGCTGTATCGCTACCAGGAAGAGCATCATGTTGAAGTGACTTTCCAGGAAAAGGATCAGTAAGCAAGTAAACAGGAAAAAGGATAGATGGTATGCACTATAAAGGACAGGATTTCAGGCAAGTAGACCCGCGAGCGCAGCAGGATGAGCAGGCAAATATGCTTGCCGAGTTGCAACTTCAGGTTGAGTCTGAGCAGCAGAAAAGCGAGGAGTACCTGGATGCATTACGGCGCACGCAGGCCGACTTCATTAATTATAAGAGGCGTTCAACTCAAGAGCAGCAAGAAGCGCGTGTGGCGGCGGGAGCCGCTGTCATCGAACAATTGCTGCCGGTGCTGGATGACCTGGGGCGCGCGCTTGAGACCGCGCCAGCAGAATTTGCTGATCAGCCCTGGGTAGAGGGACTTTTCCTGGTGCGCCGCCGTTTGTTCAGCACGCTGGAAAAGATGGGCGTGCGACAGGTGGGGAAAGTGGGCGAAGCGTTCGATCCCAACATACACGATGCATTGATGACGCAGTCCGGCACCGGTTCACCGATGGGAACCGTTGTGCAGGTCACGCGCTCCGGCTATGTGCTGGGTGATCGCATTATTCGTCCGGCGCAGGTGATTGTGGCGGGCGCGGCATAAATTGCCTGCTTTTTGGGAATACCTTCCCCAATAGGTTTGTTATAAAAGTCAGGATATGTTAGGTGAACTAACAAAATTTGTTAAATAAGGAGACCAGATAATGGCTAAAATAATTGGCATCGACCTGGGAACAACCAACTCCGTCGTAGCGGTGATTGAGGCTGGCGAGCCAACCGTGCTTGAGAATAGCGAGGGATCGCGCCTTACGCCGTCAGTCGTAGCAGTGACGAAGAGCGGCGAGCGTTTAGTCGGCCAGGTTGCCCGGCGACAGGCGATTACCAATCCCGAAAACACCATCTTCTCCATCAAACGTTTGATGGGTCGCAAATACGACGATCCAGAGGTGCAGCGCACCCTGAAAAGCGTGCCGTACAAGATTACGCGCGCCGCGAATGGCGATGTGCGTGTGAATCTGGGAGGGCGCGATTACAGTCCGCCCGAAATTTCCGCGATGATCCTGCAAAAATTGAAGACCGACGCGGAAACCAAACTGGGCGAGAAGATCACGCAGGCAGTGATTACCGTTCCTGCCTACTTTAATGATACACAGCGCCAGGCCACTAAAGACGCGGGCAAAATCGCGGGCCTGGAAGTGCTGCGCATTATCAACGAACCGACGGCGGCTTCGCTGGCGTATGGCCTGGACAAGAAAAAGGACGAGACCATTGCGGTCTACGACCTGGGTGGTGGAACTTTCGACATCTCCATCCTACAACTGGGTGAAGGCGTCTTCGAGGTGAAGGCTACCAATGGCGATACACACCTGGGCGGCGACGACTTCGACCAGCGCATCATCGACTGGCTGGACGACGAGTTCCGCAAGGAGCAGGGCATCGACCTGCGCAATGATCGCATGGCCTTACAGCGTTTGAAGGAAGCGGCTGAACGCGCTAAGATAGAACTCTCATCTTCGATGCAGACGGAGATCAATTTGCCCTTTATCACAGCGGATGCCAGCGGCCCCAAACACCTGGTCATGACCCTGACCAGGGCGAAACTGGACCAGTTGGTAGCCGACCTGATCGAGCGCACGCGCGGCCCTGTCATGAAGGCTGTCGAGGACGCGGGTATGCGAGCCAGCGACCTCAACGAAGTGGTGCTGGTTGGCGGTCAGACACGTATGCCAGCCGTCATCGACCTGGTGCGCAAAATCTTCAACAAAGAGCCGCACAAGGGTGTCAATCCCGATGAAGTCGTAGCGATCGGCGCGGCCATCCAGGCCGGTGTGCTGAAAGGCGAGGTCAAGGATGTGCTATTGCTCGATGTGACGCCGCTTTCGCTGGGTGTCGAGACGCTGGGCGGTGTGATGACGCGCTTGATCGAGCGCAACACCACTATTCCGGCGCGCAAGGGTGAAGTCTTCAGTACGGCTGATGATAATCAGCCTGCGGTAGAGATCCATGTCTTGCAGGGCGAGCGCGAAATGGCGCGCGACAACAAGAGCCTCGGTCACTTCCGGCTCGAAGGCATTGCCCCGGCTCCGCGTGGTGTGCCACAGGTCGAAGTCACCTTCGACATCGACGCTAACGGCATCCTGAACGTTTCGGCCAAGGACCGGGCGACCGGGCGCGAACAGAAGATAACGATCACCGCTTCAAGCGGCCTCTCTCAAAGCGAGATTGATCGCATGGTGCGTGATGCGGAGATGCACGCGCAGGAAGACCGCCAGCGCAAGGAAGAGATCGAAGTGCGCAACCGCGCCGACAGCGTGGCTTACCAGGCCGAACGCACGCTGCGCGAAGCGGGAGACAAAGCCTCTGCCGGTGTGCGCAGTGATGTGGAAGCGAAGATCGCAGCGGTACGCGACGCGATTGCCAGCAACGACATGCCGCGCGTGAGAAGCTTAACCAGCGAACTCGAAAGCGCGATGCAGCGTATCGGCCAGGACATCTACAGTTCAGCCGGAACTACGGCGGGACCGCAAGAACCAACGACCGATAACGACTCCAGCACCGTAGAGGGTGAATATAGGGAAGTATAAAGGTCGCCAGGGCGGCAGCAGAGCCGCCGCCCTGCTGTCATCCTGAGCGAAGCGAAGGATCTCTCGCC
>JBOGTO010000516.1:0-5808 GCA_050695155.1 Ktedonobacteraceae bacterium
TAGTATAGTAGTGGCGACCCTTGCGGTCGCCATGTTTACGGCGCTTCGCTCAACTTTACAACAACTCTGCGACCCGGAATGCAGAGGAACTTGTTTAATCCTTAATGTTTTGTGATGCGGATGAACACAATCGTCAACTCGAACAGGACGGACATTGCGACGCCCAGGATGATCGGGCTGTAGAGGTCCGCGCCGGGCGTGAGGAATGTGGCTGCAATCCACATACCGACGTGTGCCGTTGGCCGTTTCTTTCTCAACGTCTGCGAGGTGATTAGCCCGAGTTGTGCCAGGAAGGTCAGCACGAGCGGTATCTCAAAGACGATGCCGAAGGCTAGCAAGAAGAAAGCCACAAAGGTAAAGTAGCTATCAGCCGTGACCAGCTCGGTGAAATTGCTGGAACCAAAGTTGATAAGCCACTGCACCGGGTATTGCAGCACGACGAAGCCGAGCGCGATGCCTGCCAGGAAGAGGACAATGCCCAGGAAAACGAATGGGAGAGCGGTCTTCTTCTCTTTCGGGTAAAGTCCTGGCGAGACAAAAGCCCAGATTTGATAAAGGATGATTGGTATTGCGACCAGAATACCCACGGCAATGGAGAGCTTGAGGAAAACAGTGAAGCCTTCGGCCAGACCTGTGACTATCAGTTTGTGGTCTTTCCCAACTCCAAGCACATCCGCAGCTTGTTTAGGCAGCGGCAGCGTCAGAAAGTTCATGATCTGAACACGGAAAATGAAGGCTACAATACCTCCCAGCACAACTGCTACCAGCGATTTGAAAATGCGCTGGCGCAGCTCTTCCAGGTGGTCCACGAGGGACATGCTAGCGCCATCAGGGTCTTCGCTGTCGAATAGACCATTGAACGATGCCATAGGGTCCTGCTGATCTACATTACTGGTTGCCATATCTACTCCTGTAGGGCGGGCGATAGGTCGCCCGCGTTCTCCTGGCAACTACTAATCAACAGGGTGTTCGGAGCGCTGGGCTTCGTTATTGACCGTAGATGACGGCACGCTCATCTCGCCCTCGTAAGGAACACTACCCAGGCCAGGTTTGACGGGAACGGTGTCTTTGGCAACCGGCAGCTTAAACTCTTCCTCTTCATGCTTGGGCTGGGTCAACTCATTCATGCCCTTGCGAAACTCTTTAATGCTTTTTCCGATAGCGGAACCCATTTCAGGCAACTTTTTGGGGCCAAAAATAAGCAGCGCGATAATAAGAATAACGATCAAGTCGAAGCCGTGAAATCCTGGAATCATGACAATGCCCTTTCTTAACTCTACAGAAACAATTGCGTCCCGTACATTTCGATGGGCGCGATAAATGGCGTCCCTACATCAATCTACGTTGAGATTCATCGATTAGATGCCTCGTCTGAGGCTGGCGGGATCAGGTGTAGGCTGGCTTGTTGGCGTCATAGCCAGTCAAGCTGGCTTCGACCTGGCGCAGTCCCTCTAATCCAATGCTCAGTACACCCAGGCCAGCGCTGCCGATTGCAACCAGGCGCAAAACGCGACGGCGACTCACGCGACGTTCGCGCCATGCACTCGCCGTTCTTTCGCGCGCCCGTATGTCGGCTGCTTCCTGTTGTACCGATGCCAGTAAACGCGCTTCCAGGTCAACCGGAGCGGGCGCAGCACTGCCATAGTGCCGCAGCAAGATCGTTTCGATTGAATCGTTGCGCATAGTCCCTCCATACGTTCAGGGTTGAGAATGGGCGCGAAACGCTCGACTCTCAACACGTTCTATAGGACTATGATGCCTGGGAAGTCGATTTTGTGACATGTCCGGGGAATTGATGGGAGATTGTGCGTCGATGAGTTCTTCGCCGCCCACCTGTGAGTAGATTTGTTGAAATTGTTTGCGCGCCCGCGCCAGTCGCTGGCGAACTGCCGCCTCTTCGATATCGAGCATCCGGGCGATTTCAGCCGCTGAGAATTGCCCAATGATTGATAGCAGCAAACATTCGCGCAATGGAGGACTGATTTTCTGCATGGCGCGTTGTACCGCGTCGCGCTCTGCCGTCATGCTTTCCAGGTCGGCCTGCGCGTTTGCGCCATAGCCTGCTGGCTGGAGCGGCGCCGCTTCTTGCTCGATGGTATCGGTGGACGCGCTTGAACCGCTTTGCGCGCTCTCTTTGCGCGAGTTTTCCATGCGCGAGAAAGGGATGAAACGAAATAGGCTGTCGCGGCGACGCTGCATCCGCACAGCATTGAGCGCAATCTGCATGAGCCAGGCTTTGGCGTGAAAATGGGGGCCGCTTTTGGCGCACGCGGCATCAATCGATTTGAAGGCCTGGAGAAAGGTATCCTGGGTGAGATCCTGACTTTCTTCACGGTTGCCCGTCAGTCCATAAATCGTGTGGAAAACGAGTTTCCCGTATTCTTGAATGAGTTTTTCTACCGCCTGAGCAGCAGACGTGTTATCCACTCAATCCTTCTCGCATCCTTGATGCCCTGAACTACTGATGAATTGTAACAATCGCAAGTAGTTGTTACAATTTCATCAGCAGTCAAATAGCAAAATTATCGCAGGTGTTCTTCTATATAATCGTCGGCCTCTTGTACCGTTGTGATCTTTTCAGCATCCTCATCGGAAATCTGGAGCTTGAATTCCTCTTCCAGGGACATGATAAGCTCAACCAGATCGAGCGAATCGGCGTTGAGGTCTTCAACGAAAGATGCGCTGGGGACGACCTCGCTTTCATCAACACCCAGTTGGTCAACAATAATCTTTTTGAGTCGTTCGGAAACAGTAGCCACTATTTCACCTCGCTTTCAACGATTGGATTGGGCGTATGTTGCGCCCGATTAAATATTGTACCGAGGACGCCATTGATAAAACGGCTGGAGGTATTGCTGCCGAACAATTTGGCAAGTTCCACCGCTTCGTTAATAGCTGCCTTCGCTGGTACCGTATTATTAAACAGAATTTCGTAGATTGCAAGCCTGAGTATATTCTTGTCGATGCGAGCCATCTGGTTTAAGGGCCATTCGCTCGCCGCGCTCTGAATATGAGCGTCGATCTCGGCCAGGTGAGCGCAAACACCCATAACGATTTCATTCGCGTATTCGAATACTTTCGGCTGGAGATGACGCTCCTCGACGTGCCGCTGCAATACTTCAGCCGGCGGGTGTTGGGCCGTATCGTATTCATAGAGTGTTTGCAAGGCGATCATCCTTGCCTGTCGTCGTATCCCAGTTGGCATGCCATCCTCGTATGCTTGTTGCTAGTCCCCATGTGTAGGAACGCGCTCAACCGCGTCCATAAATCGAACGATTAAGCGACATCCTGAATATAAACGTTCACTTCGCGCACCTGCATTCCCACCATCTCTTCAATGGCTGATGCTACCTCCGCTTGAATGCCGGACCCCACTTCAACAATAGTAACGCCAGACGCTACAACAATATACAGATCAGCGGAGACGATATTGTCTCTGACGGTCAACGCAACGCCTTGCCGGGGTACCTCTCGCCCCAGGAAACGCGACCACTGATCGCTGCCCTGAGCCATGCGTATCACGCCCTGTGTTTCCAACGCCACATTGACAATGATGGTAATTAAAACCTGGCGCGCTACCCGTATTATACCTGACGCTTCTGTGACCATCTCGTTTCCATTCTTTCATCCGCGCTGCTGTCTGCAACCTGAACCAGTATTATCCTACAGCAAAGATAGGCTTTTTTCAAAGTACTTGTCAAGTATCCTATCACAATCGGTCAGATATTCCAATAATAGATAGCGCTTATAATTTGCATCGCCAGGGCGGCAAAGGGCTATCTACGATTATACCTCATCCCCTGTATTCATTTCACGTAGAGTGCTTATTGCCTTTTCAATATCGGCGGCGCTGCCGATATTGAGGAGCGTCGCGCCTTTCGCAATACGTTTTACCATGCCGGTTAGCGCCTGTCCAGGGCCGATTTCGATAAAAGTTGTGATACCCGCGCCCGCAAGGTACTCGATGGTGCGCACCCATTGTACAGGCGAGGCTATCTGCTGCGCCAATTCTGCGCGTATCTCAGCGGCATTGGTGAGTGGCGCGGCTGTGATATTGCCGATCAGCGGAATAGCGGCATCGCGCACGGTTGTGGCGGCGATGGCCTGTGCCAGCCCGGCGGCGGCGGGTTGCATCACCGGCGAATGGAAAGCCCCACTGACCAACAGGGGGATGACCCGTTTGGCCCCACGCATCTTTGCCAGTTCCATCGCCGATTTCAGAGCCGACTGCTCGCCAGAGATCACAATCTGACCCGGCGCATTGTAGTTGGCAACTGCTACCTGTCCCATTCCCACATGCGTGCTGGCGTCAGCATTCGCGCTGGACTGCGCACTTACTTCGCGGCACACTTCCTGCAATGGTTCCTCGTCCATGCCGATCACGGCGGCCATGCTACCGGGACACACGGTTCCCTCGTGATGCATCAAACGCCCGCGCTCGCGTACCAGCTTAATAGCGTCCTGCATGTCAAGCGCGCCAGATGCCACCAGCGCGGCATATTCGCCCACGCTGTGACCAGCAGTGAAACTGGGAGTGAGAGGCGAAGACCAGGACGAGGAATGCGTTGAAGATAATGCTTCTTGCAGGGCTGCCAGCAACGCAAGACTAACGGTAACAATGGCAGGCTGGGCGTTAATCGTTTCGCGCAAGGTCTCTTCGGGGCCAGAGAAGCACAGATTGCTGAGCGAGAAACCTAGCGCCTCGTCAGCCGCTTCAAAAACTCGACGTGACGCGCTCGATGCCTCGAAAATATCTGCGCCCATTCCGACCGCCTGGCTACCCTGTCCAGGGAAAAGAAAGGCGATGTGTGCCGTCATAGGTATTCACTCTGTTGAAAAGGAGGCAGATAGTAGCTCACTCGCCTCCCTCTAAATTAGCTTTTCTTTGCTTTTGGATAGAAAACCTGGCGTCCGCGATAAGTGCCACAGTTGGGACAGGCGTGGTGCGCGAGCCGGGGCTGCCGGCACTGCGGACACTGGCGCAACTGTGGTAGTGTCAGATGATGATGCGACCGCCGTTCTCCCTGGCGGGCATGGGAAGTTCGTTGCTTTGGTAGCGCTCCCATAATGATTAACTCCTCCTGAATCTTCGCCAGGGCGGGGGCAAGCCCCGCCCCTACCCTGTACGACATATTGTTATGACTGTGAACCGTTTTGCAACAATTTTTCGAGTACGCTCAAACGTGCATCGACTTCTGGTTTACACTCGCACGGGCCAAGATTGAGATCATGCCCACACTGCGAACAAAGCCCCTTGCAATCCTCCTGGCAAAGCGTCACCATTGGCAGCTCTGTCAGCGCGTTCTGGCGTATCGCTTCGGTCAGATCAAGCTCGTGATGCGCGTCGATGGGGAAAATCTCTTCCTCATCGAAAGGGGCCAGCGGCAAACCGCTCACTACATCAACGGTTGGATAAAATTGCTCTTCAAAGGTAACATGCATGGGCTGCTCGAAAACTTTCAAACAGCGGTTGCATTCAAGCTGCAACGTGAGGTCTACCCATCCATCAACCAGCAACCCCTGGTTGGTGCGGCGCATTCGCACATGCCCGTCGAGTGGGCCGACCACATGAATATCGTCATCAGCCTGGAAATCTTCTTCATGGAAATCGTTGACTTGCGTGGTTCCAACCGGAGCCTTCATCAACTGCGCCACGTTATAAATCATACTAGCTTTCAACCCTTCATAATTGTGTGAGTAAAACGTCCATGCAAATAAGATAGCGCAGGTTGTGGCGCAACGCTAGAAGATATGCTTTCCTGTGACGCTTGCTCATTATAGAAGACCTGCCTATGCATGTCAAGTAGG
>JBOGTO010000517.1:0-3953 GCA_050695155.1 Ktedonobacteraceae bacterium
CTTGTGGTCGCCCGCCCGTACCTCTCATGCTGCTCGCCTTCCGAGAGCGGGCGACCACAAGGGTCGCCCCTACGGATAATAAAGCTTCAAACCTTCAGGACAAAGAGAACGTCACGTCCAGCCTGCACCACCCCACCGGCACAATACACGATGGTCCCGCTACCCGTGGAAACGACCGGACTCAGCATCACCTTGCCCATACGCTCGATTGCGGCGCGGTCAAAGCGCACGATAGGCGTCCCAGCGTGAACTACCTGACCCTCGACTGCAAGGTTCTCGAATCCCTCACCTTTAAGCTCGATGGTATCAAGCCCAAGATGTACGATAAGCTCAACACCATCATTGGTAGCGATACCAAAGGCGTGTCCGCCCGGAAAGAGCTTGACGAGCGTACCCGGCACAGGCGCGACCGCCACATTCCCTGATGGGTCGATAGCCACGCCATCACCCACCATCTTCTGCGCGAACACCTCGTCAGGCACGTTTTCCAGCCCAACGACCGTGCCATCGAGCGGCGCAAGAACGTCTATCTCTGCCATTATTCCCCGGCACCTCCGCTGCTCTCCACCACATCCGCGACCTCGCTATGACCTTTCAGGATGCGATTCATGCGCGTGGCGATGCGATCAGATTGCGTCCCCATCACGACCTGCGCAATCTTGCCGCGCTTAATCACGCCAGAAGCACCGAGGCTCTTGAGACGCGCCTCGTCGATCAACTCTGGAGTGTTGATAAAGAGACGCAGCCGCGTGATACATCCCTCTACGCTCTGGATGTTCTCCTTACCACCAAGAGCAGCGATCACTTCTACAGCCAGCACGTCATCACGGTCTTCCGTCGCGGTTGCGGCTCCCGCCGCGCCTCGCTTCGCAACTTTGGGTCCGCGCTGGCTTTCAGGTAGAATCCAGTCGGTACTCAGACCGGTCGAGGCTTCGCCACGCCCCGGCGTTCCCAGATCAAAGCGCTTGATGACGAAACTGAACACGAAGTAGTAAATGACGCCGTAGGCCAGCCCGATGAGCAGTAATACGAGAGGCTGGTTCGTGTTCGACTTGCTAAAGTTCAACAGGTAGTCGGTCAGTCCGGCTGAGAAGCCGAAACCTATCCTGATGCCCAGCAGGGTACAGACCGCCAGCGCGGTTCCCGTCAGCAGAGCGTGAATCACAAAGAGCAATGGCGCAACGAAGATGAAGGCAAATTCAATCGGCTCGGTCACGCCCGTCAGGAAGGAGGTCAGCGCCGCCGTAATCAGGATGCCCGCAGCTACTTTGGGAATACGCGCCTGGCGCACCATCGCCAGCGCCGCCGCCGGTAAGCCAAACATCATGATGGGGAAGAAGCCGGCCATGAAGTTGCCAGCCGTAGGATCACCGGCGAAGTAGCGCGTCAGGTCGCCATGCGATACCACTCCATTCGCCGAATACGTGCCAAGCTGGAACCAGACGTAGGAGTTGAGGACATGATGCAGGCCCAGGGGAATCAGTAAGCGGTTCAACGTCCCATAGATGCCTGTACCAAGCGCTCCCAGCGATACAATCCAGGTGCCAAAGTTATTGATGACTGTCTGGACCGGAGTCCAGATGAAACCGAAGGCAACGCCAAGTATGAGAGCAACGACGGCTGTAATGATGGGAACAAAGCGCTTCCCACCGAAGAACGCCAGGTAATCGGGCAGGCGAATATCGTAGAAACGGCGGTAAAGTCCTGCCGCCACCAACCCCATCAGGATACCGGCCAGCACATCTATGGAGCCTCCCACCACTGTCAACGGGTTGGCCGCCGTAGGAGCATAGATCGTAGAGAACGTGAATGAAAAGACTAAAAATCCAACCAGGGATGCCAGCGCCGCCGCTCCTTCTCCGCCGGTAAGGCCAATAGCGATACCAACGGCGAAAATCATGGGCAGATTGGCAAAGATAGCATTGCCCGCGTTTGCCATCCAGGTGAGGTTCAACAGGTCTGGCTGACCAAAGCGCAGCAGAAGCGCCGCAGCCGGAAGAACGGCAATCGGCAGCATAAGTGAACGTCCCAGGCTTTGCAGAGCGCCCAGGACTCGATCCCAACCACTGGGATCGGTCGGCGTAGAAGTCATAACGCCGGAGGTGTTAGCAGTGCTCATCGTAAATTCTCCTCCACTCTTGGGGGTACTTTAGAGTAGCTACAACCTTGTTCACGATCGTCGAAGTGGAGCGCTAGCTCCTTTTATCGACGATAGTCATAGAATGTGAAACGAACGCGCTACCATGCGCGCAGGGGCGGTATCCTCCTTTCTAGCGTCCATTCGCCAGTAGATAAAGGAAAGGATAAGAGGACGAAATACGCACATTTTCGCCGAAAACCTGGAAAAGTACGATGTAGATACTGTACCTGACACTGGTTAATTTGTCAAGTCATCTAGACCACTAGATAACCTATGTTTTGTTGTTTATGATTTTGTTTCTCATGTGACTTGACAATACGCCCCCAACGCCATATAATACAATTAAATCCGAGTATAGAGCTAAGGATTAGCACAAGCGAGTAAGAAGCTTTTTGATAGCACACCAACAGGTAATCACCTGCAAGATGGAGTACATTCTATGAGTCAGGTATTTGACCGGGAGCAACAGGATTACAGTCCTGGCTTCCATATGGCTGAAAACTATGCGTACAAGTCCCCCAAGGGACTCAGCCGCAATATCGTTGAGCAAATCTCCGAGATGAAGGGCGAACCCGACTGGATGCGCAAATTCCGCCTCAAGAGTCTGGGCCTCTTCGAGAAACGTCCAATGCCTACCTGGGGCGCTGATCTCTCCGGCATAAACTTTGACGACATCTATTACTATATCAAGCCAGTGCAGGAGCAGGGCAGGACGTGGGACGACGTACCCGCCGAAATCAAAGACACCTTTGACCGCCTGGGCATCCCGCAGGCCGAGCGCAAATACCTGGCCGGAGTTACCGCGCAGTACGAGAGCGAAGCCGTCTATCACAAGGTACGCGAAGACCTTGAGAAGATCGGCGTAATCTTCACTGATATGGATACCGCGCTGCGCCTGTATCCCGACCTGATTAAAGAGCATTTCGGCACCGTCATTCCGCCCTCTGACAACAAGTTCGCCTCGCTGAATAGCGCGGTATGGAGCGGCGGCAGCTTCGTCTATGTGCCGGAAAATGTGCGCGTAGAAATTCCGCTGCAAGCCTACTTCCGCATCAACGCGCAAAACATGGGCCAGTTCGAGCGCACGCTGATTATCGCCGCGCCTGGCTCCTACGTCCATTATGTCGAGGGCTGCACAGCGCCGACTTATGCCAGCGACAGCCTGCACAGTGCGGTCGTCGAGATCAAGGCTATGAAGGGCGCGCGTGTGCGCTACACTACCATCCAGAACTGGTCGAAGAACGTTTACAACCTGGTCACAAAACGCGCCGCCGCCTACGGCGATGCTACGATGGAATGGGTCGATGGCAATCTCGGCTCCAAAGTCACCATGAAGTACCCTGCCGTACTGTTGATGGAGCCGGGCGCGCGCGGTGATGTCCTCTCGGTTGCTTTCGCCTCCGATGGAATGCACCAGGACGCGGGCGCGAAAATCACGCATCTCGCGCCACACACCACGTCGCAAATCCTGTCGAAGTCGGTCTCGAAGGGGACGGGTCGCGCCTCCTATCGCGGACTTGTGCGCATCAATTCGGGCGCGCACCACACCAAATCCAGCGTGCGCTGCGATGCCCTGCTGCTGGACGAAATGGCCCGCACCGACACCTACCCGACCATTCGCGTCGAAGAGAATCAGACCGAAGTCGGCCACGAAGCCACCGTCTCGAAGGTTGGCGAAGATCAACTCTTCTACCTGATGAGTCGCGGCCTCGACGAGTCCGAAGCCTACTCCCTCATCGTCAACGGCTTCATCGAGCCAATCACGAAGGAACTCCCGATGGAGTACGCCGTCGAACTGAACCGCCTGATCCAG
>JBOGTO010000518.1:0-5475 GCA_050695155.1 Ktedonobacteraceae bacterium
CCCCACATCCGCGTCCACCCCCGCCCCGACGGAATATCTCCGGTGTATTTCCTATGTAACATTCGCGCTCAACTGGTAGTGTGCCAGCAGGGTTGTTTCGGGGGCGTAGGCCGAGACCGCCAGCACAACGCGCGTCGTTTGCCTGCCGAAATTTGGAATTTGCAACGTCCCCTGGGCGCTTGCGAGATCGACGACCATCGATTGTAAAGTAAACGCTGTACCCTGATAAACGAGAGCCTGCACCGTAAAATGTTCGGGCAAGACGTTGTTCGAGCGAATGAAGCCGTTGCTCACCCACCCATTGTCCGAAGTCACAGCATCCTGGAAATGCAGTTCGGGTATGCTGATCTGATCGAGGGCAAAGCCTTGCAAATTTACGGCGTCGTCAGTCACTTCCTCGAAACGAAACTGAACCTTTTTACCAGCGTAGGGCGTCAAATCAACATGCTCCTGCACCCAGGCAGGATTAGTGCCACCGCCGCTTATGCCCGTATAGCCATTGCCCCAGTTCGCGCCATTGGGATTGGTAGCGGTAGTAGTAGTGCCTTTGAGCGTGGCCCAGTTCTTGCCATCGGTCGAGGCCTCCACAAAGACATAATCGTAGTCCTGCTCCAGATCATACCACGTCGAGAACTGCAAAGTCGCGCGATGTCCTTTCAGGCTCGTCAGATCAAAAGAGCGCGTCAGCGTGCTGTCCATGTTATCGTAGCGGTTGCTCCACCATTCATCGTTGGAGCCGAGCGGGTCATTGCCAACGATACGCACGGTTGGCGCGCCTTGCAGTGTAATCGACAGCGTGCCACGATGCCCCTGCGGCTGAATATCATAGTATTCGGCGGCGTACTGGTGGACAGTATCGGCCTCGGAGGCTGGATAGCCGGTAATGCTGTGCTGAGGCGTAAGGCCGACTATATGGATGCTGGGATAGCCATATTGTCCCCGGTCGATGGTCGGGTCTTGCACATAATTTGCTATGTACCATTTGTTCAGCACGTCGTTAAAGCGATCTGTATAGCCATGTTTCGCCAACACATCATCGAAGTTCACCGGTGGCGATGCCGGGTCTTGCAGCAGTTCTTTCACCACCCCATAGCCGCCGTAGTGTTCCGCGAAATAGTCCATAAACAGGTAGCCCGCGCCATAGTGCGCTGTGTCGAGATTGATATTGTCCGACCAATCATTCAATTGCGTATCGGGCGTCTGCATAAAGGCCAGGTCTACGCCACCGTCGGTAAAGCCATTGATGTGCTGCGCTAGCATCGACATACCTTCGTTCGTCCAGCTTAAATCAACCGGGTGCTGGTGCCAGTGGATCATATGCTGAAATTCGTGCGCCAGCGCGCTGTTATAGTCGGCTGAGCCGGGAGTCTCGCCATCAAGACTAATATAGAACATTTCGCGTTCATTGCTATAGGGATTGATGCTGGTCGGGTATTCGTCCTCGGATGAGAAATACCCGCCATAGCCATTACCCAGCCCAACAGCGTTAAGAATGGTCAGATGCACATCATCATCGATGCCGGGCGTCCATTCACTACCGAAAGCGCTGCGGTCGGTCGGATAGGTCTTCGTTTCAAAGAGATTAGCGGATGCCTGCAATGCCTGCAAGTTGGCCTGTTGCCCATCCTCTACATACATATAGACATGCGGCGTAATGTAGACCAGCCTGGCGCGAATGCGTGTGTAGGCGCGCGTATCAGCGTTATTGATCCAGAAGCTATCTTCCTGTCCCAGCGCCTCATTGAGCGGTGTGATGCGCCCCACATGCGGAATAGGAGCGGCAGTATGCAACTTGAGTCGCTGTGCCAGGCTATATAGATCGCGCACCGGGTGCGGCGTCATCAACAAAAGCTGTTCGGTCTGCAAAAGCGCCTGCGCGCTCTCCGTAGTGGGCGAAGGCAGCGTATCCCCAGGCCCCGGCTGCTGGGTAGCAGTCGGAGTTCGCGTTATCGCCGGTGCCGTTGGTGTATTGCTCCCGGTTGTGCATGACGAGAGGAGTAGCAGGCACGCCAGGATGAGCAGGAGTGGGACCATCGGGTGAAAGGGACGCGGGCGGCGCAAGCGCCTGACGCCCACAAGGCGGCGCAAGCGCCTGACGCCCACAAGGGGCGTCACTACATATCTCGATACCCCTCTCCTGCCTCGCTTCGCCTTGCAGAAATGCGGCGGATGGGGGAAAAGGGGAGATTCCCATATGTAGGGATGCCCCTTGTGGGCATCCGGTCCGCTCCACACAGCCATGTTCACGAAATCGTGATCCTCTATCATACGCCGATCATTTCCCATACCCCTTACGACTCCAGTTCTTTGAAACGGTAGCCGATGCCGCGTTCCGTCAGGATGTAATGAGGGTGAGCGGGGTCTTTTTCGATTTTTTGGCGCAGGTAGGTGATGTAGAGGCGCAGGTAGTGGGCCTCGTCGCGGTATTCGCTGCCCCACACTTTTGAGAGCAGCGTTTCATGTGTCAGCAGACGACCAGCGTTGCTGACGAGATGGTAAAGCAGGCGGTATTCTGTGGGGCGCAGGACGACTTTTTGCCCGCGCGCGATGACTTCGCGCTTCGAGAAATCGATCTTGAGATCGTCATCGACCACGATTTCTGTTTTGCGGGCGGGCGCGGCCATATACGAGCGGCGCAGCAGGGCGCGAATGCGCGAATTTAGCTCGCGCGGGCTGGCAGTCTTGGCGATGTAATCATCCGCGCCCAGGTCAAGGCCGTGAATCTTGTCCTGTTCCGTCTGACGCACCGTAAGCATGATGACGGGAACCGTCGAAACTTCACGTATATGGCGCAGGGTCTCAAACCCATCCATTTCGGGCATCATCACATCCAGTACGACTAAATCGGGCAGATGCTCGCGCAGTTGCTCGATGGCCTCTCGGCCATTGCAGGCTTCCAGCACGCGATACCGTTCTAGCTCCAGATTCATACGCACATAGTCGCGGATACGCGGCTCGTCATCCACGACCAGAATGGTCATATCACGCTGATCAAAAGTATCCTTCTCCATTAAAAAACCACCATTGGTACATGCGCTTTCTCTTCACGAGGCAAGCTGAATGAAAACGTTGAGCCTTGATGCAGGACACTCTCAACCCAGATATGTCCTCCATGCGCCTCAACAATGGCCCGGCAGATATATAAGCCCAGTCCGGCTCCCTGGGTCGAGCGCGTCGAACTGTTGTCCACGCGGTGAAAACGATCAAAAATTTGTTCCTGCTCGCGCAGCGCAATGCCCATCCCAACATCGCTCACGCTCACAATCACTTCATCGCTCGTTGAATGACACGCAACGGTGACTTCGCGCCTTTTCGGTGAATATTTTACCGCGTTGTCCAGCAGGTTTTGCAGCACTTCTTCGATGCGGTCTCTATCCGCCATGACGGTCGGAAGATGCGCGGGCAACTCAAGTTTCACCGTCACACCGGGACTTTTCACGCGCAGGTGCAGCGCGACTTTCTGCACCGGGCTGGATAAATCAAGCGGCACGATCTCCATTTGCAGACCACCGGCCTGGATGCGCGATGCATACAGCAGGTTGCCCACCAGCTTATCGAGGCTATCCGCCTCTTCCTCAATGGCTTGCAAGCGCGCGCGCAGCGTTTCCTGTTCCAGTACGGCATCTGGACGCGCCAGTGTTGAGGCATAGCCCTTGATGATGGCAATGGGCGTTTGCAACTCGTGCGAGATGACCGAGATAAAGGTTGAACGCTGCTCCTCTTGCTCGCGCTCGCGCGAAATGTCACGCACTGTCAGGATACCACCAATTGGCTCCCCTCTGCTTGAACGGATCGAGGAGGCCGTGACAAAGACATCGAAACGCTGTCCATCACGCGCCGTCAACACCATCTCGCGCTGCACATGGCCCTGCGCAGCAAAGGCCCGCACAAAAAGCGAGTCGCGCGCGCCGAGTCCATTGCCCTGGCGATCGTGCGGGCGCAACACCTCGTAATAGTACTTGCCCAGCACTTCGCTTTCGAGCCAGCCCGTCAATCGCTGCATGGCCGGGTTAAAATCGACAACGCGCAATTGCATATCAACCGTCAGGATGCCCTCCGCGCTCTGCTGGAAGATGTCCGCCAGGCGGCTCTGCTCTTTCAGCAAGACCTGTGTCTTCAATGCTGTGCGAATACCGGCGGCCAGGTGCGCGATAAACAGCGGCAGCGCGTCTGCTTCGCCCATTGTGCGTTCAAAGCAGGAATGAGCGCCGCATTGTCGCACATAATGCAGCAGGCCCAGCACACCTGCATGATCGTACACCAGCATGGCGCAGCGTTGCAGCCCCGGCGACGGCTGTTCCTCAACATCTACATCAAGCATTCCCAGTTGCGCAATCGCTTCTCGCGGCATCTCATCCACTACTAGAGGATGCGCCCTATCCGGCTGCGCGCGTCCCTGCGCCAACGCCAGCAAGAAGGCGCAGCCAGCATCGCTCAGACGATATGCGCTATATTCGGCGCTACTCAAAGGGTCAAAGGCTTCGTTGGAAACAACAAAAACCCCTGCCTCACCGCTTAATAAACGAATAGCGCTGCCCACCAGGATGACGATCTGATCGTACAAATCCTCGGGCTGTTGTACCTGGGACAAGGACATCGGAGGCTCCAACCCATTATAACCACTTGCCAGTATTTTGCAACGGTGCTATTGTAACACACGTAGACCAGACTTGTAGCACCCAAAAAGGCGGCTTGCCCATGCATTTTGATATTTTCACGCTTTTCCCCGATATGTTCCAGGGGCCATTCTCGGAAAGCATTCTCAAACGCGCCCAGGAACGCGGACTGCTGAGCATCGCGCTGCACAATATCCGCAACGCTACGACAGACAAGCATCATGTCGTCGATGACTATCCCTACGGCGGCGGTGCGGGCATGGTCATGAAGCCCGATCCCATTTTCGCCGCCGTCGAGGCCGTCTACCAGTCCGGGCCAATCATCCTGCTGACGCCGCAAGGTCGCCTCTTTACACAGCAGGTAGCGCGCGATTTATCGCAGGTGGAACGCATTACGCTGATCTGCGGCCACTACGAAGGCATCGATGAGCGTGTGCGCCAGTATCTCGTAACCGACGAACTCTCCATCGGCGACTTCGTGCTGACGGGCGGCGAACTGGCCGCTATGATGGTGGTAGATGCCACCAGCCGCCTGCTACCCGGCGTACTGAATGGCGAAGAATCGACATTGGAAGAGTCACACAGCGCAGGCTTGCTGGAATACCCCCACTACACACGCCCACCCGACTTTCGCGGCTGGCGCGTCCCTGATATACTCCTATCAGGCAACCATGCCGAGATAGCGAAATGGCGTCGAAAAGAAGCCATCAGGAGAACAAGAGAACGCCGACCCGATCTGTTTGAGAAGCTGGACCTGAGCAGCAAACAGGACGTGAAGTTGTTGAAAGAATTGGAACAGGAAAACCAGGGCTGAGAAAACCCTTGCCAGCATCCGTAGGGGCGGGGGTGGACGATGATG
>JBOGTO010000519.1:0-15420 GCA_050695155.1 Ktedonobacteraceae bacterium
GGCGTGCCAAGATCATGCGCAATGCGGTACGTCGTCTTGCGCCTGACCTCGTAACGCTGCTGCGCCGTATTGGTAAGCTTTTTAACCAATTCGATCACATTATTTTGCTGAAGTGTCGAAAAAGAAGGGATAGGCAAGAGAACTAATTTGTGTGTATTTTGTTGATAGCGTACTAAACCTGCACGTTCACCCAAGGGCATACACAAACGTGTAATGCAGAACCAACATACTTTTGACTGTAGAATACCAAGCAAAGATTCATCGTCAGGCAACGCGATAAAGCCTTTATTGTTTACAAATTGCCCTCGTTCATCCCAAGAGAAGCGCGGAAACTTTGTAATGTTGGGCCAAAATATTTTAGGCATATCAAAAGCATTATAATAGTCGCATGGTCGTAATTCCCACCAATATTGTCCTTTATCTTGGCGTTTACGTGCGTTATTTGCGAATGGTTCAAGGTATTGAGCTATACTTGGATAACGAATAGATAGCTCCTTCCAAGCCTGGGATTCAGAAAGGGCTAAATTTGGAAAGGTTTGATTTGTCCAACCATGCGGGAAACAAATGAGCCAATTTCCCTCGTTTTCTTGATACCATGGTCTAAGGTCCTCACCGCGCAATATTGGTTTGATAATTTCTTGACATGCTGGATCATCATTTACCAATCGATCTCGGATACCTTGACCGATGATAAATACTTCGTTCAGTCCTGTCTTCACCCCGTTATACACCCGCATTTCAATCACATCTCCAAATGGCTTGCCAGAAGCCATTAGCTTACTAAATAGTGATCGAGAAATATCACTATTTAACTGCCACCCAGCGTCAGACTGATCTTGAATGGAAAGGGCAAATTGTTTATTTGAGAGATCCTCTTTCAAAAGAGATACTTTCTCTCCTCGAGCAAATATGGCCCCCTTTGCGGTATAGGTACCGGACGGTGATATTTTTCTAACAACCTGAATAGCAGGTGTAAGATCAGGAGCATCTAAAAAAATATGATTATCACCGAGATCTATAATAGTCTCAACAGTTGTATTATTTTGCAGGTATCGACGTAAAGCTGTAGCATAGTTGGCTTGCAACCAGCTATTGCTGCTGATATACGCTAACCTGCCATCCTTGCGCAATAGTCGTAATCCCTGCGCGAAGAAATAGACGAACAGGTCTGCTACGCCGTGATAGATTTCGTAGCGTTCCTGGAAGAAAGGCTTGTCGGGTCCCAGCTTTTCCTGGCGCACGTAGGGCGGGTTGCTGATAACTACGTCGAAGCCGGCGTGTTCGCCGAGGGGCTGGCCCTGGCTATCAAAGAAGATGTTGGGAAATTCGAGTTCCCAGTGCAAGAAACGTTTGCGCTCCGCTATGGCGTCGGCGGCTTCGCGCCAGTCCTCAAATTGTGGCGATGGGGGCTGCTCGACTCTGCCCAGCGCGTAGTCGGCCAGGGGACGCCATACGTCGGGGCTGACGGGCAGGTCATAGTAGAGGGCCGTACTCAGGTTTGCCAGGCGCTGGTACTTATCGATGAAATGCTGGCGCAGCGCTGCATAGGCGGCCTCTTGCGCTTTGACATCCTTGATGGTGACGCCGGGGTTGTCTTCAATGGCGGCTATGGCATCCAGCGCGCCGCGCGTGGTCTGCTGGAACGCTTCATCGAAGAGTTCGAGCGTCATCTGGCCGCTTTCTTTGCGCGTCGCCTCCACTTCTTGCGCGCGTTTCTGCACCTGCTTGATACGCGGATGCTGCCCGGCTGCCACGTCTTCTAACCACGCGCCGATCAGCGCGTTGCCGGTGCGCAGGTGGTGATCGAGGAAGCTTAACGGGCGGTCTTTGGCGGCGGTGATGAGCCAGAGCGAGAGCTTGGCGAGTTCGACGGCCAACGGGTTGAGATCGACGCCGTAGATACATTGTTGCGCTACGCGACGTTTCCAGTAGATCAGGTCCGTTTCGCCTGTGGCGCTCGTTGCTCGCGCCCTGGCAGTTTCGGCGCTCTCTTCCGGCTGAATGCCCAACCCTACCAGGTAGCGGGCGATATATTCCGTCACCTCTACCGGGAAATGGCCGCTGCCCATAGAGGGATCGAGTACGTTGATCGAGAGTACCGCCGCGATGCGTTGCGCGTCGCTCTGCGCGTGCGCGATGGCGGCATCAAGGACAGGTAGCACCGTCTCGTCCACCATGTATTTGACGATGTAGTCGGGCGTATAGTAGCTGCCCGTCAGTTTGCGCTCGCCGCGATCATTGACAAGGTAGACCTCGCCCGGCGCAAATTCCCCGGCAATATCTTTCTTTGGCACATCCAGCGCGGGACCAATTTTGCTGCTCGACCTGCGCTCAACCATCGGTTCCTCCGCTACAAAGAGCGTATTATATTCGAGCAGCCCTTCGTAGATGGTTCCCAGATGACGTTCTGAAAGATCGCGGTAATCGACAAACTGGTTTTTGACGCGCGCCAGTTTATCGATGGCGCGACACAGGCATACATCACCAACGGCGTATTGCTCGAGGAATGGGTGATGCCCCGGATCAAACAGGCCACCATTGAAGGTCGTCACGGTCAGGGGCGGACTGCCCAGATTGATGATCTTGAAAAGATAGGTGAGGCGCGTCCAGAACAGGTCGCTATCGGGCAAGATCAGCTCGTCTTGCAAAGCGGACACGGCATCCTTTTTAATGGCTTCCAGGCTGTACTGGCGGCGATAGCGTTTGTTATCTTGCAGCGGGAGCAGGTCGCGCGCCTCGGCATACAGCAAAAAGAGCAGGCGATACAGCAAAATCAGCGAATTATCGTAAATGAGCTTGTTGGTTTCAGGCGATGGCGTCAGGCCATTAGCTTTATATTCAAAAAAGCCCTGCGCGACATAACGCAAAGCCCCGTAGACCTGTTCGCGTAAGTTATCGCTAATCTCGCGCGCGAATTCCGTACTGGCCTTCAGGATGCTTGCCAGTGAAAGCGGTCCGTCCTCGAACGCGCCGCGCCGGAAGAAGGCATAAAAGTACAAAAAGGATTCGACATCCGCTTCCAGCAGCGCGGGCAGGTCAACCTCGTAGAAAATCTCCAGCGTATGCGCCGTTTGCGCGTGATACAGTCGCCATTTGCGCCCATTGGTGAGGATGCCCCACGCCAGGCCGCTGTGCAGCATATAGAAAAAAATCTGGTACGAAGGATTTTTGTTGCTGAACGGGTCGCCGCCTTTGCCTTTGCTCCCCAGCGCCTTATCCAGCGGGCGATCCCACGATTTCGCATCGCCTACCGCGAACGCGCCGCGCCGCAATAGTCCGGCATCCACAGGCTTGTTTTTATTGAGGGCCAGCGCAACATTGTTTTCGTAGAAGATATAATCGGGTCGCTGTATGCCATCCGGCACTTTGAGCGGGGCCTGCACTTCAAAAGTATGACCAAGCGCGCGCAGCACGGGCTTAATCCAATCCTCTTCCGTTTGCGCCTCATTGCTACTACTGGGGGTAAAGCTGGCGTAAATGCGCCGGAGTTGCGCCATGAGCAAGGCCGCTTCATCCTTCAAACCATCCCACTGTCCCGGCAAAATAACATTGAGGTAATGGTCAGAAAAGAGCCGCTGGTTATTATGCGTGGCTCCCACTAACTGCAGTTGCACCGGATCAGACACGATTCTTCCCGCCTCTACAAAATTTTTCCTGACGCCCACAAGGGGCGTCACTACATTACGACGAACCCCGCCGCCACTCCTCCCGCGCCTGCGAAAGACATGGCGGGGGAGGGGAAAGGGGTTCTCCAACATGTAGGGATGCCCCTTGTGGGCATCCGGCCCTGATGCCCACTATATCATGATGGGAGGAGAGAGGCAAGCGTTATGCGTTATGAGATCCGCATCCCTCCGGGCGATTTGTAGGGACGCGATTATGAACATTAACGATCATCTGTTTTATCCCACGTCATTTTCCTCAGTCGCGGGGGCAGTCGGAGGTGTGACGGGCGCAGCAGCAGGCGGTATCAGCACTTCCCGCCAGGGCTGCGCCCCCTGTTTACTGGACAGCCACAGATCAATGGCAAAGTAGGCAAAAAAGCCTATGATCAGACCAGTGGCATACAGGCCGAACAACACATCGCTCCTAAACAAGGTCAGGACTGCTGCACCGGCAAGCGCCCCGATGATGGTTGAGACCTCCGCGAGTATACTCGCGCGCGCTTTCAGGCGCAGCGTCCGGTAGAATACCCAGCCGAGCAGCAGGCCAAAGAAGAAAGTGCCGAGTCCAGCGATAAACATGTCTTTGCTCCTTTTCAAGATAACCGGTCACCGGGAATAGTCCTCGTTGATGAGACTTCCACAAAAGTTGAGCAGCCCGATAGAGCTAGTGATGGGGAGTCGGGGTACTGGTCGGCTTCCCATTGCTATTGCCGTGTCCATGATCGCTATGTTGACCATTGGTAGTCCCGGTGCTGCTGCCGGGTTGGAAACCGGGGATGTTACTTTTGAGGCAGGTCTCTAAGGGAGTCGCGCCACAATTTTGGAGCGCTTGCGCCAGATAGTTGCGCGCGTTGTTGCTGGTCAGCGTTCCACTGGTGTTGGCTTTATCGTGGCTTGCCAGGGATTGCGTGTAAGTCAGCAGCATCTCGATCTCACCATAGCCAAAGACGCGGCTGGAACTAACGGATGTACCACCGGTGGTTGTCCCCTTAAATGTTCCCTGGTGCAGCGCGCAAATAGCCAGCACGGCATCACCCGTGCTGGCCGCGCTCAGCAAAAATTCGCTTGCCAGTTGTTGCGCCTGGGGAAATCCAGGGCAACTATTGCCGTGGCCGGTCGCGGTCGTGGCATGGCTATGATCCTTGTCTTTATGGCTCGCTTTACCTGGCGCAGTTGCAGCGGGCTGCCGGTGAGCGCCTGCGTGGATAATCCCTTGACCAGCCGGAGTTGCGGCAAATGCTGCTGTTGCGCCTCCAATAAGCACGACACCGGCAAGCATGGTAACAAAGAGTTTACCTTTTACTATCTGCACGAATTTCATACAAACCTCTTCCTTAAATAATTTCCGCATTTCGGAGGGTGCCTGCAAGCAGGGCATTCCCGCTGACGAGGCGGGGGGGAAAATGGGGAAAATGCCTTGCTTTGCTTCACCCTCGTAGACATAGTTGCATTAAGCGGGCATTTGGTTACGGCTTCCATATATATTGCTATGATGGATCAGAAAACGCAGATAGAAAGGCTATGAGATTGTCTTTTCGCTAACCCGTAACTAAAATAGACCGCATTGCAACTGTATGTATAGAGACCATTCTTTGCATGGAGGTAATCACTCGATGGAGCCTATCGGCCCCCGGCTTGAACAGGCGCGGCGAGGCGAACCCGAGGCACAGAGCATCCTGTATCGCCAGTTTCTCCCTGGCGTGTTTGCCTATATTGCCGCGCGCACGCCCGACCGCGCCACAGCAGAGGATCTGACCTCCGAAGTATTCTTAAAAATGGTCGAAGGCATCAGTCAATTGAGAGCCAGCGACGAGGCAGGTTTTGCCGCCTGGCTACTCCAGATTGCGCGTATCACTGTGGCTGGCTATTATCGCAAGCGCGAGCGCCTGCCAGTTCTCGTCTCGCTCGAACCGGAGGATCGGGAAGAGGAAGCACCAGGTAACTATAAGGCACTGGTGAGCATATATCTCAGCGTGGACCCGGCGCAGATCGTGGAGACACATGAGACGTGGCAGAGCGTAGTTGATGCGATGAATGCGCTGACGGAAGAGCAACGCCAGGTGCTGATTGGCCGCCTGATCCTGGGATATGATGTGGCAACAGTAGCTCGCATGATCGGGAAAAAAGCCAACGCCGTCAAAGCCTTGCAATTTCGAGCGCTGCAAAGCCTGCATCGCCTGTTGGGGAAGCAAGAGTTCTCAGAGCAGGTGTCTCCCGTCAAGTCGCAACACCGGGGAGGGAAACCATGAAATCACAACCGGAACGTCTCAATGATCTGCTCCAGCAGGGGGGTAGGCACCGCTGGAACAGTGAGGAGCCAGCGCCCGATCACGACCCGGAGATAGATGAACTGGTGACTGTAGCAAGGCATTTACAATCCCATCCCCAGTTACAGGCCGACCCGGACTTCGTCGAGCTTTTAGAGACTCGCCTCTTACTGCACCATGCGGCATTACGCCAGAAACAGCCTGCGCGCAAAGTGCGCTCGCACTTCTGGCGAGCGCACCCCGTCTACGGCATTGCGCTTGGCTTCTGTCTCCTGGTACTCGTGTTAGGAACCGGTGTGTTGACTGTGGCGGCGCGGGTTTCCAATCCTGAGAACCCACTCTATGCAGTGAAGCGCTGGGAGCAACACGTACAAGTCTCGCTTGCAGGCTCATCCGAAAGTCGAGCCGAACTGGATATGCAGTTTGCCAGGGAACAACTTAACATGCTGACTGATCTTGCCGCTCCAGCACAGGAGAATACCTATCGTCAGACTTTGGCAGATTTCGATCAGGATGTGAGCGCTGCTGCCAGCGCCATTCAGGGCCTACCGGCAGGACCGGACCGTGATAGCCTGAGCAGTAAACTCGCAGCCCTCAAAGGTGATGGACGGCGTGTGCTGCGGGGACTTCTTCCTCAACTCGCCCTGGCGGAACGCCTGATAACAACAGATGAACTGGGACACCTGGGCGATACAGTACCCCACTTGCTCAGTGTTGAGATCATCCTGTCGGCACATCCGGGTGAACATGCCACCATTATCATTACTGGTAGCAATATACAGCCGGGGGCGCAATTGCTGGTGAACGGGCAGGTCATGGACGCGCAAGGCTCGTTCCAAACTGGTCTGTATACCTTCACGACAAGCTGGAATGGTAATCAGCATCCTCTGAGCGCCGGCATTCTGAATCCCGATGGCACAGTTGCCCAGACAACCTCGATAACCATGAAAACCTCAAACGGAAACGGGAATGGGAATGGGAACAACGGCAATAACGGTGGGCATGGCAACGGCAATAACGGTGGGAAGCCAGACAAGACCCCCATGCCCCATCACTAAAAAAATAGGCCGGTCGAGTAGTTCCGAGCGGCCTCGAAAATTCACGAGTGACCTCGCTATATGACCTTCGGGTAGTTTCGTTGACCCCTCCGCTATGGCTGTGTATGATACACAGTAACACATAAAGAGAACAGGTTTGCTGCATAGCAGGAGGCAAGTATGAGCGAGCAACAAATTCAGAAGGTGCGCGTGACGCGGCTGGCGCACGTAGGGTTATGGGCGTCCGACGTACCGGCGCAGACGCGCTTTTACCGGCAGACGCTGGGGTTCAATCTACGAGCCACCGAAATCACCTCGACGGGCGAGGATGTAGAATTTGAGGAGGCCAATACCTTCCTCTCGGTGGGCGATGAACACCATTGTTTGAGCCTGTTCAACGATAACCGCACCAGCGCGAGCAATGGACGCACGCCAGCCGCTACAAAATCGCGGCTGCACCATATCGCCTTCGAGGTGGACACGGACGCGGAACTGGCCGCGCTGGCCGCTCGTCTCAGCCAGTCGGGCATCGAGCTAGCGTTGCAAGCGCGCGACGGCAACCCTGAAATGGGCGATACGCTGTGGTTCTATGATCCCGATGGCAACCACATCGAAATATCGGTCGTTCCCGACGATTCGCTGACCGTGCCTCCCGGCAACAACGAAGGCAGGCGCTCGCGTTTGCGCCCGCAAGCGTTGCAACACCTGGCGATTCGCACCCCGCATATGGAATCGATGGTCGAGTTTTACACCGAGAGCCTGGGCTTTGACATCTCCGACTGGCTCTTACGCGAATGCGCCTGGCTGCGCTGCAACAACGATCACCACACGCTGATGCTGATGCAGGGCAAGGAAGACATCGACCATATCGGCTACAGCATCTCCGCCGGCGCGGAACTGTTGGTATGGGCCGACTATCTCAGCCGCCAGCAGCGGGCCATCCTGTGGGGGCCGGGGCGTCACGGCGCGGGCAACGACCTCTTCCTGCGTTTCGCCGACGTGGAGGGCGTGCATATCGAACTCTCAGCGGAACTGCAACAATACTTTGACCGCGACGTTACCACGCCGCCGCGCCTCTGGCATTCGCGCCCCATCGCGCTCAACCTGTGGGGCGTCCTCCCCTCCTGGGTGCGCGAAGAAGCCCACGTATAATCAGTGAGATAATCATACGAATCAGGACGCCTGCGCCCCAGGCATCCTGATGGAATCTTTCCCCATCATTCACAGACTCTGGCCCAGCAATTCATACGTCACGACGCAGTCGGGTGAGGTCTCGCGTAAATAGCCCATCAGTTCTTCGCCTGCGTTCATCAATGCCTCGATGGTGTAGGGGGCGAGGCTGTCCAGCACGAAGTAGGCGTTGCGCGTCGCAGGGGTAAGCGCAGTGCGGCGGCATTGTCGCCAGTTCCAGCGGCGACAGGTCACGCCCGCGCTATCCGCGAAGACGACCTCTCCCGGTTCGGGGTGGGTGATGACCGCTTCCCCATTTTCCATCGTGTCAAATGGCTCATTCCCGGTGGCAAAGGTCAGGACGAGATCGCTTTCAAGCCGGTCCAGGTCTTCTCCGCCAACCGGCAGCACATGCGCGAGACTGACGGCGTTGTACACATCGACAACATAGTTGATGGTCGGCAGGTCGTTCCCTTTCAATGTGCGGTTAAGTAAAGCTTCGACGGAACACAGGAACTTTTTAGGTTTGGCTCCGAAGCTTTCATATGCTGCGCGCCACGCCGCAACATGTGGATGGCTGGCCGCTTTTGCATCTCCAAAGGCTGCTCGCTGCCTATTCTCGGCGTCGCGCAACAGCTTTGTGCTATACTCATCACCCGGCTTGTTGGATAAGCCATGAGCATAGATAACGAGCGCGGTATAGTGCGGGTATTTCTCAAAGATACGCGGGTCTGCTTTTAAGCTGTAAGGCATAAATGTGCCATCCTTTTTCTCATAAGTCTACCATATCATGCGCCCGGCACGACGGGACGCAGCAGAAACTGGTAGGTTAGCAGGTTGCCGATGCGGATATGGTCGCGCGGCTTGAGAGGGTAATCGCGGTCGGGCGCGAGGCGGGTTTCGTTGATGAAGGTGCCGTTGCGGCTGCCGAGGTCGCGCAGCAGGTAGATGCCGTTGGCGCAGGTGATGGTGGCGTGCTGACGCGAGATGGATTGGTGATTGATGACCAGTTTGCAGGCGGCTTCGCGCCCGATGGTCAGGCTCTCGGCCTGGCTGATAGGAGTGTGCGTGTGCGCTGGCGCGACGGTCATATCAGGGTCTTGCTCATTGAGCATGATGGTGGGAGTATGGTCAATATCATCGCGGGCAACGAGCGTTTGCGCGGTTCTGGCTGGCAGGATGGGTGCCAGGAAGGCGGCGGACGGGATGATATGCAGGTTATAGGGGTTGTTGTTGACGGGTAGCTCCATTGCTATAGTACGCCCGGTGTCTTCGTCCTCGTCCTGCCATTCCAGGAGGGGCGCGCTGGGCGCGAACTGGCTTCTAAAGCTGCGAGCAGGCGTTGTAGCGACAAGTTGCGCCACGTTCGTCCTGGCCTTGCGCACAGCCAGCACAGGGGCGGGAATTTTTTGCGCGTCGAGCCACGTTTGCAGCTTGAAATCGCGCTCAAACAGGCATGATGCTACAGTAGTGAGATCGACGCTATGATCGATGGCGCGTTTGATCGCCAGCATATCGCGGCGACTATCGAAGGAGAGCATTCCCACCGGCACGCCGTTTTTGAGTATCACTTTGCTGTAAATGTGCGTCTTTATATCGGCCACTACTTCCGTATAAGCGGGCGTGGATACATGCGTTAAGCCAATGGCGGCTATATCGAAGCCGAAAAGCGAGTAGGTATTGATGGGGCGCAAATAGGCGCTGCTATAGGTTGCGGCATGACGCAGGCGCAGCGCGTCGAGCATCCCCAACATGCTGTAGGCGGCGGCGCGGCCCTGCTGCATAGAGGGGTACCACTGGCCGAGGATGCGCATACGGCCTGTGAGCGGATCGAGCGTTTCCGCCACATCGCCTGCCGCGTACACATCGGCGACGCTGGTACGCATAGCGTGATCGACCGTGATGCCGCGCTCGCAGGCAATGGAACTGGCCTGTACAAAGTCGATTGCGGGTTCGCTGCCAATAGCCGTTATCAGCAGATCGCAGGGGATGCGCGCGCCATTGCGCGTGATGATGCCCATGACCCGACCCTGCCTGCCGATAATCTCGCTGATCTCATCTTCGACACGCACCTCAACTCCGGCTTCCTGTTCTTGATGCAGGATCAGTTCGGACGCGGTTCTATCCAGCGTGTCCGCCCATAACTGGCGGCGGCGCAGCAGGTGCGTGACAGCCATCCCGCGCTGGCGCAGCGTTTCCACCGTCTCCAGTGCGAGCGGGCCGCCGCCATAGACGACGACGCGCCGCGCGATTTTCAGGAAACGCATGGCAGCCTGGTAGTCGGTGATGGAACGCAGGGTCAGCACGCCCGCCAGGTCGCAGCCGGGGCAGGTCAGGCGGCGCGCGCGCGCTCCGGTAGCCAGCAGCAGACGATCATAGCCGACGTTCTGCCCCCGGCGCAGCGCAAGCTGGTGTTGCGCCACATCGATAGCCGTGACGCGATCGAGCAAGAAACGCAAGCCCTTATCAGCATAAAAGCCAGTGCGACGCGCAAACAGAGCCTCTTCGGATACGCGCCCCGCCAGGTAGTCTTTGAGCGCAGGCCGGTAACAGGCCGGGGTTGGCGTTTCCGCAATAATGGTGATCTCTGCCGACGGCTGCTCCTGGCGCACAGTTTCGGCGGCAGTTACTCCGGCTATGCCATTGCCCACAATCACAAAAGAGAGAGGTTCAGCCATATCACACCCCTGATGCTTCCAAATCGCTTCTATCTATATCACTGTATTTCATTGTAATGAAGTGGCTATTAAAATGACGTGAAAATGGCACAAAGGGGTACCGATTACCTATGCGTTCTATCCTCGTTTTCACTCCTACCAGCAAGACCCGAAAGGTATGAAGGCATATGGTTATGACGAAATATCTGATATACTGCAAAGACGAAAGAAAGCACGAGCAATCGAGACTCAAACGGGAGATGCCTCGCATGAAAGTATCAGTTCGCAACCTGGGAGTTATCAAAGAGGCCGAAATCGATCTGAAGCCATTCACTGTGTTTATCGGGCCGAATAATGCGGGGAAGACGTGGTTAGCCTATGCTTTGTCGGGTATTTTGGGACCATATGGATGGGATCAATATACCAAAGCGTATATTGATAATAAGGTTAAAGAGACCTATCCCCCTCTCGATACTGCTGTACAACAAGTTCTAGATAATGGAATCGCAAAAATCGATCTGGTTCAGTTTGCTGATCAGTATGGAGAGATATATTTCAATAATGTTGCTATGTTGGCACCCTCATGGATGCAAGAATATATGGACACAGAGCGAATTCTTTTTGAACATCTGGAAATACATATCAATCTAACAGAAACGAAGAATACTTTTTTGAAGCGGATAGTAGATTCTTCTGAAGAAAGAAATTTTTCTGTAGGACAATCACAGCGAAAACCGCTACTTAGCCTTCTGAAGGAAGCAGGCAAGCCAGAACTTTACATATTCACATCCACTGAAGGGAATATATCAGACAATTTACCCGATCGTGTAATTAAAGAAGCTATAGTGTCTACCATATTCCATACTATCCATTACGGATTATACGAGGCAGTAAATGTCTTTTCTACTGAGCGAACAGCCTTTACTGCTTTTCCTGCTTTTCAGTTTATTAGTAAACAACTGTCTTCCGCTTTCTTTGTGCGCCATTTGACGGAACCGGTAAGTTTTTTCAAAGATATGATTGGCGAAGCTTTTCAAAGTAGTACTGCTCAAAGGCTGAGAGAAGCCGGGAATAATGCAGTAGTTAGCGACTATATCCAGCTAGCACAAGTGTTAGAAAAACAGATTTTAGGTGGAGGTGTAGACTTCTCTACACCGGAACCCGACCCACGTCGTGAAATCCTCTTTGAACCTGATTTGAATACCCGTATAGAACTGCCAGTTGCTTCATCTATGGTGAAGGAGCTTGCTGGCTTGGTCCTTTATTTACGTTATCTCGCCAAACCTCATGAATGGCTCATTATAGATGAGCCAGAGATGAACCTGCACCCAGAAGCACAGGCGAAACTGACGGAATTTCTGGCAATGCTTGTAAAAGCTAGGTTACCTGTACTTATCACAACGCATAGTCCCTATATTGTCGATCATCTCGCTAACTTGATGAAAGCTGCCGAGTCTACCGAGCCGGAAGCCATACAGGATAAGTTTTATCTACAAAATAAGGATGCTTTCATTTCTAAGAACGACGTTTCTGTGTACCTGGTAGATGAGGGAAAGACAGAGAATATGCTGGACGAAGATGGCGTGATACACTGGGGAACTTTCAGCAAAGTTTCAGACAGGGTTGTTCAGATATACTTTGATATTTAGTGATTGTAGTGAGGATATGGCTTTATGCCCTTTAATACTCTACTTCTTTCCTGCTTGCATCATGGTACAAGCGCCAGCGAGAACAATGTAAGCGTAAGTGTAAAACCGCAAAATGGTGAAACGGTCCTCTTCTTTCACACAGATACTGATGTTGCATGTAGAGACTTACAAATACAAAGAGGAGAGCCAGTATGCGATTATCTTGTTTTCTACAAAAAAGAGGCAAGAACAGTAATCTGCCTGCTAGAGCTAAAAGGCAATAATACAGATCATGCAATAGAACAGATATTTAGCACTTGCGAGCATTTGAAAATCCGTTTATCAGAAGATTTACGCGGAAAGGCTGGCTGGCTGCATTTCCAACAAGTGGAGTGGAAAGCGTATATCTGTACTGGCGTAAATTCCGCCATTAGCCCATCAAAAGCCTATGCGAAGAAAATAGAGAAAGCTTTTCGAAGCACTAAAAATTTCAAGATCACTCATAGTGATGAATTGGGCGATTTCTTGCGCAAATAAGTAAAGTTCAGCGGGGGCGAAGGGATAAAAATCATTCTCTATCCCTTCGCCCCGGCTGCCTCTCTAATATCAGCCAGTTGTTGGGTGTGCGTTTTCTCGTGAACGGGCAGGATATTTACTAGCTGGTAAAACTTGAGCTGTCCGAAAGCGGGGTGACGCAGGGGGCGTTCCCAGGCGTCGTTGGGTAGTTCCGAGAGGTATTGGAAGAGTTCTTCGCGGCGCGCGGCCATGCCGGCCAGTACGGCGTCGAGCGAGGTGGGCGGCTCGGCTGCGCGCGTGCGGCGCGGGGTCTCTTCTCCCAGGTCTTCGATGAGCGGGTTGTCTTCATTCTGTACCCGCTGCATGGTTTCCAGAGCCAGGCCGTCAGCAACATAGAGGTGATGAGCCAGTTGCAACGGTGTCCACTCTTCCTCCCCGGTGGGGTTGCGCAGCAGTTCTTCGCTATTGAATTTTGCCAGTTGGCCCATAAATTCTATGCGAGCCGCGACCATCTTGCCGCGTACCTTGTCAAATGGATTGTCTACAGTAGCCATGTCGTTTCTTCCTCCCGTTGGCGGCGCGTTACTTTATTATCAGTCAGTCTGTCGCACCAGTCGCGTATATAAACGTTCCAGTTCGTCTTCGTTATTAAAATGTAGGACTAGTGTCCCTTTGCCCTTCTGGTTGCGCCGCAAATCTACCTTGACCATTAACGAAGTGCGGAACTGCGTCTCCAGGTCATCGAGATCGGGGGAGCGTTGCTGCTTTTGCGCCATTTGGGCATTCTGGTTGGCGTCGGCGCGTTCGGCTGCTTTGATACGCGCTGCCAGTTCTTCGGTTTGTCGCACGTTCAGTTTGTTGTTGATGATCTTGCCTAGAGCGATCACCTGGTCTTCTTCGCGGATGCCCACCAGGGCGCGCGCGTGTCCCTCGGTAAAGTTTTCGAGCGCATTGATCAACGCTTCACGCACTTTGGGAGCCAGTTGCAGCAGGCGCAGCGAGTTGGTGATGGTCGAGCGATCCTTACTGACCTGTCGCGCTACCGCCTCCTGGGTCATGCCGTATTCCTCGATGAGGGCCGAATAGGCCAGAGCCTCTTCGATAGGGTTGAGGTCGGCGCGCTGAATGTTTTCGATGAGGGCCAGTTCGAGCATCTCCTGCGGCGTGGCTTCCTTGATGACGACGGGAACGCGCGTCAATCCGGCCAGGCGCGCGGCGCGCCAGCGTCGCTCGCCCGCGATGATCTGGTATTGAGCTACACCATTTTGCGCCGTCGCTGCTGGCTCAGCATCCGTTTCGGAGATCCAGCCGTTGGGGCCGCTATCGAGCCGTGTCACTACCAGGGGCTGCAAGAGACCATGCTGTTTGATCGATGCGCTCAATTCCAGCAACTTGGGATCATCCTCGCGGAAAACGCGGCGCGGCTGGCGCGGATTGGGGATAATGCTCTCAAGAGGGATTTGCAAAATATTGTCTTCGGCAATACGCGAAAGGTGCTGCGCCACTGGAGCTTCGGGGTTGCCGGGTATCAAGGCGTTCAGGCCGCGACCCAGGATGGATTTTTGTTTAGCCACGAGCCATCACCTCCTCTGCCAGCGAACGGTAGGCCGTCGCTCCTGGCGAGTGCGGGTCGTAATCGAGGATAGACTGCCCGAAGCTGGGAGCCTCGCTCAGGCGAACACTACGGTTGATAATCGTCTGGAACACCTCTTTGGGAAAATGGCTGCGTACCTCGCGCACAATTTCACCCGCCAGGCGCGTGCGCGCGTCAAACATGTTCAACACTACACCAACGATATACAGTTCAGGGTTAAGTTTGCTTTTAACCATCTGGATGGTATTGAGCAGGTGGCTCAGACCCTCCAATGCCAGGTACTCGCACTGAATGGGAATAAGCAGTCCATCGGCTGCCACCAGCGCATTGACGGTAAGCAGGCCGAGCGAAGGCGGACAATCAATAATAATGTAATCGCAGCGCTGGCGAATTGGCTCCAGCACCTGGCGCAGGCGGTTTTCGCGGGCCAGCGCCCCCACCAGTTCGATTTCGGCAGCCGCCAGGTCAACGGTACAGGGGGCAACCACCAGCTCGCGTCTCTGCGTCGGCACAATCACATCAAAGATGCTGATCTCCTCATCCTCTTGCACAAGCAGGTCGTACAGGGTATTGGACCTGAGATTCTTCGCTACCCCGATGCCGCTGGTCGTATTAGATTGTGGGTCCATATCGACGAGCAGCACCCTGCGACCTGCTGCTGCCAGATAGGTGGCAAGATTGATGGCTGTTGTTGTTTTCCCAACCCCGCCCTTCTGGTTTGCGATTGCATAGACTTTAGACACAGGCCACTTCCATTTCATTGACTATCACGCGCAACCACATTGTAACAAAAGCCAGGGTGAGAAGCAACACTTTGCGATAACGTATCCTTTGACCAGGGCGAGGGCAGAGCCGCCGCCCCGGATGCCCACAAGGGGCATCCCTA
>JBOGTO010000520.1:0-10610 GCA_050695155.1 Ktedonobacteraceae bacterium
CCTCCAAGCTTGGAGGAGTTTACCCCTGGATATTATTGTGAGACTACCGCTAAGGGACGGATTCAGCCGTTGCTATCACGCCTGGCTATGCATCTGCCCTTTAACAGGTGCTTTGATCGAGGGCGCAGTGGGCGGCACAACAGGTTTGCGTGTCAACCAGGCAAACAGGCTGCCAGCTACGATCAGATATGCCGCGTAGAATACGCCTTGTAAGATAGTGGGGGCCTCGGCATAGCCCAGGAAGGCGTGCAGAATATCGCCCAGGGTACTGCTTTCGGGGAGAATGTGCGCAGTATTCCACATGGGAGCAGTGGCGAAGGACAGCCAGCCCAGCTCTTGCATGTTCTGGATAGCGTCGCCCAGTAACCCGGCAGCGAAGAACAGCAGCAGAATACCCATAACACGGAAGAAGATACGGAAGTCCAGTCTGTAACCCAGCTTATACACCAGGAAACTCAGACCAATCGATGTCAACAGACCCAGGCTCGCGCCGAGCAAAAGCAACGCGCCGTTGGTCTGAAAAGCAAAGGCCAGCGTGAAAACAGCTGTTTCCAGCCCCTCGCGCCCAACGGTGGAAAAAGCCAGCAGGCCAAGCGCGAGACCGGAACCGGCGAGACCCGCCTTCGCTATAATTTCGCGTTTCAATGAGCGGCTATGTTTCTGCATCCAGAAGGTCATGGTGGTTAATAACACGACCGCTACAAAGTAGGTAATCGTCTCAAATACGGTCTGGAAGGTTGAGCCATCATACTCACGGATAGTAAGATAAAGAGCAACGCCGCCGCCCAACGCGGCCAGAATCGCCGCCCCCACACCAATCCATACCGCACGCGCTTTCTCCATTTGACCAAGCTGGCGCAGCGCGGCAAAGAGGATACTGACAATCAGACTGGCTTCCAGTCCTTCACGCAGGAAAAGCACAAAAGTTGCTATCATAACCGACCTTCTCTACTATTTTTGAGTTGTGCCAGAGTCATCTAATTCCTAGTAGCACACTCAGATATTAGCATGACCTAATACAGAAAGTCAAGATCATTTATTCAGGATTTTCTCAAGATGTGGTTAATTACAAAGGTGTGACCCAGATTTTCGCGGCCACATCTTTGCTAATGCACACTTCGCGCCCGTTGACGCTCAGACAAAATTTTTCTTCTTCTGCCTGATCCGAGGCATCGTTTGTGAGGACAGTCAGGTGGGTTTCAGGGGTCAGGCCTTTTTCATGCAGGTGGAGGATTAAGGCTTCTTCGTCTTCAACTACCTCTGAAATACACAGGATGCTGGCTTGCTGACCAACTTCAATCGAGGAGAGACGCAACGCGCCCTGATCTTTAAGGTAAGTGCGCGCGCTCGGCACCAATCCTGGAATGGGGTTGCCATGAGGGCAGGTTACAGGATGATGCAGGCTGGCGACCACGCGAGCTTCTACCGCGCCCGATATAAAGTGTTCCAGTCGGCAGGCTTCTTCATGCACCTGGTGCCACTGCATACCCAGCATATCTACCAGGAACCGCTCGGTGAGCCGGTGGCGACGCAACACCGCTTCAGCCGCCTGGTAGCCGGCTTCTGTCAGCGCGACCACGCGCTTCGCATCCATCGTAATATAACCATCCCTGACGAGACGCTTCAACATTTCCGTCACAGTAGGAGCAGACACGCGGAATTTTTCTGCTAGCCGCGCCCCGATCACCACCTCATCTTCCGCGCTCATGTTGTAAACGGTCTCCAGGTATTCTTCAACTGTCGCGCTCAGAGGTTCTTCTGTTTTCACGCCAGTACTCCTCGCCTGTTTACCCGCATTATTATCCTCTGGATTGTAACACCTCCAGTTCTTAATGGCAACCCAAATAAAACATGCACATGTATGGATTTTACGAGCCGCTATAGTGAGAAAAGAGAGGAGCAAGCAAGCGGATGAAATTTGTACCAGTGCAAAGCATAAAACCAGCCATGACACAGCAAAATGCTGATCGTGGCAAACAAAGCAGGCGAGGATTTGCCCCGCGACTGCGCTTTTCAAAAAATCTGGTCTTACTCGTTTGTAGTGCGATACTTTTATTCAGTTCCTTTGTCGTTTCTCAAGATCAACGCAGCGCTCATGCCGCTAATCCAGGCTCCGGCAACGGGTGCAGCTGGTACACGGTTCACAGGGGCGATACACTGAGTGCCATCGCGCGCAGGTATAACACAAACTACACGACGCTGGCGCGAGTTAATGGCATTCGGAATGTCAATCTGATTTTCGTCAACCAGCAATTGTGTATTCCCTATCGCCTGGGCAGCGGTGGTAATCAAGGCGGTGGGTTCGGCTCAAATGGGGTACTGGCAAACGGTACTGTTCTCTGGTATGCCTATAGTGCGCTACAATGGTCTTCGCGCGGTCAGGTAGTTGCCTTATTGCACCGCGCAGCATCCATGTATGGCTTACCCGCGAACCTCTTATTAGCCATTGCCTGGCAGGAAAGCGGCTGGTACCAGCATGTCATTGCCTGGGACGGTGGCATCGGAGTGATGCAACTTATGCCCTACACCGCTATGGGACTCAATCGTCAGACAGGCATCCGACGCGATCCCTACCACTTATGGGACAACATTCTGCTCGGCACCACCTATTTACGCTCATTGTGGAACGGCTTTCACGGCAACCTGGTAAATATCATCAGTGCCTATAACGAGGGAGGCTGGGCCGTCATTCACCGGGGCATCTTCAACTGGCGCTACGTAAACAATGTGCTGAGTCTGATGAGGACTTTCCGCAACACTTGAGCAAACTTACCCCCATCTCCTTCGTCTCCGTCCACTGTCGGTCATACAAGAGCCATCCTGCTGTTTGGGATGGCTCTCGTATTTTTTATGATACTGTCCCGGCAATTTGTAAATTTTGAAATTCCATGATCCGAGCTACAACCGGGTTGGCTCGTCATTTGTCCAGAACCGCCAGGTCGAGCTGGCGAAGGCGCGCGGGGTCGGCGATCACGTTGATCTCGACGATCTTGCCGTTTGTGACCGTGAGATTGAGGACGAGTCCCAGCCGTCCATGCCAGGCCACGACGACTCCCACGGCTCCGTTCACGAGAGCCGACCGCGCTCCCTGAGCGCGCCCTGAGAACTGCCTGGCAACGGCCAGCGCGCCATGAACCTCCCTGGACGCGCCCGCAGGCACGGCTGTGAGATCGTGTCGGAACACAACGTCCGGGTCGAGTACGGCGAGAAGCGCGTCGAAGTTCCCGGAGCGCGACGCAGCGAGGAAGGCGTCGACCATTTCTCGCTGATAGGTGAGGTCGGCATCCTGAATCGTCGCCCCTCCCCGCACGCGGCGGCGCGCGCGGCTCGCGAGTTGCCTTGTCGCGGTCGAGGAGCGCTCTACGATGGGAGCAATCTCGTCGAAAGGCACAGCGAAGATGTCGTGCAGCACGAACGCAAGGCGCTCAGCGGGATCTAACGTGTCGAGGACCACGAGCAGCGCAAGACCGACCGAGTCGGCCAGCAGTGCTTCTTGCTCAGGGTCGATCCCGCTCTCACGGCTCGTGATTGGCTCGGACACAGATGCATCCAGGGACTCCTCGCGCCGCGACTTGCGCGAGCGCAGCATGTCGAGGCACACCCGCGCAACCACCGTCGTCAGCCATCCGCCCAGGTTCTTGACGCCGCTCGTGTCAGAGCGACTGAGGTGAAGCCAGGACTCCTGCACGGCGTCGTCCGCCTCGCTCAGATCGCCGAGCATCCGGTAGGCCACCGCTTGCAGGTGGGGTCGCTCGGCCTCGAATTGTTCCGCCAGCCAGTCACGTTTATCCATAGGTTCTATTCCTTCATTGTGTTTTGTTATGAGAGTGACGAGCGAAACCCAACAGATGCCACCGGTCACATTCCTTCGTCGCGCTCCGTCATAGTAGTGACGAACGAAACCCAACCGATGTGACAGGAAGATAGCTCCCTGGAATGCAAGTGGGTAGCCTCGTCAAGATCGAAACCAGGATGGTCAGCATCCCGGTTCAGCTTCAGCTAAAAATGTATAGCAAAGATACCTGAAGGAGAGTAAATATGCAAGCACGAATGAGTAACCCGGCAGCGATTCTGCCTGACGCCACAGATGGCATCCAGGCCCTGCTCAAAGCCACCTACAAGGGCGGAGTGCCTCGGAAGACGCTTGGGCTTGTCCACCTGCGCGCAAGCCAGATCAATGGCTGTAGCTTCTGCGTTGACTCAGGCGCACGCAGCGCCAGGAAGGCAGGCGAAACCGACGAGCGCCTCTTCGCAGTAGCAGCCTGGCGTGAAGCGCCCTACTTCACCGACGCCGAACGCGCCGCTCTCGCGCTCACCGAGGCCGTCACCCGTCTCGCCGATCGGACCGACCCGGTCCCCGACGAGATCTGGGACGAGGCCACCCGGCACTACGACGAGCGGGGACTCGCGGCCCTGATCCTCATGATTGCCACGACCAACCTCTTCAACCGCCTCAATGCCACCACCAGGCAGATGGCGGGCAGCCAGAACTGGTAATGGTATTGAAAGGGTGGGCAGTTTTTCATCTGAAGGATGGGAAACTGCCCACCTTTTCCATTCCAAAATTTACAGGCAATTACCCTCGAATATTGGCTACATACGCTTTGAAATTTGCCAGCGTTTCGGGCATACTATCGCCGCCAAATTTCTCTAACCACGCCCCGGTCAGCGCAATCGCCAGCATGGCCTCACCAACCACTCCGGCTGCCGGAACAACACATACATCGCTGCGTTCGTAACGACCCTCGCTGACGTTTTCATGTGTGCGTATATCAACGGTCGGCAGAGGATGCGCCAATGTGGAAATGGGCTTGACCGCCGCGCGCGCCACAACAGGTTCCCCGTTGCTGATACCGCCTTCGATGCCGCCAGCGTGATTGGTCAGATGCTGCCAGCCCTGTTTTGCATCGTGCTGGATGACATCATGCACCTGTGTGCCGGGCAGCCTGCTCTGCTCGAAGCCATTGCCAATTTCGACACCTTTGATCGATGGAATGCTCATAAGCGCGGCGGAGATTCTAGTACTCAAGCGCCGATCCCACTGGCTATAGCTGCCGAGGCCAATGGGTACGCCGGTAGCGACAACCTCAAAAATGCCACCACAGGTATCAGCGCGTGTTTTAGAATCCTGAATATACGCGATCATCTGTTCAGAGAGCGCGGCATCGCCGCAGCGCACGGGCGATTGTTCGACTTGCTGCCAGTATGTTTCGTCAAAGTGACGGTCAATAGCACTGCTGGATGTATCACCGGCAGGCCCGATTGCCAGCACATGGCTGTGTATCTCGACGCCAAATTGGCGCAAAAAGATCATGCACAACGCGCCAACAGCTACCCGCGTGGCAGTTTCGCGCGCGCTCGACCGTTCGATCACGTTGCGAATATCATCATGCCCATATTTGATACTGCCCGCAAAATCGGCGTGTCCGGGTCGCGCCAGCGTCACAGGTTCGACCTGCTCATCAACCTCTGTGACGCTCATCTTGACCTGCCAGTTTTGCCAGTCGCGGTTTTCGACTTCCAGCGTGATGGGCGAGCCCAGCGTCAGCCCATGCCGCACGCCCGATCGAAACGTGACGCGGTCGCGCTCAATCTTCATCCTGCCGCCGCGTCCATAGCCGCCCTGGCGGCGCTGCAAATGCATATCGATGTCCTCTGCCAACACTTTCAGCCCGGCAGGAATGCCCTCGATAATGGCTGTCAGCCCCGGTCCATGTGATTCACCCGATGTAAGAAACCTGAACATGTTTATGCTTATCCTATCTATGGAAGTCCCAGCGCCTTACGCATCACTTCGACGGGCGCATCCCTGCCCGTCCATAGTTCAAAGGCCAGCGTTCCCTGATACAATAGCATAGAAAGCCCATGCATGACAAAACAACCATGCGCGCGCGCCGCCTGCAAAAGAGGCGTAAGCCCGGCGTTAAAGACCATATCCATTACCACTGAGCTTGCCGACAGCAGGTTTACATCAATGAGCAAGGGATCATCGCTGCTCTTGAGACCAACCGACGTAGCATTCACCACCAGTTCTGCTGTTCGCAGACAAACGTTGGCTTCCGCGCTATTGAACAATGCTCCATTTATTTGCTCGTTTGCTGTTGGCGCAAGATGATCTAGCAAAACATTGATGCGCGTCTCATCTCGCCCAACTATGGTAACGGATCGCGCGCCTGCATCCAATAGAGCAACAGCTGCCGCGCGCGCCGCGCCGCCCGTTCCCAGAATCACCGTTTCTTTATCACGACTGTCGAACGGGGAACCAGGACATTCTGCCAGCGCGCGTAACATGCCAGGCGCGTCGGTATTATAGCCGATCAGTTTCCCATTACGATTGACGATGGTATTGACCGCGCCGATACGAGCGGCCAGCATATCGCATTCATCGAGCAATGGCACAACATCCTCTTTGTATGGAATGGTGACATTAGCCCCCAGCATATTTTGAGCGCGTAATGCTGCAACGCGCTTCCCCAGAGTTCCCGGCGGCGTTTCCCACAGCGTATACTGCGCGTCAAAACCAATCGCGCGGAATGCCGCATTGTGCATCTGAGGCGAGCGCGAGTGAGCCACAGGATAGCCGATGAGACCAACCTGCTTCATTGGTTCGCCCCTTGCTCGCTAATGAGGTCGGGCCTACAAACCGCCGCGATTGCCTCGCGCGCTATCTGTGTATCGATGTCGCTATAGACATCCGCGTGTCCTATGCTGGTCGTCAATATCCAGCGTGTGCTGCCTGCTCGCACCTTCTTATCGCGCTGCATGGCCTGCATGATCGCGTCGATGTCCACGCCTGGACTTTGCACAGGCAGACCAAAGGCTTTTAGCAGATTGCGCTGCCGCTGCGCATCTTCCTGTGATAGCAGCCCATTTGCCACCGCGATACGCGCCGCCACCTCCATACCGATAGCCACCGCTTCGCCATGTAGCCACGTTCCATACGCGGTAATGGCCTCCAGCGCGTGACCGAAGGTGTGTCCATAGTTCAGGATGTTGCGCAAGCTGCCATCGCGCTCGTCACGCTGCACAATATCCATTTTCATACGAATGCAACGAGCGATAATGGCTGAAAGCAGACCGGCATCGCGCGCCAGCAAAGCGCCAACCTGCTCTTCGAGGATACTGAATAGCTCAGCATCCAGTATCATGGCATACTTGATGATCTCAGCCCAGCCCTCCCGGTACACACGCTCCGGTAGCGTTAAAAGAAAGGCGGGATCAGCATAGATCAGCTTCGCCTGATAGAATGCGCCGATCAAGTTCTTTCCCAGCGCGTGATTGATGCCAGTTTTGCCGCCAATAGCGGAATCCACCTGCGCCAGCAGCGTAGTCGGCACCTGGATGAGTGGCACACCACGCTGGTAGCACGATGCCACAAAGCCCGCCAGATCGCCCACCACGCCGCCGCCCAGCGCAACAATAGCCTCTTTCTGCTCAGCTTTCTGCTGTACCAGCCAGTCGATAATCTGCTGGAAACAAGCAAACGACTTGCTCGCTTCACCCGCTGGAACACTCATGAGCTGCGGCACAAAACCATTTTCCTCAAGCAAAGCCAGTAACGGTTGGGCATACAGTACACCTACGGCGCTATCGGTTACGATAAACAGGCGTTTGGGGAGTTCATATGAGCGCAAAGTAAGCGGCAAATGGTGTAGACCGCCCCATTCAACGATAGCCTGCGAGGTCGAGGTAAGCAATTGCTGCGTAATAAGTTCGCGCGGAACCGTTGGAGAAGCCAGAAAACCAGAGGTCAGCGCATACGCGACAAGGCGTTGTGCCAGCGTTTCGGGGGTCTGATGCTCCGTATCTACGTGTACTTCGGCCTCTTCGTACCAGTCTTTGCGCGTTTCATACAGGTTGCGCAGACGCTCAGACCCATCATCTCCAACAACCAGAGGGCGCACCGCCGATGCGCCACTTTGCTGTAAATGTTGCTGGATACGCTGCCATGCCGTCTCGACAGAAACCTGTAGATACACGGTCAGACCGCGCTCGCGCATCAATGCGCGATTGGAGGCGGAGATAATCGCGCCGCCACCCGTAGCAATTACGACCTTTTCCGCTTCGGCGGCATCTCTCAACACTTCGCTTTCGAGTTGGCGAAAGCGTTCCTCTCCCAGTTGCAACAATGCCTGTCCAACAGGCACGCCGCTTTGTCCCGCAAGCAGATCATCCGTATCGATAAAATCCCAACCCAGCAGGGCGGCCATGTGGCAACCAACGCTCGACTTGCCAGAGCCGGGCAATCCAGTGAGAAATATGCGCTGCATGTTTATATCCATTCAATCTTTGCTCCAAGAGAACTCAGATCAGCAAAAAAGCGCGGGTAGCTTTTAGCGATATGTTCCGCGTGCGTTATAGTAACGGGTTGCTTACTCGCCAGTCCAGCGATACTCAAAGCCTGTATCAAGCGATGATCGGAATGCGCGTCCACAGTCACTCCACCATGCACTCCATTAGCCCCTACAGGCACTATTTCTAGCGCGTCATTGGAGGGAATAACCTGGCATCCCAGCGCATTCAGTTCCTGCGCCAGCTCATAAATGCGATCACTCTCTTTCAAACGCAGATTTGCGATATTATCAATGCGGCTCGACTGATTCGCAAAACAGGCAGCCGCAACAATTACCGGGACACTATCAATGACCGCTTCACCAGAGCAGTTGATGCCGCGCAATGGCTCCTGCGCGTGCGCAATAAGAGTACTTCCATTATGGACGATGTGAACGCCCATATTAGAGAATACTTCCAGCAGCGCCTTTCCCTGCCCACCATCCGGTCGCAAATTGGCAATAGTGATCTCGCCTTTAGCGACCGCTACAGCAGCTAACAGAGCGGCTGCAGATGGATAATCGCCAGGGATGGTGTAGTCCATTGGTCGGTATTGTTGTCCACCTGGAACCATGTAATGGCTGTGACGCTGCTTCTCAATGACCGTGATGCCCGCCTCCTGAAGTACTTGTATGGTCAGATCGACGAATGACGCCGAGGCCAGTCCATCGACAATCTCTATCTCCAATCCCTCTTCAAGCAAGGGGGCAAGGAAGAGCAGCGAACTGATATATTGCGAGCTTTTTTTGCCGGAAATGCGTACCTTACCGCCGCGTAACCCTCCGCGCTGGATACGTATGGGCAGTCTTCCTTCGGGCGAATCGCACTCAATCCTTGCTCCAAGTTGCGACAAAGCCTGCAACAAATCGGCATTCGGTCGCCGTCCCAACGATTCAGGGTATGGTGTTGTCAGCGTAATTGGTTCTGGCGAAAGGGCGCAAATGCCAAGTAGGAGCCGCAGGACCGCACCTGCATTCCCAACATCCAGTACGCCACCGGATGGGGACTGAATACGTCCATCAGTTCCACTCACCAGCAGCGTTTGAGGTTCACCCGCTCTAAGCAACGTTTCACTATAACGCAGCGAACCGCCCAATTGCCGACAGACATTGACCAGTACATCAGTATCATCGCTTTCAGCGGGACCGCGAATCACGCTGGAACCCGTCGCAAGCAACGCGGCAACGATTGAGCGCAGCGTATGGTACTTTGAGGATGGAGGATACACTATGCCATGTAATGGCGGTGAAGGATAAATTCGTACCGTTGAAGTCGTCTCCATCATGCTGTTTCCCCGCCTGCTTCCAACCGCTTTACCACAATTTTGCTTTGCGCGCGCAAAGCCTTGCGTCTCTCGATAAACGCGCCCCGTTCTGCCTCGCTGAAACGTTCGGTCGCCGCGCTAAAGGCAATGCCGCGCAAGTCCGCCAGGTGCCGCTCGATGAACGCGCTAACCTCAGCATGATAAACATAATTGGCCTCGCGCAATACCCAGCCTATGGCTTTCTGCACATAAGGCCGTTCATCATCCAGGCAGTTTTCAAGCATCGGCAACACTTTATCCAGTGGCAGAAAGACCGCTTTCTTGCCCGAATAATGGATCAGGCTTACCATCGATAGTCGCCGTAGCCATTGATTCTCTGCATTGTTCCATTCCTGCAATACTTTGTACACCTCATCGAAGTTTTGCGCTAGCAGGTAGGAATAAATCAAAGCAAGACTATCGCTGTGCGCCCAGTTTTCAACATGCTCGCTCCAGGTGGAAAGCGTAGGCCAGATGGTCGGCGAGATTTTCCTCCCCTGTCGATCATAGTAAAAAAGCGGCATACACATCACTTCAAAACATGAACTGGAAAACCAGATCGCATTCCAGATAGCCAGTATCTCTTCGAGCGATTGTGAGTAGAAAGAAAATCCCTCCCGCGCAACCTGTCGCATAACAGGAACCTTGATCGCCAAAAACTCCAACTGCGACTTCATGTAGTTTTTCACGAAAGCGGAACGCGCGGGATCGCCAAGCGGCTGTAGTTTCGCGTATATTTCAGCTTCGTATTGGGAATAGTCCATGAATTATTGCATCCTCAACAGCTTCATATTCTGCTTTCGGCGAATCCGATATGCAGGTCATTGCAGATGTAAGCATTTTATCAGATAGGCGCAAACATATAGAAGATAGAGCGGCAAAATGTCCCCCGGCTCTGTCGCCCTGAGCGCAGCGAAGGGTCTACACAACGAATTTCCAATGTGTCGCGGGAGAGATTCTTCGCAGCGCTCAGAAT
>JBOGTO010000521.1:0-12621 GCA_050695155.1 Ktedonobacteraceae bacterium
GGTGTAGGCTGCTGAGCCGCCAACGGCGGTAGTGCGGCTGCCATAGGTGCCGCGCCCTTCGGGGGTGGAGTCGGTATCGCCATGTATGACCATGACTTGATCGGGAGAGATGCTAAATTCGTCGGCCACGATTTGCGCGAAGGTAGTTTCTTCGCCCTGCCCATGTGGCGAGGAGCCGGTATAGAGCATAACGGTGCCGCTTTGCTCAACACGGAGGCGCGCGCTTTCGTAGAGGCCGATGGGCGCGCTACCCTTTGGTCCGAAGCCGCAAATCTCGATATAAGAGGAAAGGCCAATGCCCATCAGCTTGCCCTCGGCGCGTTTCTGTGCCTGCTCCGCGCGTAGGGACTGGTAGCCGGCCATATTGAGTGCCTTATCCAGAGCCGCTTCGTAGTTGCCAGTATCGTAGACCGCGCCGGCGGCGGACTTGTAGGGGAACTGATCGGGTTGGATGAAATTCAGCCTGCGCACCTCAGCCGGGTCCTTGCCAAGTTCGTGTGCCACCAGGTCGATAGCCCGCTCCGTGACATAGGTTGCTTCGGGGCGACCCGCGCCGCGATAAGCGTCGGTGGGAGCTTTGTTGGTGAAGACGATGTCGGCGCTAAGGTGAATATTCTTGATGTCATAAGCTCCGCAGGAGACCGGGAAGCCAAAGGCAATCATAATCACGTCGGTGAAAAGCGAGCAATAGGCTCCCAGATCGGAGATGCCATGCACCTTCAGGCCGGTGATTTTGCCTTCTTTTGTGGCTGCGACCTCGACATAGTCTACCTGGTCGCGCCCATGCACCGTGACGGCGATGTTTTCGCTGCGGTCTTCAATCCATTTCACAGGCTTGCCAAGTTTTCGCGCGGCAACGGCAGCGATCATCTCTTCAGGATAGACATCGATTTTGCTGCCAAAGCCGCCGCCCACCTCAGGCACGATCACACGTACCTGGTGCTGCGGGTGTCCAATCAAGGTCGCCAGGATGTTGCGCAGGATATGCGGATTCTGTGAAGAAGCCCAGACGGTGAGGGTTTTGCTGGATTTGTTGTAGTCGGCAACCACGCCGCGTGTTTCCATCGAGTTTGGCGCGAGTCGCTGGTTATACATGCGCTGCTTGACGACGATACCGCCATCAGCCAGGGTTTGCGCGAAGACCTTATCAATGTCGTCGGTAGGCGGATGCATACCAAAGGCTACGTTGGTGCCGAACTCTTCATACAATAAAGGCGCGCCGGGCTGCATAGCTTCTTCGATGTCAATCGCGGCTGGCAGTGGCTCATAATCAACTTCAATCAGGTCACGCGCATCACGCGCCACATAGCGATCATGCGCGATGACAACGGCGACGGGATCGCCAAAGAAGCGTACCTTCCCACTGGCGAGTGGGCCATGCAAACCCATACCGTTGGCGATTTCTCCCAGAGGGACGGCAATGGCGACAGTACCAATGTCAGCAAAGTCGGCGGCTGTGTAGACGGCTTTGACGCTGGGATGTTTCTTCGCTGCTTCGGTGTTGATGCTGTTGATGCGGGCGTGTCCATAGGGGCTGCGCAGGATCGCCATGTGCAACATGCCTGACAGCTTGATATCATCAACGTAGGTCGCCTGCCCGGTAATCAGTCGGGGGTCTTCACGCCGCTTGATCGGCGTGCCAATAGAGGCTGCTATACCCATAGTTCAGCTTAACCTTTCTCAACGCGCTTGAACGGAAGCATGTGCGCGTTCCGCTACAGTGCGTTGTCCCACATACTATTCACCTGCTCCGACCGGCTCTGAAGTGCTGGTTCGCATCTGCTCCGCGGCATACTGCACGGCGCGCACGATATTCTGGTAGCCAGTGCAGCGACAAATGTTGCCTTCGAGGGCTTTGCGAATTTCAGCTTCAGACGGGTTGGGGTTATTCTTTAGCAGTTGAGCGGACGCCATAATCATGCCGGGCGTGCAGAAACCGCATTGCAGGCCGTGTTTCTCCCAGAAGCCTTCCTGAAGGGGATGCAGATTGCCCTCGGTCGCCATTCCTTCAATGGTGGTGACGCTTCCTCCATCGGCCTGCACTGCCAGGACGGTGCAGGATTTGACGGCTTCGCCATTGAGGTCAACAACACACGCGCCGCACTGCGAAGTATCGCAGCCGATGTGGGTTCCGGTGAGGTCTAATTCCTCGCGTAAATAGTGTACCAGCAACATTCGCGGTTCGACATGTGAATGGTGTTGCTCTCCATTCACAGTTACGGTGATTTCGCGCTTCATCGTCAAAATGGTACCTACCTTCCTTAAAATGTGTGTAAACATCGTCGTGTCTGTACCGTACCACCTCTACAGGTAAGCCTTAGGAACCTTGCTCCCTGCAAAGACCTGACAGCACCCCGCGCCGCCTGCGCGGTGTATATCCCTCGATGCGCCTCCTTCTTTACTAAAGTGAAATAGTTTGCTCTGTTCCTACACAGGCATTAAACCCGTATAGGCTTTGATGACTCGACGCCATAGCAAAATGGAGAAGGGTAATGTTATTGTACCCCCTGGAAAAAGAATCTGTAAACTGCCCTGGCGACTGGTACTGCTTACAAAAGGTTGCCAGCGAAATAAAGCGTATCATACACAAACAGTAGTGTCAATTGTACAGAAAACGAGTTTGCCAGGGTCGTACTATTTCACTTCCGCTCGCGGACAAAGAGGACGCAAATGGCCGCAACAACCAGGAAGGTCGCCGCCACCGCAAAGACCAGCCGGTAGCCCAGTTCCGTCTGCCCGAAATGCTCCGCGACATTGAGGATGAGGCTTCCCAGGAGTGGCGCAATAATCGCAGGTAATGTTACGGACGAATCCCATAGTCCCAGGTCTTTCCCTGCGTGTTCTAGCGAGGGCAGCGCGTCGATGGACAAAGCCCAGTCCACGCTCATGTAGACGCCATAGCCCAGTCCAAATAGAATTCCGAGCGGCCAGAGCCAGATAGACAGGCTGCTGGGAAAGATGACGAAGGCGGCGGCGGTCACACTCATGCTGATGGTGGCTGCGCTGACGAGCGGCGCGCGCCGGGGCAACCGGTCTGAGAATATCCCGGATATGACCCCGCTGACAACTCCTCCACCCAGTGATAAGACAGCGACGACCGCTGTCACCTCTATGAAGTTGGAGAGGTGCTGTACGCGAGCAAAGTAGTACTCGATGAAGGTCATGAACAAGGCCAGCCCCATCATGATCGAAGAGCGGGTAAGGAAGACGACGGTGAAGTTGTAGGAACGCCAGGGTTCTACCCAGTTGCGTGTGAACCAGCGCGCGAAACGATGCTTGACATGCTCTTTCCCCTGTGGAAGCGCCTGGGTGTCACGCTTCAAAGGCTCTTCATGCACCCCTATCAACGTGATGAGGAGTCCAACTAGCACCACCAGGGCCGCGATCAGGTAAAAGATGCCGACATGCGAACTGATAATGTTCTGATTCAAGTTATGCTGGGTGATGCCAGAGAGCAGCCCTGCGGCCATCCCCAGGCCCGCCACATTGCCCAGGATCGTCAATGCTCCCACGAAGCCGGAAGCTTCTCCTCGCCTCTTCTCAGGCACGCGGTCCGGCACGAGACTTTGATAGGCCGAGGTCACGATATTGTTGCCGACATGCAAGATCGAAAGCCCTATGAGAAACACTGCGATTGTGCTGGATAAAACTAAAAACGGGGTGCTTGCGAGCAGCAGCAGTCCACCCACCGCAATATAAGGACGACGGCGTCCAAACCTGCTGGTTGTGCGATCCGAAAGCCTGCCGACCAGTGGCGGCATGAGCAATGAGACGACCGAGGCGGCTGCGGTGAGCCAGGCGAGGAAGGTTGCCTGCTCCACGCTGCCCACGCCGCCGCTTACAAAGAGCAAAACCTGTGTGGGAATGACTATGGGTACTAACGCTGCATATTGTGTATTCATGGAAAACCATAAAATATTCAGCGTTAATTCCTGGCGAATCATATGCAGCTTCTCTTGCAAATCCTTGTGCCTTGCCCTTTCTATCTCAAAGACCTGGAAAATATTTTACAGATATTGTACAATATACACTAACTCTACCATATTAACAACCGAGGAGGCAATATGCATCGTAGATCACCCGCCATTCATACAGGGTTAATGACGGACCTGTATCACCCGGATTCGGCGTTCGTGTCCTGGCGTGTGGGACGTAATGGTATGACGACCTTTGATCTTTACACGCGCCTAGCCCCCTTTGGTGGTTCATATTTACTGGTGGCGGGTATCGAGAATGCGCTGGAATTTGCCCAGAACTTTCATTATACACCTGAAGACTTGCGCTTCCTGGCGCAAATTCGTGACTACGACTCCGCTTTTCTGGATGAACTGGCACACTTGCGTTTTACGGGCGAGATTCTGGCATTCCCCGAAGGATCGATTGTCTTTCCTAATGAGCCGATCTTGCGTGTCACCGCGCCATTCCGCGAAGCGCTCCTGTTAGAAGCTGGTTTGCTCAGTTCTATCAACCTGTCTACCCTGATCGCCACGAAAGCTTCGCGTATCGTCTATGCTGCGGAGCAGGGAGGAGTCAAGCGGCGCGTGGCGGAGTTTGCCTTTCGTCGCGCGCAGGAGCCGATGACGGTTGCGCGCGCAGCCTATATCGGGGGATGCGCGAGTACTTCCTTATTAAATGCCGCGTATGAGTATCGACTGCCTGCCACAGGGACTGTTCCCCATGCTCTGATTGAACTCTTTCCCACCGAAAAAGAGGCATTTGAAGGCATCGCCGACGCCTACAATCGTTATACCCTGTTGCTCGATACCTATGATCCGCGCCAGGCTATCCATACCGCCATCGAGGTGGCGCAGCGTTCGCAGGAAGCGCTCGGCCATACGCTGGCGGCGGTGCGCCTGGATAGCGGCGATCTCGTCGCGGACAGTATATATATTCGCGAACAACTGGATAAAGCCGACATGCGGCAGGTACGCGTACTTGCCAGCAGTGACCTGGATGAGTGGAAAATCGATGCCCTGCTAAAAGCGGGTGCGGCTATCGACTCGTTTGGCGTCGGCACCGCTCTGGGCAGTGGCGCAGGGTCGGCTGAACGGGGCATCGAGGGCGGCGCGCTTGGCGCGGTCTATAAAGAAGTATGGCATGTGGATGAGGCGGGCAATGAGTTCCCAAAAGTCAAGGTTGCAGGCGCGAAATCGACCTGGCCTGGAAAAAAAGAAGTGTATCGTCATCCCAAATGGAATGAAGATATTGTGCAACTGGCCCAGGAGCCGCGCCCAGATAGCTACCATCGTATGCTGCGTCCCGTCATGCGCAACGGCGAAATGATCCCCGGCAGCTTGCCGCCCCTCTCAGAGATTCGTGAACTGGCGCAGCAGAACCTGCAAGCTTTGCCAGGACGCTATCACGCGCTAACCCCCGATGAAGCGTATCCCGTCCGCTTTAGCGAAGCCCTGCAAGCACTGCGCAAGCAGGCTACCCAATCATTAGGTTCAGAAGTCGAGTAATTGTCGTGCTTATTTGAAAAATTAACAGAAGGAATACCAACTTGTCCGAAATCCTCAAGCAAACTCGCAGTATTTGTTCGACCTGTGGAGAGATCATTCCAGCCAACTATGAAGTGCGAGACAATGAGCAGGTCTTTTTTACGCGCAGTTGTCCCACGCACGGGGTCGTCGATACTGACTTAGGTTTTCACGCCGCGTTTTATCGTAAATCGTTTGATGTTGAGAAAGTCATGCTAGCGCGTTACGGGGATGGCGGTGATACGGATATTTCCAGGGGTCTTTCTCCTTTCCCGTTGCGCAAACCGGCGGGACTGGCAATTCTGGAAGTGACCGAGCGTTGTAACCTCACCTGCCCCATGTGCTATGCCTATTCCAGCCCATCGGAGCGCGATTACACATTGGAAGAGATCGAAACGCGCCTCGATCAATTGATCGCCGTCGAGGGCAAGGGCATCTCGCTGCAAATTTCGGGCGGCGAGCCTTCGGTACGCAAAGACCTGGATGTCATCGCGGGGATGGTCAAACGCAAGGGCTTCGGCCAGCTTGAGATGGTCAGCAATGGCATTCGCCTGGCCCGCGAACCCGATTTTGCCGAAAAGCTGGTCAAATGGGGCTTCACTTCGGTCTACCTGCAATTCGACAGCACGCGCCCGGCGGATATTGAGAAATTGCGCGGCGAGGATCTGTGGGACGTGCGCGTTAAGGCTATCGCGGCGCTGGAGCGTGTCAAACTGCCTTCAACGCTGGCCGTTTCGCTCTATGATGGGTTGAACAGCGACCAGATTCAGCAGGTTGTTCATTTTGCCTGGCAACATCCCGATACCGTATGCGCTATCGCATTTCAGGCCGCCACTCCCTTTGGGCGTTTCGAGGTGAAAAACACGAGTGAACATGCAAACGACAACGGCCATACGTTGCCTTCCGAGCAGGAAGCGCGCGCGCCGCGCAAGTTGCGAATGCCCGAAATACTTAAACTGATCGAGGAGCAGACGGGCTTCTCGCAAGACCTCTTTTTTCCTGTGGGTGAGGGTTCGCCGCTGTGCAATGCCTTCTCACTGCTCAAATATACCAGAGAGGGCTACAAGCCCATCGCCCCCAATTTTACTCTCAAGGAGTTCATGGATGTGATGGGGCCGCGTCCAAATATGACGCTGCGGATGCTCACGCGCGGGCGAGCGGCGATTCTGCCGCAGATTGTCTCCAACATTGGCGGAAGTCTCAAACTGATGAAGACGCTGTGGCCGCACATTGGCACCGATCCCTCGTTCTGGACCAGCCGCAAGACGCTCACCCTTTTCGTCAAGCCGTTCATGGATGAGAGCGACATCGACATGAGCCGCATTGAACGCTGCTGCTTCCACAACGCTTCCCCGCGCGGCGTGATGTCCTTCTGCGCCCTCAACGCGAAGATGCGTCCAGCACAGCCACACGCCAGCGAAAGCGCATTCGTGCCATTGCCCACACGTCGCGTGAAGGAGTCGGTAGTACAGGCACAATAGGAGATCGTTTCATGCGTTTCTCGATCATCATGCCGGTGCTGAACGAGGAGGCGGTGCTTGAGCAGCAGCTCTGCCAGCTTGCGCGGGTATGCGCTCCTCATGACTGCGAATTGCTGATTGTCGATGGCGGCAGCGTGGATGCGACTGTCGCCATCGCGCAGCGTTTTGGGCGGGTCATCTCCTCGCCACGCGGACGGGCGGCACAAATGAACAGGGGCGCGGCTGCCGCAACGGGTGACATCTTTCTTTTCCTGCATGCTGATTCAGCGCTACCGGATGATGCCTTTGTTGCTATCGAACGTGCCTGCTCCATGCGTGAAGTGGTGGGCGGCGCGTTCAGATTATGTTTTAACTGTCATAAACTGGCCTACCGGTTGGTAGCATATTCTACTAATTTGCGTTCGCGTTGGCGCGGCATCTTCACAGGCGACCAGGCATATTTCGTGCGAGCCGAGAGCTTCAGGACCATCGGCGGCTATCCTGATATAGCGTTGATGGAAGATCTGGAGATCATCACGCGCCTGCGTCAAATTGGTAGAGTGATTCTCTTGCCTCTGTATGTCACGACCTCAGCGCGTCGGCATGAGAAGAACGGGCTGGCGCGCACCGTGCTGTTCATGTGGTATTTGCGTACGCTCTACAAATTTGGCGTTTCGCCAGAGCAGTTGCAGCGCAAATATCTGGACGTGCGATGAACCTGTCTGGCATCGTCCAAAAGCCAGGAGCGATTGCCGCCGGACGCCCCTTGCGGGCGTTCCTACATGTCAGAGGTATCCCCATCCCGCCCCCGGCAGGCGGAGGTGGGTGGGGCCTGCCCAAATGTAGGGACGCCCCTTGTGGGCGTCCGGGGTGGGGCGTGTCTGCCCAAATGTAGGGACGCCCCTTGTGGGCGTCCGGGGTGGGGCCGCGCCGTGCATCGATCGATTTTTAAATAGCCTGGGTAAGAATCAGGTCCAATTGCCCGAAGTTCTTCAATAGTGTATTATGTGGAGCATGTTAAACCAGATAAGAAAAACACTTTATGGAAATTTTGCATGAACTCAGAACAGGCCAGTACAGATCCGACTGTTCCTCCGATAGAGCAAGACGCGCAACCAGAAGATAATCATACCGGAGAGCCAGCGTTGGCACTTGCGCCGGAAGATACGCGAAGCGCAGCCGTTTCGCCGGATGAAGCGACGGTGATCTGGACGCCGCGCTTCATCATCTTGTTCGCTGTGACGCTGGTTGCCGGGTTGAGCCTGGAAAGCCTCTTTACGCAGGGTTGGGCGATTCGTTTGTTTCCGGGAACATGGATATTTCTGGGACACGTTGTGTTGCTAAGCGCGGCCTGGATGGTTTTGCTGATCGTCTCGCGCTCGCGCTGGATACGTCTTGGGGCCGCGTTTGGCCTGATCTTTGCGGCGTTTATCGCTATCAATGTCGTTATTCAAGCTATCCTGGTTCAGCCTTCAAGTTACCTGCTGGCTCATGTCAATGTTGTCACCTTTCTCGCCCTGCCTGGCTGTTATGTCTGCCTGACTGTTGATCGGCTACCCACAGGTCGTTGGGATGCCTGGTTACTTGGACTGACCCCCATCATCGGGGCAGTTTTGCTGGCACTGCTCTATTTTCTGAAATCTGATCGGTCGATGTCTGGACTGGAGAATAGCCTCTCGATCGTCGCGCTTATTTTAAGCATAGTGATATGCTGGATGCGTCCCACTTGCTGGCGCAACGCGCCTGGCCCAACGTTGCTATTTGGCCTTGTGCCTTTCCTCTTGCTGGTTATTGCTATCATCTACGTCATCAATAACTCCTTTGATCTTTTCCCCGTGAATGTGACACTGAACGCTTCGGCCAGTTTTGCTTCGCGGGAGAAAGTTTTCTTCTTTTCGCAGGTGCCGTTGTTGTGCCTTCTGCTAGGCGTGATGCGCCTCATCCAATCTGAGAAGATAACTACCGCCCAGGCTTCATCCCCACATTAAAGCCCGATTAAGATTTGGGAATTTGCTAAAAATCGGCCCTTCGTTTCTGCTAATCAATCGCACTCTGCCTGTTTATTTGCATAGAACTCCAAACTTCGTGTAAGTATGCAAGGAGGAACCGCTTATCAAAGTGAGCGAAAACATCAACGGGACGGGAGGTGAGTAAGCCTATCGTTTCGTAACGCTCTTAAAAGGCATTGTCCCCTTATGCTATGCGTCACCATACAGGCGATGCAGATGCGGCGCGAGGTGACAATGCCCTGAATGATGTTTGAAAATATTTGAGGAGTTGTAATGAAGAACATGCAGCGCAGTTGGGTGAGTCGCCATAGACTCACCATTGTCAGTTCCGGGGCAATCGCGGCTCTGCTTATTTTGTCCATCGCCCTTATCCCTCGCGTTCTCTCTATCCACGCACAGCCGCGAACCAGTCCGCTCGCAAAGTATATCCCCTCAAACGCCTTTGGCGACACCGATGATTTACCGAGCAACTCGCTACACCCGCGTGTGAGCATGGCTGCTGGCTCGTCGTCGGTGAGTGGCATTGTGACCGATGCCAGCACGGGTCAACCGGTCTCCGGCGCTACCGTTGGCATCAGCATTGGTGCGGTTGGCAGCGCGGCGCAGTATGCTACCACCGCGACCGATGGTAGTTATAGCTTCAGCGGCATCGCCAGCGGTACGTATAATTTATCCGCGTGGCGCTACGCTCTTAGTGGCACACAAACAATGTACAAGGATGCGCAGCAAATGCAGGTAAGCGTCAGTTCGGGCGCGACCGTCAATTTTAAGCTGACGCCCATTGCGGTGCCGGGTTCGCGTACCGTTGCAGCCGGTCATGCCAAAAACCTGATCGTCGTGGACTATGATGAAACTTACTATGATTCCTGGTTCGCTGATACGCAGTCGATAGCGAATAGTTCGCCCAACACACACCAGCTCGCGCAGCTTGGCGTGAATGGCACCCAGATGTGGACAAGCTATGGGTGGTCTCCCATCGACCACTATCAAATGGCGGTTGGTTCTTACCCGGCCTGGCGTTCACCTGACGCGCCTTCACAGGTATGGGGCCAGCCTGATGGCCTGGATACTAATATCTGGTATGGCGGGACCGAGGAATACGGTCAGGAATCTATCTTCGACGTTGCCAAAAGCTACGGTATGAGTACAGCCGTAATCGGCGGCAATGACTATCCAACCGGTCATATTACCGATGCCAATGTTGATCAGATTACCCTGGGGAAGAATATTAGCGGTGTGCCGACGCTCTGGGTGACTGAGGTTGAGAATTTTATCACGGCTCATGCTTCTAACCCCAATGGTTTTCTGATTTATATGCCTGTTACCGAGGCCGAAGGCTTCTCAGTCGAGAATACCAGTCCCGATACTTCCGGCAGCCTCTACCAGCAGGCCAGCAACTGGGACGACCAGGCGTATGGAGAATTGTATAGCTGGTTGCAGCAAAACAACTATGTCAGCAACACGGCTATCTCTATTACCTCGGATGAAGCCGAAAACGATCATACCAGCTTCGATAACTTCTACGGGGCGGGCAGCACGGGCGGTGGCTCAACCCGCCATGTGCCTTTCGTGTTCGCGGGACCTGGCATTGTGGTCGGTCAGAGCTATACACCGGTGATGAACAGCGACGACATGAGCGCGAACTTTATGTATGAACTGAACCTGCCCTCGCCTGCCGATAGTCGCGGTCACGTAATACCAGCCCTATTCACGACGAGCGGCACGCCTGTTCCTACACCCTCGCCGACGAGTACCGGTACTCCATCGCCCTCGCCAACCAGCACGACGACACCACCGCCCTCGCCGACATCAACCAATCCGCCAACAGTTACGGCGACGCCGACCAATCCGCCAACGGCAACACCTCCTCCTGGCAACAGTATCATTCAGAATGGCGGCTTCGAGTCCGGTAATACTGGCTGGACGTATAGTGGTTCGCCTTCGCCAAGACGCGGCAAGACGCAGGCGCATAGCGGCAGCTATTCGTTAAAAGTGGGGGGCAGTAGCGGTCAGTCAGGCGATTCTATCGCCTATCAGACAGTCACAATTCCCGGTAACGCCAAACACGCCAACCTCAGCTTCTACTACTGGCCCGCCAGCAACGATTCCAGTACCTATGGCTGGCAAGAGGCGGATGTTATCGATAGCAGTGGCAACGTGCTGCAACAATTGTTCGTCAATACTACCAACGACAAAGTGTGGATACAGATGACCTTTGATCTCTCCCAATATGCCGGGCAGACCATCGGCATCCAGTTTCTCGATCACGAAGATGCGGGTGGTGGCTCCTATTACACGTACATGTACGTGGATGACGTGTCGCTGACCGTAAGCTAAACCAAATAGGAAGACAGGTGGAACAAAGGCGTCGCCTTCGTTCCACCTGTCTTCCTATTTTTATCTCTGCGGTTGGTATTCACCCTTGATATGCTCGAAGCGTGGGCGATAGCGGGTGGCATGGTAGCCGGCGGTGTCTACACGGCGCGCGGGCCAGTTTTTGCCTGGAATATCGGTTAAGATGAAAGCGCCGTCGCGGTGCGCCGCTATAACGCCGTGTTCTCCCTGCTCCACGGCGCTCATGACTATGTTGGCGTAGTAGATCGCCATGTGCTTGTCGTAGACATCTGGTTCGCCGCTGCGCAAGAAATAGGTCAGGTCAATGGGCAAAAAGCGAATGCCGGGCAGGCGCGAAGAGAGTTGATCCGCCAGAAATTCGGCGATGTTGGCCTTTTTGCGATGGCCGTAGGCGTCCGGCTCGCCGACTACTGGCACCGGCACGCCCAGGTTCGCGCCTTCGGACATGACAATGGTCGAATAGTTGCGCGGATTTTGCCTGTCCTCAAGCACCAGCTTTGCCAGCGTATCAATGTTGGAAGGAACTTCCGGGATCAGGCAGCGGTCAGCCCAGGTGACAACGGCTGTTTCGAGGGAGGTGAAACCAGCATCGCGTCCGAACATGCGGAAGAGTATGGTCTCGCTGTGTGATCCCGCCGTCGAGCGAATGCGTTCGATGAATTCTCCTGCCCGGCTGATGGCTGTCTGAAAGCCAATACAATAATCTGTGCCAGGTACATCATTATCCATTGTCTTGGGAATACCCCATACTGGTACTCCCTTCGTTAATAGCACGGCTCCATAACTCAGTGTATCATCGCCACCAATCACTACCAGCCCGTCCAGCCCCAGAAAATCCAGGTTCGCCAGTACTTCGCGGGTTAGATCAACGCGCTCGTCCTGCGCATGACCCTGGCCGTAATGCGCGAGGTGCGGCGGTAAATCCCCCACGCGCATTTTCGCAGGGTTGGTGCGCGTTGATTGCAGTATGGTGCCGCCCGTTCTGTCAATGGAGCGTGTGTTCAGACGGTTCAGCGGCATGAGGTAGTTATTTTTCCAGGTCTGCGGATCATTTGAGTTGAAAATAAGCTCGTCGGGTTTGCGCGAGCGGTCAAGAAAGGTGATGCCTTCCCAGCCGGCGCGCAGTCCAGTTATAGATATTTCCATTTCTTGAGCGCGATAGACGAGCGCCTTGATAGCGGCATTTAGCCCCGGTACGTCGCCGCCACCCGTCAGGACACCCAGCGCGCGTATGGGTTTCGTTAGTTTTTCTGGCATGGCATACTTTTCTCCGTTACTCCCATTCATAAAGGGAAAGGTCTGTGGGCAGTTGGCCGC
>JBOGTO010000522.1:0-7160 GCA_050695155.1 Ktedonobacteraceae bacterium
GGATAAAAAGCAGCGCGGATACGTCCAATACAGACGAAAGTAGGAGTGAGCGCGCCATGAGCGACCAGGAAATGCAATTTGCCGACCCGGAGTGGCAACCACCCCGCCAGCGCGGTTCTACCCACGAACAGCCGCCATACATCCCGGTCGATATTCATGACACACTTTACAGGCAAACAGACAGGCCGCAAGATGACTATAGCGCGGATAAGCCCGGCGAAGAGGGTGACTACAGCAGGGGCTATCAAGCGAAAACATCCGACGATCAATACCAGGAATCCGCTGCTGTGCCACCCCGGCAAGCACATCGCCATACTAACCGCCCCTGGTGGCTCTGGCTTGTTGCGGCAGCGTTTGTGATCGGCCTGTTAGCCAGCGGTATCGGAGAAGACATTATCGCCCTTTTCTGGCGCGTACTCTTAATTATTGTGGTAGGCGGCCTCGTTTTCGCTCTTTTTAGAGTCATCAGCAAGAGCCGCCAGAGCGTCAGTTCAATCGAGACACATACCTTTTCAGTGGGGTTGCAGCCCAAAATCATCATTAGAGACGATATTGGCTCAATTCGCGTTCATCCTGGCGGCGAAGAATATCAGGTGGTCGTCCAGGCCACCAAACGCAAGCGTGTTTTACTGGGTGGTGACATCGACGTGCATTACGACCAGAATACCGCTAAAAACTCGATTACCGTCAAAGCCAGCAACGGCTGGTCTTTCATTGGCGACCAGTGGATAGATTTCGACATCACAGTGCCACGCAATACCGACCTCGAACTCAAAAACGACGCCGGTAGCATTACGGTCAACGGCATTAGCGGCCAGATTTCCTGCGCTACCGATGCCGGTACCATTAAAGTCAGCGATGCATTGCTGCGCGGCAACTCAAAGCTCAAGACGGACGCTGGCACCATCAACTTTTCCGGCGCGCTCGACCCACACGGCTCCTATCAAATGGCAACCGATGCCGGCACTGTCTCCGTCACGCTGCCATCAAACGCCTCGTTCCACCTCGACGCCAAAACTGATGTTGGCTCGATCAACAGTGACTTCCCAATTCACACACAGCGCGACTTCCCCGGCGGCAAAGCCCGCTGCGATATTGGCCTGCCGCCCTATCCACCATTGAAGCTGCGCACTGACGTTGGCTCGATCAATATCCGCCAATCGAGCGATTAGAGTTTTAGAGCATAGTGTTCTGGATGGTTAGGATCAATCAAAACTGGCACCAGGCTCCCCTGCGTAAACGCCGGACACGAGTTCATGATCCACGTCCAGAATGTATATCTTCGTCCCGTGCGCGGATTCGTCCATGTCGCGGTAATATAATAATTGTCCCGCAAAAACCCCCACGCGGTCTTGCCCGTTTCATGTCGTATCGAAGTCACCATAGCGGTAATTTGTTTTCCATGATGCCGCAGCGACCTGATCTTATATACCCGGTAGCCAACCAGCGCAATCATCAAAGCCATCAAACCAGCAGCAATTAGAAGTTGTATCATAAAAGATTTCTCCTTTCTAAAAACGCTTGTAATCTATAGGCAGCGTGATAATTTAACTCTCTAAAATTGTTTTGATAGTTATAGCATACGACATATTGAGTAACCTGTCAAGATGACTTTGGGAGTTAGATTATAAGCTTATGTATCTGATGAACTTTACCAATCAAAGTCGGGACTGCCTTGCGGGCATCCGGCCCCTGCCTCTGACTGGCTGATTCACAGTGCCATATCATATACTAACTTTACTAAATCGCGTCCAACGTCCCGCGAGAGGAGCAGCATGACCGCCCCGACTACCACAACCACCAGTTCCTTAATAGATGAAGCCACATTCCATGCCGATGTGCAGTATATCGAGTCGCTGTGGCGGCGTTTCCCTGTGGGGAATGTTGATATGCCGCTTATTGCTATTGGCGAGGGAAAGCCACTGGTCTTCGTGCCAATTCTGGAACACCTGGAATGGGTCTATGCGCGCCAGCTAAAAGCGTTTAGTCAGTCGCGGCGCGTTATTCTGTATCGACGGCAGGAGAATCGCACGCGTTTTGTCGGGCTGGCAGAACGCGCGGGGGAATTGTTGCGCGTACTCGATAGCCTGGGACTGCAACAGGTTGACCTGGTGGGACATGGCGATGCCGCGATGGTGCTATTCGAGTTCGCCATCCAATACCCGCAGCGTTGTCGCTCGCTGACCATCATTGCCCAGGCAGCCGATTACCAGATCGCGCCGCACCCATTCATCTGGCTGTTGCACGAACTCTTCATCCACCTGCCCATCGAACATGTTCTCCCTGCCTGGTTTTTGCGCCGCATCGTCATAAACTACATCATGTCCTCTAATCCGACCTCCACCCGCCCCTACAGAATGGAGAATTGAGAGCTTCATTCATTCCGCAATTGCCGCGCCGTCTGGTCGAGGAACAATTCATGAAAATCGCCAGTTGGCCCGCCGTGTATAAGTTTTCCGTGCTGCCCATTATTCATAATTTCGATATACGGCAGCTTTTGCATCGCCTGACCATGCCCATCTTGTTGATAAATCGCGCTGACGACGCGCTTTCACCGGAAGCGAAAACAAACTGGCTGGCGCAGCAGCTACCAAAGTGCGCGGGCTATCACGTCATTGCAGGTGGTGAGCGTTTTTTTATGTATGCCCAGGCCGAACAAGTGAATCATCTCATGCAAACATTTCTGGACTCTGCGCATATCTAAAAGTATCTCTCGTTCGTATCTACATATAACCGTATCGCGCGGTGCGATACCACCAGTGACAGGGCAAACAACTATGAAGGGTATAAGGCGGGTCGTGATTACAGGCCTCGGTGTCGTCGCTCCCACAGGTATTGGCAAGGAGGCTTTCTGGTCGGCCTGCATTGCCGGTCGCTCCGGCATCCGGCATATTACCCGTTTTGATGCCAGCCAGCTACCGACCCGTATCGCAGGCGAGGTTCCCGATTTTGATCCATCGCCGCTCGGCCTGACACCAGATGAAATTCAAGTACTGGATCGCGGAACGCAATTCGCGCTCGCTGCCGCCAACCTCGCCGTTGAAGATAGCGGCCTGCTGGCAACACTGGATGCCGGGCAACGCGAAAGCATGGGCGTCTTTATGGGCGCGGCCATGTCTGCGGGAGACGAGGGCGAAAAAATGTGGATACGCTTCACCGGCAAAGGCAACCATCCACCGCGCCTGGATAACGACAGAGATGCCGCACATCATGTTCAATCATCCAGCACACTATTGTTAAGCTTCGCTCTAGCCAATGTCATCGCCACCCATCACAGTTTGCATGGGCCATGCGCGGTCTTTGCTACCGGCTGCTCCGCCGGAGCGGATGCCATCGGCCAGGCATACTGGGCCATCCAGGAGGGACACACTGATAGAATGCTCGCGGGGGGTTCCGATTCCGCCATCACCGCGACGGGTATCAACGTTTTTTCCGTGATAAAGGCCCTCAGTACGCGCAACGATACGCCTGAACTAGCCTCGCGCCCCTATGATGGGCAGCGCGACGGCTTTGTAATGGCGGAGGGCGCGGGCGTACTGGTTTTGGAAGAACGCGCAGCAGCTCTGGCCCGTCACGCCCATATTTATGCCGAGATCACCGGTTTTGTCTCCAACAGCAATGCCTACCACATGACCGCGCTGCCAGAAGACGGCCAGCCTCTGCAAGCTCTGCTGCACCACGCCATGCAGGAGACGGGCATTGAGCCGGAGCATATCGGCTATATCAACTCACATGGCAGTTCAACACCTTTCAACGAACGAGCCGAGACGGCGGCCTACAAAGCCGTCTTCGGCGAACAAGCCTACGCTATTCCCATCAGCGCCACTAAATCAATGATCGGCCATACCCAGGGTGCGGCCAGTGCCATCGAAACTATCGTCACCGCGCTGGCCCTCGATCGCCAGCACATCCCTCCAACCATCAACCAGCGCTACCCCGATCCGCAATGTGACCTGGATTACGTGCCAAACGTGGCACGACGCGCCACATTCGACATTGCGATAACGCACTCCAGCGGCTTCGGCGGTGTCAACAGCGCATTGGTGCTGGCGCGGGCATCGTCTTCGTCAACCGTAGGGGCGGGGGTGGCGGATGGGTTGGGAGGGGACGCTTGCGTCGCCCGCCCCGCTGGACATGAAACACCGGCAGGGGGTATGGAAACTCCACGGCGGGCAACTGGACATGAAACACCCGCAAGCGGTATGGAAACTCCACGGCGGGCGACTGGACATGAAACACCCGCAAGCGGTATGGAAACTCCACGGCGGGCGACGCAAGCGTCCCCTCCCCACTCTGCACCACCCCCGCCCCTACAGGCCGCAACGCAATCGCCTCGTCGCGTCGTCATCACAGGTCTGGGGGTAGTCGCTCCCAACGGAGTCGGCAAAGAGGCGTTCTGGCGTGCCAACAGTAGTGGTATTTCTGGCATTGAGCATGTGCAACGTTTTTCGCGGATGGAGCTATCCATACAGGTAGCGGGTGAAGCCAGCGATTTCAGGGTCGAGCAGTATCTTGAGCGCAAGCTGGCAAATCGCACCGACCGCATGACGCATATGGCACTGGCGGCAGCACAGGAAGCTATAGCAGATGCACAACTTTTGTTTGAGCATGAGCAACTCGATCGTGTAGGAACGGTCGTTGCAAATACAATGGGCGGCCTGGAATATGTCATACAGCAAATGGAAGCATTATACGTGCGGGGACCGCGCGCCATGAGCGCATACACCGCTATAGCCTGGCTGCAAGTGGCAAACGCTGCCCAGATCTCCGTGCGCTATGGATTGCAGGGATATTGCAAAGCGCCCGTCAACGATCTTGCGGGTGGATTGGATGCGCTGGGTACTGCCTACCAGGCCATTCAACGCGGCGCGGCGGATGTGATTATCGCCGGTGGGTGCGAAGCGTTACTGCATCCCTCTATGCTGCTGTTGCTGGCGCACAGCGGCTTCTGTGCGACGGGCGATGATCCGCACGCCTATCGTCCTTTTGATCGACGCGCTTCCGGCATGATTCTGGCCGAAGGAGCAGCTATTTGCATCCTGGAAGAATACGAACATGCCAGAGACCGGGGCGCGTCCATTTACGGCGAACTGGTTGGCTACGCGCAGACCAACGACGCACACCCTCTGCATTCCTCATCTATCAATGGAGCGCGCTATGCTCGCGCCATTTGCAATGTAATGAAAGAGGCCGGGCTGGGTGCAGCCGACATCGGCTATTTCAGCCTCGATGGACGCGCTATCCCCGCTGCTGATGCAGCCGAAGCAGACGCGCTGAACCGCGTATTTGGAGCCGATCTCGCAACCTTACCTGTCAGCGCCCCGCGCTCCATGCTCGGCCACAGCTTCGCCGCCGCCGGAGCAATCGACACCATCACTGCCCTGTTAGCGCTGCGTCATGGTACAATTCCACCCACCATCAACTGCGAACAACTCGATCCGCTTTACCGCCTCCGACCCATACGCGAAGCCGGAATGCCTCTCACGCAACAGGCGGTAGTGCTGGGCGGGCGCAGCCTTAACGGCGCAAATAGTGTGCTGGCGATAAAGAAGGTGTAGGAATGACACCCTCTCTTCCCTATTTCTCAGTTATCATCGTGGGAGCAGGCCCGACCGGGCTGGCAGCGGGCAATCTCCTCGGCATGATGGGCATCGACACGCTAATTCTTGAGCGTAACGCGGGCTTGAGCGAACATCCAAAGGCCATCAGCATTGATGACGAAGGGTTGCGCATCTGCCAGGCCATGGGGCTGCATCATGCCATCATGGAACACGCGCTGCTGGATGTCGAGGCGCACTATTTTTCCGGGAAACGTTTGCTTGCCAGGGTTATCCCCACCAAAAAACCCAATGGTTTTCCCCTCATCTCCACTTTTCACCAGCCCACGCTGGAAGCTATCTTGCGCAACGGCCTCAAACGCTATGCCTGCGTCTCAATCCAGTTCCAGAGCGAGGTTGAACGCTTCGAGCAACATGACGAGGGCGTTATTGTGACGGTCAAGACGCTCGACAATGATGGTCCATCATCCAGGCGTATCGAATGCGGCTACCTGCTGGCCTGCGACGGGGGAAAAAGTGATATTCGCCACGCCCTGAACATTCCTATGCGCGGCTCAACTTACGCCCAGAAGTGGCTGGTCATCGACACCGAGCAAGACCCGGACACGACAACCATCATCAAATTTTTCTGCAACCCTGAACGTCCAGCCCTTACGGTTCCCTCCCCGTTGCCGGGACGCCGCTGGGAATTTATGCTTTTACCCGGCGAGAGCGAAGAAGACTTTCTACAGAAAGGACGCGCGAATCAGCTAATTCGTCAGGCGGGCGGTCCTTTCGCGCCACAAATCACGCGCAGCGTCATCTATACCTTTCATGCCGCGTCCGCCGCCCGCTACTCGCAGGGGCGCGTCTTCCTGCTGGGAGATGCTGCGCACATGATGCCCCCTTTCGGCGGTCAGGGCATGAATTGCGGCCTGCGCGATGCGCACAATCTTTGCTGGAAACTCCAGTTGGCGCTACAAGGATTGGCGCACCCCACGCTGTTAGAGACCTATTCTCTTGAACGCCGCCAGCACACAAAGCACCTGATACGCCTTTCGACCTTCCTGGGTACCATCGTCATGCCCACTTCGAAGCCTCTGGCCCTGCTACGCGATGCCATCTTTCACACGCTCAACGCCATCCCTGCTATGCGTCACTTCCTCAGTGAAGCTGGCATCAAACCGCAGCCGCGCTACACAAAAGGCTTTATGCTCTTTACCCCTGTATGGACACGCTTAATGGCCTTCTTCACCGGCGCGCCCATGCCAGGCACCATGCTGCCACAACCTGAAATCATGATTGACGAGGGAAAGAAAGTGTTGCTGGATAACGCGCTGGGGCCGGGTTTCGCGCTGTTGCGCCTGCACAATGAGCCACGAAAAGCCTTTGCCTCGTTAAAATCAGACCTCTGGCAGCGTTTAGACGTGCGTTTCGTCGCCATGCAAAATCAAGTCGAGCATTTCCCCCTGCGCAACCCAAACCTGTTCGTGCTGGTGCGCCCTGACCGCTACGTGCTGGGCGTCTTCAACGAAGGGCAGGAGGACGCATTCACAGCGCGTTTACAGCGCCACCTGTCCAAAAGTATCCCTCAACATCCGTAGGGGCGGGGGCGGTGTGGTG
>JBOGTO010000523.1:0-4864 GCA_050695155.1 Ktedonobacteraceae bacterium
GCGAACCACTTGCAGACACCTTCTCCCTGATGAACCTGAACGAACACAACTGGTTCTGTCATGCTGAGCGCAGCGAAGCATCTCTTGTCCCGGTGAACGAGATGCTTCGCTGCGCTCAGCATGACAAGAAAGGATCGTACTTGTTCGATAAAATTTATCAGGCGACAATCAAAATTAGAAAGAGCATAACAAACACATGGCAATGAAATTTGGTATCCTTGTGCCACAGGGCTGGCGCATGGACCTGGTTGGCATCGCTGACCCCGTCGAGGCATATGAAACCATGACGCGCGTCGCGGTGGAAGCCGAAACGCTCGGTTTCGACTCGATCTGGCTATTTGACCACTTTCACACTGTGCCGACCCCCACCCAGGAAGTGACTTTCGAGGCGTGGACAAGCACTGCCGCGCTTGCACGCGATACCAAAAAGGTGCGTATCGGGCAGATGGTCACATGCAACGGCTATCGCAATCCGGCGCTGCTGGCAAAGATGGCAAGCACAGTCGATGTACTCAGTCATGGCCGCCTGGATTTTGGCATCGGCGCTGGCTGGTACGAACAAGAATTTCTGGCCTACGGCTACAACTATCCCGACGGCCCCACGCGCCTGAAACAACTGCGCGACGCTGTGCAAATCATCTTGAAGATGTGGAGCGATGAACACGCCGAATACGAAGGGCAGTATAGCTCGGTGCATGGCGCGATCAACCAGCCCAAAGGAGCGCAGAAGCCACATATCCCCCTGCTGATTGGCGGCGGCGGCGAGAAAGTCACGCTTAAACTGGTTGCGCAATACGCGGATGCCTGCAATGTCGGCCACCTCGATCCCGAAGGATTGCAACGCAAATTCGCCATCATCAAGCAGCACTGCGAGACTGTGGGGCGCGATTACAATGCCATCCATCGCACCGTCTTATTCAATTGCGCCATCGCCGAGACCGACGAGGAAGCCTGGACCAAAAGCACGCCATTCCAGCGCAATATTCCGTCGGGGCGCATTCGCCAGCAGGCGCTGGTTGGTACGCCCGATGCCATTCACAAGCGCGTGCAGGAGATCGAGCAGGCCGGAGCGCAAGAACTGATTGTATTCATGCCCGATTCCAGAGATTTGACCCCGTTGCGCATGTTCGCGGAAGCGTGTTTAGGGAAATAAGAGTACGAAGGCGACCCTTGCGGTCGCCTTGCAGGAAAGGAAAGAGGCGAAATTACTCCACGCCTCCATGCGCGCGCAACACATCCGCCATTTCACTAAAACCTCTCTCACTGGCAACTTTGAGAGGGGTTTTATCTTCATAGTTCGGCGCATTCACATCCGTCACGCCGTGAGCCAGCAGCCATTGCACCATTGCAATGTGATTGTACGCAACCGCTCCATGCAGCGCGCCATTGATGCCCTCGCCACCGCCGTGAGCCAGCAGCAGTTCGGTCACAGCGATATTCCCGCTCATGGCGGCGTGAAACAGAATCGAGATGCCATGCGCGCCCCTGGCATTAGCAAGGCTGGCATCATCACGCAGAAAAACGGCGACATCTTCGGTTCTGCCCAGCATGGCGGCGGTGCAAACGACCATTGGCGCATCTTGCTCTAAGAGAAATTCAGCAATGGCGCGTTGCCCGGTATGCGACGCGGCGGCCAGGGCGGATTCGTCGTACTTCGCCCATTTCTCGTTGAGCAGCTCAGGGTGTTGCTCGTACAGATCTTTGACCCTGGGAAGATTAAAATGCGCCGCGATGACAAATGGCTCGACCAGTTCCTGCGATGGATGTTCTGACATGCATATAATCCTTTCTGACAACTTCTAGCTCAAATGTTCTTTATGATCTGCCAGTCAGGATTATATCACATCTATAAAATAAAAAAGGCGACCTTCGCGGTCACCTTTTCTGTCATCAATGCTGGTCTTTTGAATGTTCAGGCTCTTTACTGGCCTGCGCCCCCGGCACTTTGCTTTGCGGCTGACACATTTTGTTTCGTGATATCAGCCGTATCTTTTGCCGTCTGTTTCACATCCGAGGCACTCTTCTGGGCAAGATCGCCCAGGGTACCGCCGGTCTCTTTGACCTTCGAGGCCGCCTGCTGCGCATAGCCTTTCAGATTGCTTCCCGTCTGAGCTACACGCTCAGAAACCTGCCGGGTGTATTGATTGAGTTGCGCCTGGGCATCCTCTGGCAGGTAACCGCGCAATGTGGCGATGCGTTCCCCCAGTTGCTTGCGCATCTCTTCACCTGTCATGGGCGCGACCAGCAGGCCAACACCAACGCCAACCAGCACTCCTCTAACGAAACCTTTCATTATAAAAACATCCTTTCTGTAGCGACTCAACCAAGCAGAGTGTTTGCGTCGCCTTACTGAAGATACACTGCTTTTCCTATATATACGCCTTAGCCTGTTTTTGAGTTTCACAATATGTATCGTCTCACATCAACATAGCCAGCATACGTATATATCCGGCAAAAGCCCCGTAAGCGCCAAGCAGGGGAATTTCATTTGCCAGTTCTTGCAAACGCGCAACATCATACCCTTGCTGTTCTATTTTCCCAAGCCAGGATTGCGCCTGTCTGACACGCTGGCGATCAGCTTCATCGAGGGGCGAGTTCCACTGGCCGCGCCCGTAGTTGTAGCGGCGCAACAGATCGGGATCGCGCGCATAGGCACGCATCAGGGGAATAATCACATCATACAACGCCGCTTCACCAATGGCAGGCCGCAAATATGCCCTCAACGTCTCCTCGTCAACAATTTGAGCGACACGCATTTGATCGAGCAACCGGGTGCGCACTTCCAGATCAGCGCGTACAGCGTGATGCAATATGCCGTGTTCGTTCAAGCTTACTTCCCGCAAGCCCCCTATCAGCGTGACGCCAAAGCCCGAACGCCCAACCCAGCCTTCAAACGAGGGTTTCAAACTCGCTTCAGCCTGCCATACGCGCATCGTTTCGCGCGGGGCAGGCCAACGTAGCCAGCAATGCGCAGGATGTGCAAGCGGGTCGAGGAACAATACTTCACGCGCCGCCGCTATGATGGCCTCGATAAACGCTTCCTGCTTCTCGCGGCGGTTATTGCCGATAATCCATGTGTCGATGATGTTCGCTTTGCGGTACGCCTCATGGCGAAGTTTCCACTCATCAAGGTCAAGCGGGGCGCATTGAAACTCTACAGCCTGGAGTTGTCCATTGGGATGTGTGACCAGAATGTCCGCGATACGATTAGGTTCGGGCAGACGCTCTTCAAGCGTGACGCGCGCGCGCGGAAACTGCTCGCGCAGCCAGCGCGCAAGCACAACTTTGCCGCGCATATGGCGCACCGATTCCGCCTCAGTACTCCACGCGCATTCGCCCTTCTGGTGTGCGAAATGAAGCTGCGTTTGCTTCTCTGGCCCGCCACGCGCGTACACAATGCCGCGACAATTGGGACAGCGTAACGCTTGCTCGCGCGACCAGCTCTGCGCCTGCGCAAGCGGCGTCTCACCGGCGATCACCAACGTGTCTCCAGGACCATACGCGACCAGCATAACCTACTCTCTTCAATAACCGGGCAATTTCTGGCAATTTTGTTCTATATCACAGATTATAGGGCGTAATGCAAAGGATGTGCTAGAATATAATGACATCTTCGTTATAAATACCCGACCATTATTTAGAGGAGATCACATGCTCGACCTATCTGCTATCCCCGTCGTAGACAATCATTGCCATCCCATCCTGCTTAATCAAACAATGGATACGCTGCGCTTCCGGCGCTTTTTTACCGAGAGCAGCGATCCCGCCCTGGCAGAGCAACATATGGAGAATACCGTTTACTATCTCTGGATGCTGCGCCAGATGGCATCATTTTATGGTTGCGCGAATACGGAAGATGCTATCCTGGCAACGCGCAATAAGCTCGATAGTGTTTCGCTGACGGAACGCCTCTTTCGCGCTGCCAATATCGATACACTGGTACTCGATCTGGGCTATCCACAGCCCGCTGATTGTATTACGCCGGAGCAAATGGGGCAGGCCGGTCGTTGCCGCGCCGTCAAGTTGCTGCGCCTGGAAATACTCATGCAGCAACTCATTGTCGATTATAGCGACTTCGACGAACTGGTGGAGCGTTTTGAAATGGAATTGAGCGACCTCCGCGCGCGCGGCTATGGCGGGCTAAAAAGCATCGTGGCCTATCGCGGCGGCCTGCAAATACTCGAGCGCAGCAAGGACGAGGCAGCCGCATCCTTTGAGGAAGCCCGCTCGGCTATAAGAGATAACAAATTGCGCATCACGCAAAAGCCGCTCATCGATTACCTGCTCTATATCGCGTTTCGCCATGCCGCCGATCAGGGATTGCCCATCCAGTTTCACACCGGCTATGGCGATAATGACACCGATATGCGGTTGGGCAATCCGCTGCACCTGCGCGATGTGCTGGAGCGTGGCGATTTGCACACGATGAAGGTGGTGTTGTTGCACGAAAGCTATCCCTATACACAGTTTGGAGCCTATCTTGCCGCTGTCTATCCACACGTCTATTTCGACCTGTCCTATGCCATCCCCTTCGTTGATCGCCTGGATATGGTGGCTTTCACGCGCCAGGCATTGAGCGTCGCGCCTGCCAGCAAGCTCATGTATAGTTCGGACGGCACCAACATTCCAGAGATGCACTGGGCTTCGGCCATTCGGGGACGCAGCGTGATCGGGCAGGTACTCAACGAAATGATCGAGGCCGACGAAATCGACGAGCAACAAGGCTCTCACCTGGGCCAACTCATTTTACGCGACACGGCGTATACTGTCTACGAATTATAGGAGATGTATCAGAGGCGCTGGAAGTAGCGTGGCGACCGCCGCGAGCGGCATGGCGACCGCAAGGGTCGCCACTACTATACTA
>JBOGTO010000524.1:0-6378 GCA_050695155.1 Ktedonobacteraceae bacterium
CGCCCACGAGGGGCGTCCCTACATTTAGGGTGGCCCCTCCACTGGCCCTGCCCCCTTACGCTTCATCCTGTCATCCTGAGCGCAGCGAAGGATGACAAAGCCAGGCGAGGCGCAACGAGACATAAAAATAGCTTTGTGGCTGAAAATACTGTATAATCCCTACAAGCACGAAGGGGTGAAGGAACACAACTCCTGTCTTGCTCTGACGTATTATATGTGGGAGATTATTCTGCCTCTACTTTAGTGTAACTTAAAGTAGAGAACGCGATAAAATAAAACGCCTTTTTATGAGGCACGAAACTATTTTTTGCACTTATTTCGTTACATATTATGGGAGGGAACACTTTTGGAAGCTCAGACTGATGTACAAACTTATATCGAACGCGGCAAACAGGCGCTGGCGCAGGGCGAGGGCCGCGAGGCTGCTATTGCTTTCGCGCACGCCGCTCAGATAGAACCTGATAATCCCTTTATTCATTTAGGGCTGGCGGAAGCCAATCTCGCGCTTGGCGCGTATGGCGTGGTTTTTATGGCGTGTAAGAAAGTGCAGGAATTGCAGCCGGAGGGTCTTGCCGCCACGATGGCGCAGGCGCTGCTCAACCTGCTGGATCGCAACTACGACCGCGCTTTGCAAAACCTGGAAGCGGTTGTCGCCGAGGACCCGGCCAACGCCTATGCGCACGCTATGCGCGCTTACCTGCTGCGCGTCACCGGACATGACTACGACGCTGGATTGGCGCGTTCGCGCGCGGCTCGTCTCTCTTACGGAGGCACATTTGCTAACGTCTTTCCTCCCACTGAACCGGCGCGCCCGCCCGGCTACAACGGAAACGGCAATGGAACCGCGATGCCTGGAACGGACGCCCTACCAGCAGGGGTAGGACGGGGCGGGCCGCAAATTGAAAGCGATCAAGTACCCAACTGGAACCGCACAAATATGCAGCGCCGGGCCATTCGCACCCGTTTCTGGATGAGCCAGAACCCGCGCTTCGTTACCAACGTCCTGATTGCAGTCAACTCGCTGATCTTCGTGATAATGCTTGTCCTCAGTGGGACGCAGGGCGGTGGCATTGGAAGTATGGGTGGCATCGACCAGAATGTACTCTATCAATTCGGGGCGCAGGTAGGCTCCGCAATTCCAGGGCATAACGATTTCTGGCGTATCTTCACGGCCATGTTTTTGCACTTCAACCTGCTGCACATCGGGCTGAACATGCTCTCGCTGTTCTTCATCGGCCCGGCCATCGAAGTATTCTACGGTAAGTGGCGTTACCTGACGATCTACCTGGTTTCAGGCATTGTCGGAGGCATCGCTACCTACTTTTTTGCCGATCCCAATTCGCTGGCAGCCGGGGCATCGGGCGCGATCTTCGGCGTATTCGGCGCGCTTGGCGTCTTCTACTTCGTCAACCGCCGCGCGCTCGGTAGATATGGCACGGGAGCTATCACGAACTGGGTCTTCTGGCTCGGCCTGAACCTGGTCTTCGGCTTTACCAACACCGGTATCGGCATCGAAGATCACCTCGGTGGCCTGGCAGCCGGTATCGTACTGGCAGCCCTGCTCATCCCGAAATTGAAGGGGAGACGGGTGTAAACGAGGGGGAGATGTTTTTCCGGGTGACCGCAAGAGAGATAGGAACAGGGCGACCGCAAGGGTCGCCCCTACTATACACGCGATGATACGATTTGATACACTTCTTGCTTGTTGTATGCACAGGTACACTGAATATAAGGAAGTCGAGCTTGCAATCTCGTTGTGACCCGGCTGAGTCACACTGATCCTATCCATGCCCTTTACCCCCCGCTCGACTTCCTTATTCTTTATTCCATTCATGGATTGCCCATATTTACACGCAACTACGGATACTCGTATTCTACAACGAGAGCGCTTAATCAAGCCGTTGATGCAAGAACGCAACGGTCCGCTCCCAGGCAAGGCGAGCAGCTTGAGCGTCATACTCAGGGCGATTCTCTTCCATGAACCAGTGATGCGTTCCTGGATACGTAAAGAATGAGACTTGACGCCCTGTGGAGCGGAGGTCTTCCTCAAATTGACGGACCTGCTCGATTGGTTCAAAATCGTCATGCTCGGCAAAATGACCCAGAATAGCGGCCTGCGCCACAATCTCTTCGGGTGCCGTAGTTCCATAGAAGGTGACGATAGCGGCCATCGGGTCCTGCAATCCCAGTGCCAGGTTGCCCCCCAGGGAGAACCCGACCGCACCCAGAGCCTTTCCACGCCTGTCCGGCTGGTTGAGCAAGTAGTCAATGGACGCGGTAAGATCCTGGGAAATTTCCTCACCCTTTATCCGTTCTGAGACCAGTTGGTCGGCCTCATCAATTGAAGTGGTCGTCTTCCCATGATAAAGATCGGGAGCAAAAGCGATGAAGCCCTCGCGCGCGAGACGGTCGCAGATCTGTTTGAAGACATCGGTAAGTCCCCACCAGGCGTGTAGGACCAGCACCCCTGGTCCGCTGCCCTGTTCGGGAACGGCCAGATAGCCGCTGACCGTTCTGCCATCAACTTGAAATTCTCTCATCTTGTCCTCCTTAAATATTTAAGAAATGCAGTGCTTCAAGTAGCATAGAACACCTATGTTGTTTTGTCTATCGTTGTCTGAAACTTCCCCGTTGCTGGTCAGAAGCCAGGAACAGTGTTTGGTTCCTACCTCTCTCGACAACTGCCCGGCGCAACTCGCCGTACAGCAACCCATTCTCGCAGGCAAAAGCGAAAACGGTAACGGGAAGAGAAGAGCGGCTGGATTTGATGTCAGTCACGCTTATTCCTGCGGAACTCCGATCTCGTGATCCCGAAAGAAGGCGCGCCAGGGACCACAGCCGGGCATGTAAAATTGTATGAGCGCGCGTTCGGCCTGGATGGTGTGATTCAAATCGTGGGCCGCCCATGTATGCAGCATTTCTGCCAGGGTGACTGTACCGAACTGAGGATGCTGCGCGGTACGTGTCAGGTTGTCATCCTTCACTTGCTTGAGCAGGACAAGGCTTTCTTGACGATATTGGGCGAACGCAGACGCAAGCTGTTCAGGAGTCTGTGCATCAGCGCCTGCGTGTTGCTCGTTTGGATCGAAGTTGACGAAATCCTGCCCTGTCAGAAAAGCGCGGAAGCGAACAGGAAAGACGAAGCGTTCCGTGTCTACTAAATGCTGTAAGCACTGGAGCGCAGACCACTCCCCTGCGACTGGCGCGCGGGTCAACAGGTCAATGGGAAGCGTGCTGACCAGCCGCAGCCAGCGTTCCGGGGTGGTGGAGAGGACAGCTTGTACATGTTCTACCAGGGTATTCAATGAGAACCTCCTTTTGTCTTTTCCGAGCTTAAAGAATATGTGATTGTTATATTACTATGCATACTATAACCAAAGAATACAAGGTCATGCGACGAACACCACTCAATTCTTATCACACAAGACGGGAAGTTATTATTTTGCTGTTTTTTTGTTTTTGAGGGGCTTTTCTGCTTGTCTCATGCTTCGCATCTAATTGAGGGCGTTCTAAGCCTTTACCTGTTTCGAGTTCTATAAGGAGGGGTGCAAGTAACGTATCACTGGAAATAGCCTCTTTTTCGACTGCTCCTTGAATGGGTACCCACAGTCATAGCAGAGCAAGTAACTTCCCCATCGCATCGGATCGCGTGTTCCACTGCCACTCGAACCGCTTCCCACAGTCATAGCAGAGCAAGTAACTTCCCCATCGCATCAGGAGCGGTCGTCTGAGACCAACGGGCCAGTGGCTTGACAGAGCACGAACTCCGTTTGCAGAGTAGTCTTCATGAAAACCCATCCCACCTACAAAGGAGTTCTCTGCTATGATACCCTCATCCCATCTCTTTGACCAGTCTACCCTCGCGACCCTGCTCGCGATTGATCCGCTGGTAGCCGACTATCGCGCGTTCTTTGCTGAGTTGGACTGGTCGGTCGTGGAGCGCTGGCAAGCCCAACGCTCGGCCTGTTGCGGCTCGCACGGCCATCCCCTGTCCTCCTATCTCAAAGCCTTTCTCGTACGTATCAAGGAAGGCTTGCGCTATGCGACACAACTGCGCGCCTTTCTCGTGAAGCATCCCCTGCTGGTGATCGAGTTGGGCTTCCAGCTCGTGCTCGATGCCAGCCAGCCCTACGGCTTCGATGTGGAAGCAACGCTCCCGACGCGCTTCTGGCTGGGCGAGAAGCTGCGCCAGTTGGATCACGGCCTGTTGACCGAGTTGCTGGCCGGGACGGTGCGCGCCTTGCAAGCGGAAATCCCCGGTCTGGGCGAGACAGTGGCCTTCGATGTCAAGCACCTGTACGCCTGGGTCAAGCACAACAACGAGCGGGCTTACGTGCCCAACCGCTATGACAAAACCCAACGGCCCACAGGCGACCCCGATTGCCGCCTGGGCGTCAAACGCTCCACCAATCAAGAGCAGCCCGATGGCTCCACCGAAGAGAAGAAAGAACTGCTCTGGGGCTATGGCTCCGGCGTCGCAGCCGCGACGGTTCCTGAGTACGGCGATGTGGTGCTGGCCGAATACACCCAGCCCTTCAATGAAGGCGATGTGACCTATTTCCGTCCCTTATATCAGCAAGCCGTCATCGCGCTCGAGCAGTATCCCACGCACGTCACCGCCGATGCCGCCTTCGATGCCTGGTATGTCTATGAGCCAGCCGCTCGCCACGGCGGCATTGGGGCGGTGCCGCTCAAGCAGCTAAGCCATTCCCTCTTTGGACGCGCGGCCGATGGCACGCCCCGTTGCGAGCAAGGCTGGCTCATGCAGCCCACCTCTCAGTTTGACCACACCTACGGCTATCGCGCCCAGCGCTTCCGCTGCCCCTTGCTCTTTCCTGAGAAGACTGGAGCGACCTGTCAGCACGACCAATTCGCCAAAGGCAAAGGCTGTGTCAAGGATGTCAACTGGGAACTCGGCGGCATCCAGCGCGTCACGCTGGATCGCGAGGGGCCGCTCTATCACGCCGTCTACACCCAACGTACCTGCTGTGAGCGCATCAACAGTCAGGCCAAAGAACTCGGCATTGAGCATCCCAAAGTCCACAATGGCCGCTCAGTGGCTAACCTCAACACCCTCATCTATTTGGTTATCAATGTGCGAGCGCTTCAACGCGCCAAATCCATCAATGCTGGACTGCTTTCCTTTCAGAAGGGAATTCGATAAATGAGTTACTTGCACCCCTCTATAAGGGAGTTTCTGTGCTTCCCTCGACGTTTGGGAGGGTCTTGAAGTAATGGTTCCTCGTTCATTAGCCTGCTGCCATCATCCCTTAAAACTCTTTTTGCATTAGATAGAGCGAAAGCAATTTCATTCTGTAACAATAAGCGCTCTTTGTACTGCACGATGTTTCGTGCAATATCGTGCGGTACAAAGAGCGCTTTCAGGGCGTTGCGCAGCTTCGGAGTATCAACGCTTGAATGCGCGGCCTATCCAGCGTACTGGAGCAGTCAGCTTATAGAATGTCGTGCGTATTGCCGAATTGTGCCAGATGTTCCAGAAGTGCGACCACTGCCATTTGGGGTCGATGCAGACCTTGCATGTTTCAACTGGCTCGACTGAGCCGAAGTGTGTTGCCAGTGATTTCAGGGTGTGTTGCCAGAACTTATCCTCTACTCCATCGGCTCCCAGGAAGCGGTAGCCAAGTTCATACGCCAGGTCGTTGGGCCGCATCAGAATCTGGACCTGGGCAACCGTACACTGCTCCTCTTCATATGCGCTAAAGGTGATCCAGCCCGAAAAAGTATGCCCCTGCGGCGTCATAAAGGTAAAGGATTCATCGTCGGCGTACAGCACCATCACGCCGGTGGAAAGTGGTATACCGCCTGGAATGGGCATGTTGATGAGCGCCACTTCGCCGGGAGCGATGCCCGTGAGGGGTGCGAAGAAACGGTACCCTTTGGGCCAGAACGTAGCGAAATTTTGCTTCCAGGTTTTGATGACCTCGGTTGGCTGCACCGCTGAACTCGTCAGGCGGACTCGAAAGGTTTTCTGCCACATCTGACCAAAGCCCTGCAATGGGCCGAAGGCTTCGCGGCCTTCCACGTTGAGATTGAGCGCGCCAGTTGGAACCCTGACTACTTTGAATAAGGCCCCCTGCTTCGCCCATGCATCGACATCGCGTGGGTGTTCCTCTTCAGTAGGTGGTAATGGAATTGTCATGCCTGCCTCCTCATTGAACAAACGAAAGGTGTTTCGCATAATTTATTGGAATACTTATACATCTGCTTGAAGTATACTGGAGGAACATGACCAGTTCGTTACGAAAAGCGTTACGAGGGTGGCCGTCATCTTTTTGCGCGAGGGACCAGGGCAGGGGCAGAGCAACAGCCCGTACCCTACTGAACTTTAACGATCAAAGTCGCGGTCCTGTCATGCTG
>JBOGTO010000525.1:0-24694 GCA_050695155.1 Ktedonobacteraceae bacterium
ACCCCCGCCCCTACGGAATACGTTAATTGTTGCACCCATAAGGGGGACCCATGAGTTATATACCCAATACGCCGGAAGACCAGCAAGCCATGCTGGCAACGCTCGGCTTTTCTTCGCTGGAAGACCTGTTGACGCCGGTACCGGAACATGTGCGGCTGGGCCGCGCGCTGGACCTGCCGCCCGCGCTGCCAGAGCCAGACCTGAAACGCCTGATGACGAACATGGCGGCCAAAAACAAAAACCTGGATACTACCCTCTCATTTCTGGGCGCAGGTACCTACGATCACGCCATACCGAGCGTCGTGCCGCACTTGCAGCGACGTTCCGAGTTCGTCACCTCGTACACGCCCTACCAGCCAGAAGTAAGCCAGGGCATGTTGCAGGCCATCTACGAATTCCAGACGATGGTGTGCCAGATAACGGGGCTGGACATCGCCAACGCCTCGCTCTACGATGGCGCGACGGCGCTGATCGAAGCGGTGCTGCTGGCAATTGGTCCCGGCGGGCGCGGCGAAGTAGTCATTTCGACGGGCGTTGACCCGCAGTACCGGCGCGTGCTGCATACTTATGCTCACGCGCGCGGCTTCAACGTCAAAGAAGTGCCGACCCGCGACGGCGTCACCTCGCCCGAAGACCTGGACGCCGCCGTGAGCGCCACCACCGCTGCCGTTGTGCTACAACAACCCAACTTTTTCGGCTGCATCGAGGATATGCAGGCGATTGAACCCATTGCGCACAAGGGCAAAGCGGTATTCGTCGCTACCATCACCGAACCCGCCTCGTTAGGCATCCTGGCTGCTCCCGCCGACTATGGTGCGGATATAGCAGTGGGTGAATTGATGAGCTTCGGCAATACGATGAGCTATGGCGGTCCCGCGCTGGGCTTCATGGCGGCGCGCAACAAATATATGCGCCTGCTGCCCGGTCGTCTCGTCGGGCAGACCGTCGAGGAGGGCGGCGATAAGCGCACTGGCTACGTGCTGACCTTGCAGACGCGCGAGCAGCACATCCGCCGCGAGCGTGCCACCTCCAACATCTGCACCAACCAATCGCTACTGGCGGTAGGTGCCACCATCTACATGGCGGCTCTTGGCAAACAGGGCTTCCGCGAGCTGGGCGAGTTGTGTCTTCAGAAAGCGCATTATGCTTTTCGCCAGATTACCGCCATCCCCGGCTACTCGGCCAAGTTCGGCAGCCCTTTCTACGACGAATTTGTGATTACCGCGCCCGTTGCGCCGCACAAGCTGGAGCGGCATCTTGAGCAGGTCGGCATTCTAGGCGGCTACGCGCTGCATAACAGCTACCCCGGCATGGAAAACGACATCCTGTTCTGCGTGACCGAGACGCGCACGAAAGAAGACATTGATACCCTCGTATCCGCGTTGAAGGAGGTGCAGGCATGAGAAGCGTCGAGTCATTGATCTTTGAAAAGGGCGCGCCCGGAAGACGCGCCGCCACTATGACCGCTATGGACGTGCCAACCGAAGCGTTGGAAAGCATGGTTCCCGCCGCTATGCTGCGCAAAGAACCCGCGCCACTACCGGAGGTGAGCGAAATCGAGATCGTGCGCCACTACACGCACCTCTCACAGCGCAATTTCGGCGTGGACACGGGCTTCTATCCGCTCGGCTCCTGCACCATGAAGTATAATCCCAAGATCAACGAAGACATGGCAAGCTTGCCCGGCTTCGCGCATATCCACCCTTTGCAGCCGGACAATACAGTGCAGGGCGCGATTCAACTGGTCTACGAACTGGAGCAATACCTGGCGGAAATCTCGGGTATGACGCGCGTGACGCTGCAACCCTCTGCCGGCGCGCACGGCGAATTGACCGGGCTGATGCTCATTAAAGCCTATCATGAACACAACGGGCAGGGGCATCGCAACATCGTGCTGATCCCCGACAACGCACACGGCACCAATCCCGCCAGCGCCACGCTGGCCGATTACCGTGCGGTCGAGGTGAAATCCGACCCGCAAACGGGCGGCATCGAGATGGATCACCTCAAGGCGCTGCTGGACGCCAATGCCGCCAACATTGCTGCTATCATGATGACCAATCCTAACACGCTGGGTCTTTTCGACAGCAAGGTTGCGGAGATCGCCACGCTGGTACACGAGGCGGGTGGGCAGCTTTATTATGACGGAGCGAACGCCAACGCGGTGCTTGGCATCACGCGCCCCGGCGATATGGGCTTCGACGTGGTGCATTTCAACCTGCACAAGACGTGCAGCACCCCGCACGGCGGCGGCGGACCCGGCGCGGGTCCCATCGGCGTGAAGGAACATCTCGTACCGTTCCTGCCAGGGCCAATGCCTGCGAAAAACGGGCAGGGCTATTACTGGGAAGACGTGGGGCCGCTCTCCATTGGCAAGGTGCGCGCCAACAAGGGCAATTTCGGCGTGCTGGTACGTGCCTACACCTACATTCGCACCTACGGCCCCGATGGCCTGCTGCACGTCTCACAAAGCGCGATTCTCAACGCCAACTACCTCAAACACGAACTGGAGTCGGACTACGAAATCGCCTACCCGCAGACCTGCCAGCACGAATTTGTGGCAACGGCGGAACGCCAGAAGGAAGAACACGATGTGACCGCGCTCGACATCGCCAAGCGCCTGCTCGACTTCGGCATGTACGCGCCCACCATCTACTTCCCCCTCATCGTCCACGAAGCCATGATGATCGAGCCAACCGAAACCGAGACCCGCGAAACCCTCGACTACTTCGTCAATGTGATGCGCCAGATCGCAGAGGAAGCCCGCACGAATCCCGAAATCGTGAAGACCGCGCCGCACACCACGCCCGTCGGGCGACTGGATCAGGCGCTAGCGGCGAGGAAGCCGAATTTGCGGTGGAGGGAGGGGCAGGAGGGGACGCATTAGGGAGACGGAGGGAGAACAGAGATAAAAAGGCCAGATGATTAGAGCTTACCTCACTCTAATCATCTGGCCTTGTGCGGCGGGTGAAGTGTACAATATAATAGACATAATTATATTGTAGTGGCAATGCTGGCTGAACAGGCTTATATTAGGATGTGTTTTCGAGAGCAGGAGGAAATAATGGGTTATTGGGTTAATCTGGATCGCGTTCGCAATATGGCGCATCGTGATGACATCCTCGTATATGAGGGTATATATGAGAACTGTGAGCCGCGAGATAAAATACCTCCGTGGAGATGGGTCCATATCGATGAGGTTCCGCGATTTGCTCCAAGTAGTATTGTTAGGATAAACGTAGGTGATAGGTTAGTAAAAGTAAGCCCGTGTGAAAATTGTCGCCCCTGGTGATGTAAAGCCCGCCCTTAACCTACGCAAGCACATTGGCATTTATTTCAACAGGTGATTCAGAATGTTTATAATTTTCTTCCCATAGCGAAACAGTGACTTGTCTCTGCTCCTTCCTTCCTTTGTGTGATCTCTCCTGTGGCCTTTTTTCTACTTCCGAGGGTGAATGAGTAACTTTTTCTGGTCTGCTCTCCGCTTTACGTAGTCCTTCTTCTGGCTCTGAGTGCGAATGTGCTGCTTGCTCTTGTTCGCTCCCTAATTTGCGCGTTCTTTTTTCTGGCTCTGAGAACGGATTGGAGCTTGAATTTTGGAATATTGGATGTTGTAAGAAATTTTCTTCATCAAGAATTTCGTACTGATCGGTTTCTAAGCAACTTAGACGGAGATTTTTCAATTGGTTAGCTAAATATGATGGTATTGAAGAGTCAATATCGCTTGAAATGCTATGTCGTTTTTCCTCAATTGCTACCCGGGTAGTTACACAACTTCCTGAAAAGAAGTCAATTACTGTTGAACCCGGGTAGGATAATGCCTTAACTAGCCGTTCGATAACTGCACGCGGTTTCTGCGTGAGGTGTCCTACACGTTCTGTAGAATTACCATTTAGCCGTTCGATCCTCCATACATTTGTTGGATTGCGTCCTTTCTCTACAGTTTCTGGTCTGAGGCGCTTATCTTTTAGGTACGTTTGTTTGGTTTCTTCATCATATGGTTCTCGAACGGAGTCGAGGTCAAAGTAGTAGTCTTTTGTCTTTGCAAACCAAGCGATTTCTTCGTGACGATTGGCAAAGAAACGGTGAGCACTCATTCCATTTGAGTAATTCCATATGATAAGGTTAACTAGAAGCATTTTACTGCGTGAACGTAGATAATGAATCATGCTTAGAAGATCTCCCGAACCAGCTTCGCCTTGATATTGAAGTCCTCCAAAAATAGCGATATTGCCAGTTGGAGCTAAAACTCGTTCTGCTTCTATTAGCCATTCGGCGGCCCATTCAATATAGTTGTGCTTTGAATCCCAACTAGCCATTTGAACATTATATGGAGGATCGCAAATTATTAACTGGGCCGAATTATCCGGGAGTGCTTTTAGAATTTCAATGCAATCTCGAACAAGAACAGCATGAAATGTTCTACCTGGGGGAATACTCGTTAATCCGTTAGTAGATTTATGATTTTTCCCCTCTTTTTTAAGGGCATTCATTCCCCTATGTCCCTGATTGTTATGTGAACGGTTGCCCATAAACGCTACTCCTCTACAATTAACAGGTTCTGTATATGATACTGGGACGTTAAGAATGTTGGTCCAAATAATTCACGAACAATGCTCAGATCTTCACTTGATAATTTATTCTCCAAGTTAGGCCACGCTTCGGCAAGTGCTTTAAGTCGTGCCAGTGATTTTTCTTTCTCTTCATGTTTATATGGACGTACAAGAGAAGGTAGGAGAACAAGCTTTTGAGCAGTGATTATTTCCTGTCCCGCGTCTACAATACCACACGCATCAAGAATATTTAAGAGGAAAGGACATCGATGCCTAGAGGCTTCTGGTGTAGCCTCTTCAATGCCTTCTTGATCGCAGAACTGTTTGACGAAAGGAGCTTGAAAGAATTGCTCATATATCTCATTTCGTCGTACCTGCTCTGAACGACATATATGATATAGGAATGCGAGCATCTGCTGGACTGCGTGCATTCTTAAAAACACGTCATACACAAGCTCAGCAGCTCCTGCTTTTATAGAAATGTATCTACGAATTGCAAGGTTATATTCTCTCTCGTTTAGCCGCATACGGGTTGAAGGCAGACCTTCTTCAGCAACAGGAAACGACAAATCCAGGTCGTCAAGGACTGGTTTGAGAGTTTTGTAGAGTTCTTCGCCAATAGGAGTTAATTCTAATGGATAATGTGCATCTCTAGGATAGTTGCGATCATCAGAAAGGATACCCAGTTCCATTGCTGCTTGTAATTTGTATTTCACTTGACGACGATAAGTACTAATCCGTCCCTCTCCCAAATTTCCTCGTAAGCGGATATATTTATTGTCGAAATGGGTTCCTTCTCGATTGCCGCTTCCAAAAACTTTAAGAACTGAAAGTATGTGACCTAAATGGACACCTTGAGGGTAATGGTAGCTGGCTTCAGTGTATTCACCTACTTCTCGGAGAAATGCTACCCATGACCCAAATAGACGAATATAATGAGAAGATTTATATTCGCCTTGTTCATCAAGATCTGATCGGTTCGGTTTACGTTCAAGTGCCTCTGCAAGTGAATAGTACGCTTCCTTTAGATCTTCCTTTGTGATGCCCAGTTCTTCTGTATCTTGGCGGTCAAGTATCTCTTCAACAGCAGAATCAAAAAGAACCTTACAATTAGTAGAATAAATATAGTCGTTTTTTTGTCGCTGTCGTCCGTTTTGCTCGAAATATTTAACTTTAATGTCTTTTGATAAGTATTTTCTGATTTGGTTAGCTCTCTTATAGTTTCCAATAAAATCTAAAACTCGTATTCTGTCTTTACCGAGCCAGGCACGTAAACCTCGTCCAAGTTGTTGAAGAAATACTGTTTTGGACTCGGTCGGTCGAAGGAAGAGCAGAACCCGAACATTAGGGAAATCTACTCCTTCATTGAATAAATCGACAGTGAATACGACTTGAAGCTCATTATTTCGAAAGGCAGAAACAAGACTATCTCTATTTGAACTTTCTGAATGAATAGCTGCTGCTGAGATGCCGTGTGATCGAAACACTTCGGCCATTCGCTCTGCATGCCTTATCGATACACAGAAGCCAATAGCTTTATCACCATGTCCTTTTTCTAGATACTCGGCAACGACTGCCTCGTTCCTTTCTGGGATAATGAGATTACGCTCTAGATCATCGATACGATACCGTTGGTTTTCATAGCGAATGGTGGAATAATCTATGTTGTCTTTCAGGCCATAATATGTATAAGGAACAAGATAGCCACGTTCGATGACCTCCTGGAGAGAAATCTCAAAGATCTTGTTGTAATCAAATAGTTCGAATATGTCACGGCGATCAGTTCGATCAGGTGTTGCGGTCATACCAAGCATGAATGCCGGTTCAAAATACGACAATATCTCACTATAGGATGGGCTTTGCCCGTGATGGACTTCATCAATGACGACGTAGTTAAACCAAGCTCGGTCAAATTGTTTCAATTCATGAGGCTGACGCAAAGTATCTTTCGAAGCAAAAAGTACGCCACAATCGTGTTCATGCTCTCTCGCCTCTCCTGTGAGTATTCCATAAACCACATCAGGCCATACCAATTTGTATGCATTGATGCTCTGTTTAAGAATGTCCAAACGATGAACCAGAAAAAGGACTTTTCCACCGTGTCTTTTAGCATCCATAGCGGAAAGAACTGTTTTTCCTGTTCCTGTAGGTAGAACTACGACACCTTTTTTCCAGCCGCGAACACCTCGATAAAAATCTAGCGCTTCCATTACTTCATGTTGCAGAGGAGTTGGATTTAATGCATACTGTGTTAGAAGCTCTGGGGCATAAGTTCCGAAGGTATCTCGAAGTTCTTCCTGTACAATTGGCCGCCATTGAGGTGACTGTAACTGATTATAGGAGAAGCGCAAAAGTCTGTAACCCAGATGGAGTATTTCGTTTTGGCGAAATAAGTTATCATCAAACATTTCATTTGGAATGATACCCTCAGCATGGTAAGTTTCACCGTTTACTTCGAGCGCAATTCGAGTTTTGGGCCCAACATAGGCAAAATCGATATAGCGGCATTTTCCAGTACTATCAATGAATGAACGTTGAGGTTCTATATACTCAATTTTTGAACCCAGCAGCGGATAAAGAAACTCCTCGACAAATAACCTTTCGCTAGCTTGCTTGATTCGGCCTTCATAGTACTTATAATACTCAACTATATCCATGTGTTAACTCTCATCTCCATCAGATTTGTAAAATACGGAATTTGACAACCATAAGTTAGAAAAATCACGTTTTTGAAATGCATTTTCTTTCAAAAGTGATAAATACGTTTTTTCAGGTTTTCGATGCCTGATTGGCCTACGGTCTTACCAGTTTAGCTTATTTAAAGAGACAATACAAGATAAAGCAATCAATATAGCTATTTTCTCTTCCTTTTGAATCGAAGTGGGATAATGCAGCTTGTCTGATGTATAAACTTATGCTAACTCGTTCTTATGGCAAGTAAGCTATTTATCTGTTAAGCTCGTGAATTTCAAGTTCCTTGCTTGAGGGTATAATGATCCCAAAACTGCCTGGGCATTGGGGACTACTACATAGTATAGATCATCGGCGATCAATGAAAAGACGATTTAAGAAGACCAGAATGATTATTATCCATCGAAGGCCTCGAGAAACTCTATAGCATCATCAATCGAGTCAAAAACGTTACGCCGAGGCTCATCAAGATTTGTCTCTATCGTAATCTTAACTTCGTTGACTTCACGCGATATAGCAGTGTCAAGGGTCGCTTTCATGCTTTCTCGCAGTTCAGGTCCAATATCTGCTAATAATTTATGAGCAATTTCCTGGTACTGGATTTCGTTCAACTGGCTCCATTTTTCCCACGCCAAAACAGCTTTTTCTCGTTCTTTCTTTTTCCAATCAATATCAACTCCGTATTCCGCAAGAGTACTAACTATTTTTGGGAAGCCGACCTCAAACAGACTAATATCAAAACTTTCCATTAACACATTAGGGGTACCGTTCCAATTGCCCGCGACTATTACGATTGATTTGCGTATTGTTGGGAAGGTTCGCCGCAAACTATAGTGCGCGGTATAAATCAGGTTGTCCTCATCTCCATTATGCTCTCCATGACCAGTATATTTAGACTCGATCAAAACAAGCGGTTGCATCCGCGTATTGGCTATAACCGAGTCGATTTGAAACTCGTTGCCCATCGAATCTTTTAATAATAGCTTAGTAGGTCGTCCAGTACGAATGTTTGCCGGTCCAGCAGTCACATAAACATAGCCATTTTCTTCGGCGATAGGGCGCAGGAGTCGGTTAACCTCTAGCTCTATTAATGTTCCGATAGCCTCACCTAGAGTACTACCGGGATTAGCAACTATTCTCTCTGCCAAGTCTGTATTTCCTCTCCAGTCGAATACCTTTTCGATACTGAATATTCCTCATTATATACCTCTTCCGTCCCGAATCAACAAGTCGCTGTAAGAAGAGGGTACGGACAAAAGGACATCTAATCCTAAAAAAGTGATCACTGCCTGGTGTTCGGTCTTTACATCTTCCATAGACATTGCTTCATCAATAACTGTTTCTAGTTCCACAAAGGTTCCGAGCATTTTGACGGTATCAAGATGGATGCGAGTGTTTTTATAGATATAGAGGATGCGTTCTTTTTCAACAATCACCAGGATGTCACGTAATGCCTTCGTCAGCATCGAGTGCAACAATTCCGGCTCTGAGACTGGCATCACATCGTAAATGCTGATACGCGAACCTTTTTTGCCTGGGCGGTTATAGTAAATAAGTTCCGCGTCTGCGGGTTTGATTTCATCTTGCTCTTTAAGCCGCCTCTCACGCAATTTCAGGCGACCGCGCGAAACGCGAAAATAGGTATCACGCTGCTCAACAGTATACTGATAAATCGCTCCGTGTTTTCGTGCCAATGCCTCTACCGATTTTAGATGTTCCGCACTTTCACATCGAACCTTCAATTCTAAATTCTGCAATAAATTTCTCCTTTATATAAGGTAGCTATTTTTTCTTTCAAAGAAAGCATTAATCAAATCAATTATCATATATATTACCATAAATATAAAAGTAGTGGAGGGCTTTATCCCTCCACTAACGCAATTTACCAGGGGCTTCGCGGGCGATTGAGCGACGTACCCAGGAGAATTCCCATGATAAAAACGACAAGCAAGAGGATTATAATAGTCTCGACGCCCATGAAGTATACTCCTTCTCTATTTTATGCGTCCGGTAGCGTAAATCTTGATTGGCGCCGCCGAATCGGCGTTGCTCCTGGCGAAACTCTCGCATGTAATCCACTTCTCGTTGGTTGCGCCTGTTCGCTTTTTTGCTTGAGATCAAGCAACTGAGCTCGTAACTCAGCAAAACCGAGCATCAGTACGAGAATATATAAAAAGCTGGTAAAGAGGACGAGGATACAGGTGAAAATGATTGCTATCATGACTATCATCCAGGAGGAAGGATACGATGGAGGAGGTGTAAAGGTACGCATAAAATTAAAAATTACGGCAATAAAGGCTGTGAATACAATGGCACAAAACACAAGTAGCATCAATGGATATAATTTTCTCGTGGGTTCGGCCATAGCTCCTCGTTCCTCCTGACGACTCTGTCGGGATTTACTGGTACTATCTCTTATCGACAGCTCTTCAATTTCACTTTTCAACAGATCTTTAGATTGCTGGAAATCAGTCCTCCCTATCTATCCGGTAGGAATAGGGCGTAAGTGATCTTGCGTACTGCTCTCTACTTAAATCTTATAATGACATTAGTTAATTGTCAAGACAAATGCGCATATACGTTAAATGATTTGCTATTTCTTCAAAACATGTATTTATGAGCATAATGCCAGAATTGGTTTAACAAATTAACTCATGTCAAAAAAGGTTCGTTTTAATAACTTTATGTAAAAATGTTTGAGATTAAATACCATCTCGAATGTATAAAATGCAAAAACACGTACAAATCTAATTTGGGAATAAAGCAGCCACGAGGCTTCGGAACAACCGGCAGATATGCAAATTATGGCACTGATATGTGATAACGAAAGAGTTAACGAGGTGTAAAAAGCTACGGGCGAGCTTACAAGTAGACGATGGTAAAAGGCGAAATTTTTGTCTCTCGCCTTAACCCTTCTATTATTGTAATTTTTCATGTAATAACTGTGCTGTAATATGGTCCGTCACCAGGATGCTTATCAGACCGGCTCGAAGAATAGCCAGGATTCCGTCGGTATAGGATTTGCTGGCTCCTGCTACCAGGATAGATTTCGTTTTGCCTTGCTTTATGCGGTCTTTGAGTTGTGGGACTTCAAGACCTGTAAGAAAGTATGGTGGTGGTTTTAGAAGTTCATTGATGCAGTTACCGGCCTCATCGAATACCCAGTGGTTAATATCCGCTACAGGCTTATAGCTTTTGAATTCATCGACCTGCTTTTGTGTCACGATATTGCGACGCACAAGATAGTCATCAGTAGTTGAGAGCCACGGCCATAGACCCATCATCACCACATTTGCACTTTCGACTATTTTCAGTACATCACGCACGAGTGGAAGTGAGCGAGAAAGTACACATTGTTCCTGAGTCTCAACAATGGCCGGAATAGATAACCAGGCATGGTTGGCGCCGTAAGCTAGAGCGATATCATGAGCTATCAAATTTGGATCGCCAAAGTTAGTGAATGGCCGAACGAATCCAATAGTGGGTACGACATTGAGCTTTGGAAGCCGTTTCCTGGGCTTTAAATATCGCACAACCGGCCTCATGATTTCTTTGCCACCCGATACTGCTAAGACGTCACCATCTTTCAGCAGTTCGTCCAGGTAATCAGCAGCCGCTAAAGCAATATCAGCCATTACGCCATCATCGATTTTTTCTTCAGGTAGACTATCCATGTTTCGCCCTGGCACGATGATCAAATCCTCAAGCTCAAAAGTGGAACGCAGCTCACGGGAAAGATTTCGAAGAAAGCCGGTACGTTCTTCAGGGACAACTGTGATACGGATAATGCCCCGATCTCTGGCTTTTTGAAGGGCCTTGCTTATCGTTTGCCGGGTATAGTTTTCAGCCGCCGCAATTTCTTCCTGGGTTCGTCCTTCTTCGTAATAGAGAGAGGCTATTCGGCGAAGAAGCCGATCATCTCCAAGCAATGTTCCTTCAGAGGGGGGATTCGGCGAGGTACTCATAAGCATCGTTAATTTCTAGTCCTTCCAAATGTGGCATTCGTTTACCAGGTAACATTGAAGCAACAAGTGCTATTCATGTAACGCGCTACTACATTTGGTTGGCATCAACGTTATTAAAACTAATGGACATCCGTTTATTTAAGTATACATAATATTCTTTTAGAACACAAGTGTACAAAAGCACTTTCGTAGACAAGTGCCTATATATGGATTGCTATTTCACTTTTGTCATGATAGAATGCGACGGACATCCAAAAATTTTTGGATGTCTACCCTAAATATAAAGTAGGAGTCCTCCTTTGGATAAAAGTATTCGTTTCAAAGTCGAAAAAGGAAGAGTACTTGTTCCTGTTGGCGAACCGTGTCCATTTGGATGCAGGTACTGCTATACTCGTAGTGGAGAAGTAGGACCAGCCAGAGTACAAATGGACGAAATACTAGCGAAATTGAAAGTATTCGCTTCCCAAAATGATTTTGAGACTCTTCAATTTGGCTATGATGGTGATCCTTTTGCCCGTCCTGAACGGGGTATTACCATGTTACAAGAGCTTTCAGGATTAGGCAAGCATATAAACTTTAGTACCAAAGCATCTCTTGATGAGCAGACGATTAAAGCGTTGAGTGAAATTCAAAAAAAGATGGAGCGCATGGATCGCATTCTGAGCGCTCAGGTGTCTTTAAGTTGCTGGGAATCAGCTTCTCAAATAGAGCCTCATACGCCTACGCCAGCATTGCGAATGCAAACCGTCAAAGACTTACATACTATTCATGTGCCTGCATTTATTTGCGTCAGGCCCATATTGCCCCATATCGATGATAGCGAATATATCAGGATTATCGATGAGGGTTTACAGGCTAGTTGTGATGGCTTCATTCTTGGACCTCTTTATGCCGATGATAAAAGAAGGTTCGTGAGATTTATACCATCCGAAGTGCTGCAAAGGGTGCCTAACACCAGAAGCATTGTATCCTGGTCGGCTCATTCGCCTGAATGGACGCGATATGAAGATAAGACCCGCCTCAAGAGCATTGAGTCATACATAACCGAAAGGGGAGCTAGAGTTTTTGAGTCATCGGCCTATGCAGTGGAGTTTGCTAATCGAGGAAGGGTGATGGTGTGATAGAAGTAGAGCTGAAATGTGATTTATCATCTGCATTATGGCCCAGATTACAAGAGAAACTGCAGGCTACAGAGTTCTGTGAACGAGTAACCAATTATGATGTTTACTATGATACCTGGTCGTTTGACTTGTTGAGGCAAGCAGTCTTTGTGCGAGTAAGGAACCATCGTCAACTGCAATTCAAATTCAACACAGAGCAAGATAAAGCCCATACTCATTGCGTTGAACGGACGTTCTCTCTTCCGCTCGATCCAGTTTCCACAGAAGAGGCGAACACACTCTTTGCTCGTTTCTTACCAGAATGGATTAACGGGTTTTGGTTTGAAAAGGCAATAGAAAAAAACGATCTGACAGAGTTAGCTTTCATCGAAAACGCTCGCGAGACATATTCAATGAATAACATGTACATCAGTATCGATCATGTAAAGGATTTAGGCGAATTCCTCGAGATCGAAATACATGGAGAAGAAGGTGGAAATACGGGCGAGGCTCTGACCAAACTAAAAACATTCGCATCGGATATTAATATAGAACCTGTCAACCTGGGCTATGTTGAGATGTGGCTTCGCAAGCATAATCCACTAGCTTACCAACAGGGCAGGTATCGCCTTTAGAGCCTGTCAGGGACTCAAGCTATAAAGGTGATTATTGTCTACTTGATGCACCCCGACGAGCTTCCAACACAGCCTGAAGCAGGGCAGTAATGGGTCAGGTCTCATCAGGACAGGAATCGCATTTGTTTGATGTATCAGTTGTATCTAATGTATCAATTGCATCGCTTGTTTTAGCATCGCTCCTCGTACTCTGTTGAAGAAGCGAAGAATGGTTGAGCGTAGTGTACATGCCACGATACGGCCGGGCGATCTCTCTAGCTTCGTGCATACGACTGAGGGTTAGTCGTACCGGCGTATATTTTTGCCCTGTGAGTTCTGCAATCTCCTGGGGGCTGAGGGGGCCTTTGGCATCTTTCAAGACCTGGAGAATCTTGTGTCTCTCGATTGATATATTCGTTCCGCCTTCAAGCAGGGCTGGTAGAGTGTAGTTATTTTCTCCAAGCCACTGGATGTAAGGTATACCAGATTCGTTTTCCACCACCTGGTAGCTGAGGTTACTGGCTGCCCTGCTCAGATTATTTTTTATAGTAGCGAGGGTGCGCCTGTTCTCCTCGTAAGGGTCGCGGGCGATGATCAAGCCAGTGCGAGCAGCCGCGATGATACCTATCGAGCCGGCACCGCGATACAGGGCATTCTTAGAGGCACCCTTATTGAGGTGACGTATAATCAGAACCGCGCAGTTGGTACACTCAGCCAGTTGAGTCAGGGGAGTAAAGATCTCTCGCACGTCCTGGTCGCGGGATGAATCAATGTTATGACCCAGGACTGCCATGAGAGGGTCCAGGACAACTAGAATGGCTTTTGTGCGTTTGATCGCCGCTTCCAATATCTCAAGGTCATGCGTGAGAGAGAAAGGACGATCGTTCACCTTCATCTTTTTGGTATCCAGGCCTTCTATTGTATTTAGCAGGAGGACGCATGAGGGATCACCTCCTGCCGCTTCCAGGCGTGGTCTGAGTGTATCGCTCGCACCATCTTCAGGCGCGACCAAAATAACGCCTCCTTGTTTGCCCTGTGTGCCATCAGGCATAGATTGCCCTGTAGAGACACGGGCGGCAACATTGATAGCTAGCAAGGACTTGCCCATGCCGGGGTCTCCGTCGAGGATAGTAATTTTGCCAAGTGGGATGCGTTTTTCCCATAACCAGCTAACTTCTTGCGTTTCAAACTCCGAGAGGAACAAACCCGGCGCTTCTACTTCGGAGGTAGGTACGGGTTGAGGATTCTCTAACTTACTAACTGTCTGGTTATAATCCGATCTGATAGCGTACTTCGCAAACTCGGCAAGTCCTGGGAATGCTTTTCGTATTGACTGCTCGCTTGCACCGTTGTCACGCATGATCTGGAGCATTCTGGTAATGATGGATTCCATTTGCTTTTGCTCTTTTTGTCGTTTAGAACTCTTAAATTGTTTGTCTACCTCGTTTATAAACCGTTCTGCAAGTTTGATTAAGTCGTTCTCGGCCTGGATGGCTGCTTTTTTGTCTTGAGAATTGGTAGTCATGTTAATGTCTCTTCCTTTATATCTCGTTAGCAGAGATGAGATGGGGTAGAATGCGGTATGGTATCCAAGGATGAACTATCTTCACTCTCTAAATAGCATATAGGATGACTCCAAATTGAGGAGGATAGAGGATTTCGAAGGTCGTGAGAATATATTCATTTCTGCTTCCGGCTCATTACTTGCCATAGAGTACATTGGAGTATTAGGCCGTTAGACCTGCTCGCACTTGATCATCATATGTATCAGTGTCGGTCATAAAATATTCCGTCATCAGCCTCCATTAATTCATATTCATTTAAAATTGTCGCAGTCTTACGAGTCACGCCTGTTCAGTTTCCTCTTCAAGAGTTGAGTCGCGCTCGCTCTCGATACCATTAAATTCTTCTACCTGATAACGGCTCGCATCCAGATTTCGTATCTTTGATCCCAACACTCTTTTGAAAGCTTCTAACTTCTCGCATAGCCATTTATACTGTTCAGGCCATTGCTCCTTAATAGTTGGGTCCATATCACGCCTGTGTAAGTAAACGTAGCTCTGAACTTTCTCTGGATTTTCTGCCCACTCCAAAAGAGTTGCCAGTTGTTCCTCAATGACTTGTCTCTCTTCTTGTAAAAGGCGGAAGCGTGCCTTTACGTCATTCCCATGGAGCATTAAATCAACTCCGATACGCTTTTCATGCATATTGATAAAAGCCTGGAGAGTAAATCCCACCCGGCCTATGTAAAAATCCATCCAACGCTGCGCCTGCGGAGTTCCTAATCTGATAGAGCTTTGACGTTGCTGTAGAAAGTTTTTGAAACCTGTCCAGTACTCAAATTGAAGTTGCTTTGTAGGAGTATATCCCTCAGCTTCTAATTGCCTTGCTCCCTCAGAAACAGTTTTTGTCCAATCATTCGGCTTACTGACTATATTAAACTTGGGAGCCATGGGAGAGTTTCCTATGCGCCATAATTCAATTTCCAGTCCGAAGAGATTGATCTTCTCGCTTGTAACAGCGTTGAGCCAATCAAGAGCTGCACGATGCTCTTCGGTAAATTTCTCAGCAATCCATATAATGGTAACAATATCAAGACCAGCGGCATAAGTGAGAAGTTGACCTAGATGACGATGATCAGTCTGTTCTAACTGGTTTTCGATCAATACCCAACTGTTTGAACTAACGTCTCTGCACAAGATATCGGCTCTGAAAGGTCCGACAAACTTTTCTTGCGCTTCCAACTCCAGTTCAAGACCGATAGCCTCTCCTAATAGCTCAAGGTTTTCTGCTTTTGCTAGCCAGGGTGTGAAATCTCGTGCTTCACTGTTCCAGGCATTTCGCAATTCAACTCGTTCCAAACGCCCTAAAGCTAGTTCATTCATAGCACCACCTACCCTGATGATTTTCACAAATATCAGTGAAACCTCGTTTATCGTCACAAATATTTGGCCTAACCGGACGTGCTTCTTCTAATCAGTGCGGTCATAATAATCCTTTTTTAAGTGCGATGTCAATTCTCAGGCGGTCTGATACTATCGTGCAAGTCAAGGAATAACGCAGCCTCACACAACGAAAACGGTACCGGCACCTTCAGCGGAGTGATACAATGCTACTCGACAAGAGATACCATTCTGAGGGAGAATACCTCTTCAATTTGAACGCTCATAGACAATAGAAGGGCAGCAATCACTATATCCCAACACGAAACTATCCCCTCCATGCTCACATCATCTGACATTACCTGCTTGCCACTACGCGAGCGGGTCGGCCTGGCAATCCAGGCGGCAAACGCGGCCACTGCCATCAGCAGGATACGCGAAGCGGAAAAGGAGTAGCAGGAACATCCTGTGCTGGTTTACCACATCCCACCAGGCCGAAAAGAATACAATGACGAAGAATCTTCTCTTGAAGAAGGATGTAAGGAGCATTTATGAAAAAAGTACAGTCAAAAGATGGCACTACCATAGCATTCGATCAGTATGGTCAGGGGCCAGCGATCATCCTGGTGGGTGGAGCATTTCAACACCGAGCCATTGACCCCGCGACCGCGCAACTGGCTGCTCTTCTGGCCCAGCATTTCACCGTGTTCCACTATGATCGCCGGGGACGAGGAGACAGCAGCGACACGCAGCCATATGCAGTTGAGCGTGAGGTCGAAGACCTGGATACTCTCATCAAGGAAGCCGGGGGACCGGCGTTCGTCTACGGGATGTCATCAGGCGCAGTCCTCGCCCTTGAGGCGGCAAGACGCGGCCTCGCCATCACGAAGCTGGCATTATACGAGCCACCGTTCAACTCCGGTGACGTGGACGCTCGTCAGGCATCGGAGAACTACACTCAGCAGCTCACGGCTTTGCTCGCAGAGGGACGCCGGGGTGATGCCGTCGCTTTCGCCAGGACATCATGGGGAACGCCTGCTGAAGCTATTGCCGGGATGCGCCAGGCACCCTCATGGCCCCTTCTTGAGTCAGTGGCACCGACGCTTGCCTACGATAATGCCATCATGGAGGATGGCTCTGTACCCACAGAACGACTGGCTTCCATCACGGTACCCACACTTGTAATAAACGGTGGAGCAAGTCCCGCGTTCATGCATAACGCCGCGCAAGCGGTTGCACATGCTCTCCCAAACGCGCAACACCGTATCCTGGAGGGTCAGACCCACAATGTCGCCCCGGACACCCTTGCTCCCGTATTAGAAAAGTTCTTCGCCGGATGAAACGGCAAACACCCGTTGCAAAGCGACACACAAGTTTTTTCTGTCGTTTCACACACACGCTATTCGTCGTTATATAAAGAAAAGAGAGTTCGCTTCCTTTCAAAAACCACGTAGGAGGAACATGCTATGACGACCATTAGCGACGAGTATATGCGGCAGATGATCTCTCAGACCCGGCAGTATTGTATCGTGATTTTGAAGGCCGGGCCAAAGAAACATGAGGAGGGAGTCGAAAAAATCATCTGGGAACACGGGCGCAGGAATTTTGCTCTGCGCGCAGAGGGTGTGATGCCGATTGTTTGCCCGGTCTCCGATGGCAGCGATGTTTCAGGAATTGGCATTTTTAATGCTCCTGTCGAAGAAGTCAAAAAGATCATGGACGAGGACCCCGGCGTCAAAGCAGGTGTGTTCATCTATGAAACGCACCCCTGCCGGGGTTTTCCCGGTTCCAGCTTGCCATAGGAATAATGTCACTCCTCCTGTCATCCGTCGCTTTGTCTGTCATTCTGAGCGCAGCGAAGAATCTCTCTCCGAATGCAGATTCTTCGCTGCGCTCAGGATGACAGTCCCGAGTTCGATCGATGCAATTCACATACGCCCCCGCAATACTTTCAGCAAAAACGAGTCGTATATGGTAGAACTTCTTTGTCACTATTAAAAACAAAGGAGAGCGCAGCCCATGTTACGCTCCATAACGCGCTTTTGTTGCCTGTTCCTGCTTCTCTGTGTTTTTCTGTTGCCTTCTATGGCCCTTGCTCATACAACCGGTATGGCCCGCCAGAAGAACGCATCAAATACGCTTCCTGCCGTTGACCCATCGTATGTATATAACCAGCTTTTTTACATGGGGACGCATTTTTTGCGGCGCGAGGCAGGCTACGACAACAACCTGCCTCCCACCATCAACGGGCATGACGAGTTCGCGGCTTACTGGTCGCAGGAGATGATGAAAAACTTGCAGGGGTTTGGGGCGCAGATGCGGCGCGATACTTTCGCGGTACAGGGATGGGTAGGGCGTCCCACGACGGTGCCAGCTGTCAACGTGGAGATCAGCGTACCGGGCGTCACGCATCCAGAGCAGGTCGTGGTAATCGGCTGTCATTATGATGGAGAGGCAGTCTCGACGCAATCGGCCTTTGACGATGCCAGTGGTTGTGCTATCGAACTGGGCGTCGCAAAGGCCATGGGCGCATACTGGCAAAGTCAACACGTCTACCCGGCGCGCACACTGCGCTTTGTCATTTTTGACGCCGAGGAACAGGGACTATACGGCTCGTTTCACTATGTGAATAACACGGTGAATGGCGATCTGTCGAATATCGTGACGATGTTCAACGAAGAGCAAAACGGCATCGCCTATCCGCTGCGCTATCTCGGCGCATTGTCTAACCCGTTGCTGCCGTTCTATGTCGAAATGGCACCACTACAGAACAATAGCCTGTATTCCACGCAAAGCCAGCTTTCGGTACAGCGACGAGATGCCATCGCTTCATTCAGATCATTAATGCAAACGGCTATTGGCAACGTCTTCGCGCAGTTTCGCGCGCTGGGATATCAAAACCTTACCTATCATAGCAACGGTAATACGCAAAACGTTGCGCAGCCTATCTTCACGCCCGGCCAGTTGAGCAGCGTCCATGTAGAAGACGACCCAGGCTTAGGGAGCGACCAGATACCATTTACGATGGCGGGAGTTCCCTGCGTAACCTTTGCCGGGGATGGCACGCATGACGATAAAGGCTCTATCATGCCTCCCTATCCGTTTGATACGTCAGCAGATACTATACAACTCATGAATACCTATGCCGATGGCAGTTCGCGCGAGTCTCAGGCGCTAGCGTTGGCATTAGCCCTGCCGGGTATGCTCACCACCTGGATGCTCGTGCAACCCACCATACTTGGACAGACCACTGCTGACGCTAATCCTATCGCGTCCATCAGCGATATTGGACAAACGCAGGTTGGCAAAAGCATTACGCTGGATGCCAATACCTCATTTGATCCTGGCAATCCCAACAATACGCTCACATACGACTGGGACTTCGGCGACGGTGCGAGCGCGAGCGGCGTAGCAGTTGAGCATACCTATAAGAATGTAGGAAATTATACTCTGACCCTGACCGTCGCTTCGCCAGGCGGAAAACGCATTATCAGCAAAACGATCAACGTCACTGCGCAAACACCTGACTATGCCAACCCCTTTGTCGGATTTCGCCCCACCGGCAATACCTACATCCCGCAGGGTATGCCAACACCCGATGACCGACTGACCGACAAGGTCAGCCCTGGACCACAATCTGCCACAACATCGCCGACAAAAAAAGCTACGCCATTAGCATTAGGATCTACACCGGGCATAGATTCAACCGTTGGCCCACTTATAGCGAGTATCGGCGTTACGGTCGTTTTGCTGGTTCTGCTATTGTTAGTAGTCGGGAGAAGAAGGAAACCAGCGGGTTAGCAAAACAAATCACTTTTCAAACGGAATACCAATCACATCCAGAGGGGCGCGCCCCTCTGGATGTGATTGGTATTCCGTTTGAAAGAATAGAGATCACCCTCCAAAAATCTGCAATGGATGCGTATACCCCATAGCTTTAAAGCCAATTTTACTGTCCTCTTATGATGAAAACATATATAGCAAACATGCAGCGAATGAAATAGGAGATGTATCACCATGTCGCGTACAAACAAACGTTACGGCTGGATTCCAGATTTGCCGGACCAGCGCGACCATCTTTACGCCTCGCCCTACGCACCAAACATTGCGCTTCCCAGCAGCATTGATCTGCGCGCGGTCTGTCCGCCAGTATATGACCAGGGACAACTGGGAAGTTGCACCGCCAATGCTATCGCCGCCGCGCTCGAATTTGATCAAATCAGACAAAAATTGACACCGGTCTTCGCGCCGTCGCGTCTGTTCATCTACTACAATGAGCGTGCGATGGAGGGAACGGTGGGCAGCGATAGCGGAGCGCAAATCCGCGACGGCATCAAGTCTGTTGGCTCGCAAGGAGCCTGCACTGAAAGCGAATGGCCCTACGATATTACGAAATTCACAGTGCAACCCCCGGCCAATTGCTACCAGGATGCCCCGCAAAACAGGGCGCTTTCCTACCAGCGCCTGGCTCACAGTCTCTATCAAATGCGTGCCTGCCTGGCTTCAGGCTTCCCTTTCGTCTTCGGCATGACCGTCTATGAAAGTTTTGAGAGCGCTGCTGTAGCGCAAAGCGGGCAGGTGCCGATGCCAGCGCCCAGTGAGCAATCCATCGGCGGACACGCTGTTCTGGCGGTCGGCTACGACGATGCGCAGCAGATGTTCCTGGTGCGCAATTCATGGGGTACAGGCTGGGGAATGCAGGGCTACTTCGCGCTGCCCTACGCCTACCTGTCCAATAACAGCCTCACCGACGACCTGTGGACCATTCGTATCGTGCAGTAACAGCCTGCCATCACCCGGAAGTCAGTTGATAGCGCTTCAATCCTTTGCGTTTGTCGAGTTCAAATAACGCGCCGTGCAGCACACCTTCGCCGTAGGCGCTGCCCGGGTTGATGCACACGGTCTTGCCAATTTTGACTATACCGCGCGACTCGTGGATATGCCCGTGTAGCGCGAGCAGGGGCTGGTAGTGCTGGATCACGTTGCGCACGGCCTGCGAACCCGCTGGCCCCATCATTATAGAGCCGCCCTGGATAACGGGACTCAGGTTTTCATCGACAACGGGTGCGGTATCGATAGCGGTTTGAATGGGAGGAACATGCAGGTTGAAGACGGACCTGGCCGGGTCGAGCAATTGACCCGCCAGTTTCTCGATATGGCGCTGTAACTCCTCCTCTGGCATTTCGCGCGACGAATGCCAGGGTGTAGGGTTGGCGAAGCCACAGGAGAGCATCTGGAAACCCTCACCCAGTTCGACGGTTTGATCCTCGCAATCTACCGCCATCGGCGAGGCAGCCAGCGCTTCCCGCAGGGCAGGCTCGTCATCGTTACCCAACATGACATAAAGCCGCACACCTTTACCGTGTAACCGTTCCTCGGCCAGTCGTAGCCAGCGTTCCAGCGTCTCTTTCATGATGCGCTGGAAGAGCGCGTCTATCGCCCCCTGATCGTTTTCCACGCGCGCCAACTCTTCCTCGTTCATTCGATGCGGATAGAGGCCAGTATCGCGGATGCGCCGCTCCAGAGTGGGCAACTCTTCTTCGCTAAATGCGCGTTCGCCCGCGAAACCCGGCGAGTAATAAGAGTCGTTGCGCTGCACAATGGGGATAACCGCTTTGCCAGCAATGTCACCACCCATAATCAGCACCTCTACATCATAAAAAGCGGCAGCGTTGATAAACTTGCGCCACAGCATATCCGAGCCGTGAATGTCGGAGGCATAAAATGATTTGAAACTCATGATCCATTTCTCTCCTTACTTTGCCAGGGCGGGGGCAAGCCCTATCCGCGCGGCCCAGGTCCCACGCGCTTATCCTGCAATCCTGCCTGTATCGCGCGCAAAGCCTCTTGTGGGCTTGTTGCAAAGCGCAACAAATCCAGGTCCGTATCGCTCACAACCAGGTTCTCGCGGATAGATTTGATGAGCGGCGGCCAGCAATCACCAAGCAGCACCAGAGGAAAGGCGCGTCCTTCGGTCTGGCTGGCAGCCCATGCCATCATTAGCTCCGCCAACGTGCCAATGCCGCCCGGCAGCGCAACCACCGCGTCACAGCGTATGATATGGTTGATGCGCGTGCCATAGTCGGTAGACCAGCGCAATGTGGCATTCCAGCGGTTGGGCGCGACGCCTGACCAGTGCCGCATCGGCAAACCAATCACATTGCCCCCCTTTTCATGCGCCCCGCGACTGACCGCCGCCATCAGCCCGCCATACCCGCCCGTCACAACCACATACCCTTCTTCCGCCAGCAGTTCGCCCAGCTTATAGGCCAACCCCCAACGTTCGTCATCCTCTCTAAGACTTGCAGAACCCATCACGCCGATTTCGAGCGCGGCTTTTGCATTATCACTCATTCTGACTCCTATCTAAAGGATAACACCTGTCCACTCGCAGGCGGGCGACCCTAAAGGCCCCCCCAACCCATCCACTCCCCGCTCGCCCCTACGGACAATCCGGTCTTCTCCTTCTGCCTGCCTTTCTCGCCTCATGCTGGCTCCCCCTGTGTAGCGCGATGGATTGTTTCGTAGTGTTCCTGCGCCACTTCGGGACTGGCAAACTCGAAACGCTCCTGACCACTTGCGCGGCTTAGATGGAACGCAAATAGACTGAGCGGCAGTGCAGCCAGGAGAGGCGAAAACTCCTCCGGCAGACCGGGAGCCAGGGGAATAAATGAGCCGCGTTCCAGCGAAGGAAGCTTGTCACTTATAAACACCGGGCTAGCGCCGATGAAATTCAATTCGGAGAGAATTTCGGTCGCGCGATCGAACGAAGCTCCAGAGGGAGCTATCAAGAAAACCGGTGTGCCTGCGCCGCTTACGAAATACTCTTCGTGCGCCCATTCCTCGATGTTAGTAGCTACCCCCAGCTTTTGCGGCCCCTCAAACATTTTTGCGGCCCCGAAATGGGCGGTAGCCAGGTTAGGCCCAGCCCCAAGAAATGTCAGCCAGTGTTGTTTCACTAACTGCTCCGCCACCCTCTGCGCTGGCAGATTGGCTTCTGCGAGCGTTTGACGGGCAAGGTCAGGCGCATTTCGCAACAGTGTCTCCGGCGTGGATGTATCTTTTCCGCGCGCTTTTCCCCAGGCCATTGCGAGATCGAGCAGCGCGGCCAGGATGGCAAGGTACGTACTCGTTCCCGGCGAATAGCCGAGTGTGGGAACAGAGAGCGTGATTACATCGTGCGCCTGCTGTGCCAGTGGTGAGTTGGAGTCGCCCGTAACAACAACGACGTGATGACCGAATCTTCTGGCCTGCATAGCCGCCTCAATGGTTCTGCCGACCTTGCCGGAGAACGAGATGCAGACCACCGCACTGCGCTGCGGTAGATAGCGCACACGGTAACGCGCAAACTCAAGCGCATGAACGCCCTCGGCATGAATACCCGCGTGCTTTTGGAAAGCCAGAGCCGTAGCAGCCCCCGCGAAGGCCGAGTCTCCACACCCGACAAGATAAAGATGTTCGATGCCTTCACTCGTGAGTCTGGCGGCCAGCAAATGTAATGATCTCGCTAGCGTCTCGTGTTGCTCAGCCAGCAAGTGAGGAATCATGGCAATTTCTTCGCGCATCATGTCCACCGCGCTGCTAATGCCCCGATCCGCTCCTGGAACAGGTGCCTGGGTAGATATGGATGCGGACGCGATTGGGGCTGTAGGAACGCGATAAATCGCGTCCGCCCATCCGTCCGCATCGATTGGGTTAACTCGCGCCAATTGCAGCGAGCCGAAATCCGCTACAGCATACGAGGCGGAAATAGCGCCGCGTTGCGCCGACTCCAGCGGGCTGCACCCCAGCGAAAGACCCGCCGCGAAGCCGCCGCAGAAGGCATCGCCAGCGCCTGTAACATCCACCACCGGCCCCGGCGCGATACCTACCGTGCGCAATGTCCCTTGCGCTTTGTCCCAGACCAACGCGCCCTCGGCGCCCATCTTCACCACAATTACCGGCGTGGGAAGACTCGTGAGAGTTGAGAGCGCGCGGCGCGGGTCGTCGTATCCAACCAGGTCGGCTAACTCCGCGCGGCTGGGCAGGAAGGCATCGACCCGCGCTGCCAGGTCTCGCAAGCGCTGGCGATAGTCAACGACATAATCTTCGTGGGTATCCAACGTAATAATGGCGTGAGGTGAGATGCGCCGCACGGTGTCCACAATGGTTTCTGCTGCTTCAAGTGGCATGGCTGTGACATGCACAACCGGAGGCGGCTTCGCTGCCAACCATACAGTAGGCAAGTCTTCCGGCTGGACAGCCACCTCGCGCGAGCGTTCGCGGGGAGTGCGATAGATCCAGTGCCGATCGCCATTGTTCTCGTACACTACCCAGTTGCGCACAGTGGGACCCGCAATATCAACGATGCCACCAGTCGCTACACCGAGCGCATACAGCACAGAGGTAAGGTCGCGCGGGAAATCTTCACCCCTGCGCGTCACCAACCCCACACGCGGCTGCCAGATGCGCACGCCCAGAGCAGTATACAGGCTATTGCCTCCCACGCTGGACATGCGCGTCGTCCCATCTGGCAACACCACATCATCAATAGTCAGGTTGCCCACCACGATCACACGCGGAATCGTAGTAGGGTAGGGGCGGGGCTTGCCCCCGCCCTGGTCATCCATTGGCTTGCCCCCGCCCTGGTCGTCGTGCAATTCGTTCTTGTCCATCCCCATATAGCTTACTCCGGTGGAATCTCGCGGTACGACAGGCTGACATCAATGCCCCTGTTGCGATTCAAGAAGTAGGCACCCACGTACCAGAGAATACCTACAACTACCACGCCGATCATGAAGCTAAGGGAAAGCCTCGCCGTCACGCCAAATGTCGAATTGATGGTGCTATTGAAGATGAAGAGCAGCATGAGACTACCCAGCACAATCACGCCGCCGATGCCTGCCAATG
>JBOGTO010000526.1:0-8274 GCA_050695155.1 Ktedonobacteraceae bacterium
TGTCCCTCTACGTGGTCGCCATGTCCCTCTACGTGGTCGCCATGTCCTCACATGTGGTCGCCATGCTTTGTTTGTAGTTGTCATGTCTAATGTCAATAAAAACATTGACTTTCTTTACTTTGCATGGTATATAACTAACTAGAGGCGGCTTATAGGGAACAAATACATCTTGCTGGCTGTTCTCATATTATGGGGACTATACAGCACGACAGGAGAACGTACATTTTCATGAATATCGATACTTCGTTGACACAACACAATTCACATAATGGGAACGGGAAAACCCCCGTTGCTACCCATAGCATATATCTCGCTCTCGGTTCCAACCTGGGAGACCGGCGCGGCAACCTGGCCGCCGCGTTGCAGCGTCTGCGCGAGGTGATGGAGATTACCATCGTCTCCTCGGTTTACGAAACCGAACCCGTTGGTTATGTAGATCAGCCGCGATTTTTGAATCTTGTGCTAAGCGGCCAAACCTTGCTTTCTCCACAGGAACTGCTGCAAGCTGTTAAACAGATTGAGAAAACGCTTGGCAGAGAGGCTACTTTCCGCAACGGGCCGCGCCTCATAGATATCGACATTATCTTTTACGATAACCTGCACATCAAGCAAGACGACCTGACTATTCCGCATCCGCGCATGGCCGAACGCGCCTTTGTGCTGGTGCCACTGGCGGAAATCGCTCCTGATCGTATCGACCCGGTGAGCGGCAAGTCCGCGCAGCAATTGCTGGCGGAGGTGCCACAGGAGGGCGTACAGCACTTATCGAAAAACTTGCGTATCAAGCTCGAGCATGATATTCAGAGCGGCAAGCCTTCCGTGCATGTGCGCCTCGGACGCGCGGGTGTAGTAAGTATAACCAAAGCCATCCTGTTAGGTGATGAGGGCGAGCAACGCTGGTTCAACGCCACCTTTGACCTCTATGCCGACCTGGATGCATCGCAGGCAGGTGTGCATATGTCACGCTTCAGTGACGCGCTGGAAGAAGTCATGGAAGAGGTAGACAGCCAGTCGTGGGCAAGAATTGAGACGCTGGCCGAGCATATCGCTCGTACCATTGTCGATAAACAAAAGGCATACCGCGCGGAAGTGCATATCCGCACTGATTTGCCGGTGCAAAAATGGACGCCTGTTTCGGGCCGACCGACGCAAGAAATTTATGGAATGCTGGCACAGGCTGTCGCTACCAGGCAGCATTCCCGCAGCATGATTGGCGTCGAGGTACAGGGCATGGTAGCCTGCCCCTGCGCTCAGGATATGGTGCATTCTTATGCTAAAGTGCGGCTACAGGAAGAGGGATTTCCAGACCCCATCATTGACAGGATGCTGGATGTTACGCCCCTCGCTACACATAACCAGCGTGGACGCGCCACGCTCATGATCGGCACTGAGCGCAGCCTGGACGCCAGAGACCTGATCGACCTGGCAGAAAGCGCCATGAGTTCTGAAAACTACGGCCTGCTCAAGCGGCCTGATGAACTGTACATCGTCAATAAAGCGCACGCCAACCCGCGCTTCGTCGAAGATGTCGCGCGCGAGATGTTACGCGCCATCGTCGAGAAATATCCTGACCTGTCCGATGATAGCTTCGTCTGGGTGCGCCAGAGGAACGAGGAGACCATTCATAAGTACGATGTAGAGGCGGAAGGCTGGGGTACTCTTGGCGAGTTGCGCGCGGAAATTCTACAAAATGCGAGCCTCGAACGTCATACTACTAAAGAGGAGTGGTTGGGACTTCTTTCTCATTAACAATCTTGTCCCATCGTGCTATAATGCGGTTACGGTACTATCGCTGTTCAATTCGGGCGCGCTGTAACCGCCCGGAGTATGTAACTATTAGGGAGCAATTGTGGAAGGCGTTCTACTCGATCCTGGTCAATTGGCAAGAGCTGCGGCTGATGTCGCATACGACAAAAAGGCTTCGGATGTGCTATTATTGGACATTCACGAGCTGACAACCATCGCCGATTACTTCGTGATCTGCAATGGCAACAATACACGCCAGATTGCGGCCATTGCCGAGGCTATTGAAGATGAATTGAAAAAACAGGGAGCCCAATTGCTTTACCGCGAGGGGATCGCGGAAACAGGCTGGCTGATACTGGACTTCGGGGATATAATCATACACATCTTCGGACCCAAAGAGCGAGAATACTATCGCCTGGAACGCCTCTGGAGCGAAGCCAAAACGGTAGTTTACCTGCAATAAATTTTTCAGAAAAGGTGATCGACGATGACATTTTTTCGTAACCGTATGTTCCTTGAGGGCATAGCGATTGGGGGCGTCTGCGGCGTCATCATTGGTTCAATCATTGCCTTCACCATTGGTGAAAACAGCATTGGAGCCGTGCGCCAGGCCATCAACAAACGCATCCCAGGCCGCAGCAAAGTTCCATATGAGTACCTTGCTTAATCACGAATAGTAACATCCGAAAAGCGCGCGGGCGCTCGCAGGAGGAACGTGTGCGGCTTGCGCGTATGTTTGCCATCAGCATCGCCGTTTTGCTGCTCTTTCTGGTCAATTTTGCGCCCGCTTCTGCTGCCACTCCACCTCATGGATGCGCCTCACTAACCCCGCCGCCTGTATCTGGTTCGCTGACTTCCCCACCCGCAACGCCCGGTATTGTGCTTATTAATGAGGTATTGAACAATCCAGGGTCAACCTGGAATTGTTCAGAAACAGCCGGGGCTTTCTCACTCACAACCGATTCCTGGGTAGAGGTGTATAATCCGCAAAACCAGCCGTTCAACCTGTATGCAGCCCATACAAGTTTCGATTCCGGTCCTAACACCTACACTTTCCATTTTCCCTTCGGCGCTGCTATCGCCGCGCATGGTTATCTGGTAGTTTTCCCTGATGGCCCTACCGGCCTGCTAAATCCTGGCAACAATCTACGGCTTACCATTGGCGGCAGCGAAATCGATCAGGTAAGCATCCCCGCGCTGGCATTTGACACCTCCTACGCGCGCATCCCTGATGGTTCCGCAAGCTGGCAAATCACCACCAATCCAACCATTGATGCCAGCAACATGTCATCAACTCAGGCCACACCTACACATACTCCTGTTTCCACTAAAGGGTCGGGCTATAGTGGTAGCGGCAGCGGCTATACTGGAAGCAGCTACACAACGCCTACGCTTGTGACCGGAAAACAAACCGCCTGGTCGAAACTGCAACTACCCACCACTGACTCTTCGCTAGCTCCCGCCGCTACCAATCCACTTGCGACAACGCCTGCCGCCTCAACAAGCAGCAGCGCCTGGGATATGACGCGCCGCATTTTGCTGACCGTGCTGGTCGTCGCGCTGGCCCTGTCGTTGTTCTGGTGCTGGAAGCTGTTTACAGTACACTGAGATGGAGCCAGGTTTTATGAATGATTACGACCAAAGATTCACCCGATGGCGAAGAAAAAGGGGGTCGCAAGGGAGGAGAAGAAAGGCGACCGCAAGGGTCGCCTCTACTATGAACGCTCACCTATCGCCATAGTAGAGGCGACCCTTGCGGTCGCCTTTCCCAGCCCCTCCTGGCGGTCCCCTTTCATCCCTACCCCTTGCAGTTGCCTGCCCATGTATCATAGTAATCATTCACAAAGTCAGTCGAATCAGCCACGATGACTACCAATCTAAGGGCAGGCCGACGTAATTTTCGGCCAGGCTGGTAGCTGCGGCGCGTGAGCGTACCGTATAGTCAAGCTGGGAGCGTTGCAATCGTTGCTGGAAGGCGTCGTCATCGGGGAAGCGATGTAGCATCGAGGTCATCCACCACGAAAAATGCTCGGTGCGCCAGACACGGCGCAAACACGTCGCTGAGTATGCCTCTAACAGATCGCTTTGCTGCTGCTTGTAAAAGCGGGTGAGCGCGCGGGCAAGATGGCGCACGTCAGCGACGGCCAGGTTCAGCCCTTTCGCTCCCGTTGGTGGCACGATATGGGCTGCATCACCCGCCAGAAACAGCCGACCATGTTGCATCGGCTCTATCACGAAACTGCGCATCGCCAGGATGCTTTTCTGGGTGATCGGTCCTATGCGCAAGCGCCAGTTGTCCCTGGTCGCCAGGCGCAACTGTAACTCTTCGAGAATCATTTCATCCGACCAGTTGGCAATATCATCCTGCGGGTCGCACTGAATATACAGGCGTTGCAGTTCGGGCGAGCGCGTGCTGACAAGGGCAAAGCCACGCTCGGAGTAGGCATAGATCAATTCTTCAGAAGATGGCGGAGCCTGCATCAAGATGCCGAGCCAGCCAAAGGGATAGGAGCGCGTAAAAATCTGGTGCTGCGTCGTGGGAATAGCTGCGCGGGATACGCCATGAAAGCCATCGCATCCCGCGATAAAATCGCACTGCAACTCTACCTGCTCACCTTCGTGGAGAAAGTGAATGCATGGTTGGCTCGTAGAGATATTGGACACCTGGACATCCTCAACATTGAAAAGAATGCGCCCCTCCTGCTTGAGACGCGCGTCAATCAAGTCCTTCAGCACTTCATGCTGTGGATAAAGCATGATGGCATGGTTGGTCAGTTCAGTGAAGTTGATGCGATGACCTTCTCCGTCAAAACGCAGTTCGATACCGTGATGCACGGCTCCTTCGCGCTGCATTCTTGCACCGAGGCCCATTTCATTCAGCAAATCGACCGTACCTTGTTCAAGTACCCCCGCGCGAATCGTCGCTTCGATCTCTTCCCGGCTGCGTATCTCAAGCACAATTGAGTCGATCCCCTCCTGAAACAGGAGGAGCGACAATAGCAAACCAGCCGGGCCAGCGCCAATGATGCCAACTTGCGTGCGCATATGCATAACGATTCTCCTCACAGCTCGTTCGTGGGTGTGTCAAGCTTGCCTGGTATGCGATGCTATCTTTCCTCTGTGGGCCTGCTCCGTCCGGGCATGAAGGTCGCGCAGCACTGCAAGCTCACCCTCAGTTGGAGGTGGTATCTGATCTACAGTTTCCGAGAAACGAAGCGGCCACCCGGTCTGCTGTGTAATCTGCTCGCGTGTGACGCCAGGGTGGATCGAGGTGACGATAAGTTCTTTCGTCTGTGGGTCGGGTCGCATCAAGCAAAGGTCGGTAATAACAAGCGTTGGTCCCAGCGTCGTGATACCGATGCGCTGGCGATGATCGCCGCCGCTACCATAGCCGAACGAGGTGATGAAATCAACGCGCTCAACGAATGAGCGGGGCGTCTGGCTCATGACCACATACGTCTGGCGGCACAGGCTGGCAATCTCCGGCGCGCCTCCCCCGCCTGGCAGTCGCACTTTGGGATGCTCATAGCTGCCGATGACGCTTGAGTTAATGTTGCCGAAGCGATCAATTTGCGCCCCGCCCAGGAAGCCAATCGAGATGCGCCCGCCTTGCAACCAGTACTTGAACATCTCCGGCACCGACACGGTAGTAAGGGCAGTCTCGCTCAGTTCTGGATCGCCAATCGAGAGTGGCAACACATCTGGCCTCGTTCCGATAGTGCCGGACTCATAGATGAGCGTGATGTCAGGAGCGTGGGTGAGTCGCGCCAGGTTGCAGGCAACCGATGGCGCTCCAATGCCAACGAAACATACGTCATCATTTTTCAGCACGCGCGCCGCCGCCACTGCCATCATTTCTGCTGTCGAATACTGCATGAGTCTCCTCCAACTCCTATGAAATGCGCCTGCCGCGTTCGCTAACCGGTTGCGATGCCAGGACATGCTCCTGCATCCAGGCGAGAAACGACTCGCGGTTGCGCGCGATAGCGTCCCAGGCGACATAGAAGGCATTGTCACGCGAGTAATAGCCATGCGCATAGGATGGGCGCGCGCCGTCTGGAGCCTCGACGATCGCGCTGATTGTCCAGTACGGCAGCACCGTCGCGTTCGGACTCGGAATGCGCAGATCATCAACGATTTCTTCCACCGTCACAACGACATGCGTTGCCGCCAGCGCGGCTTCCTTCTGCACCCCGATGATGCCCTCAATGAACACATTGCCGGCGCGGTCAGCTCGTTGCGCGTGAATAATCGTTAGATCGGGGCGCAGCGCGGGAACAGCAGCGAGCCGGTCGCCGGTAAAAGGACACTGGATGAACTGGATACGCGGGTTAACGCCCACGAGGTCAGAGCCTTGATAGCCCCGGAAGATGGCGCACGGCAAACCTGACGCGCCTGCCGCGTAGGCATTCGCCATAGCCGCGTGGCTGTGTTCTTCCAGCTCTAACGGATGAGGCCAACCATGCTCAACCGCGTCACGCAGGCGGTGCAGCGTACCTACGCCCGGGTTGCCGCCCCAGGAGAATACCAGTTTGCGAGCGCAGCCCATCCCGATAAGCTGGTCATAGATCAGATCAGGCGTCATACGTATGAGACATAGATCACGCTTCTGCTGCCGGATGATCTCGTGACCGGCGGCGAATGGAATCAGGTGAGTGAAGCCTTCCAGGGCAATAGTAGCGCCATCATGGACATACTTCTCAATGGCGTCGTGAAGATTCAGGAAAGAGGTCATGTCTGGTACCCCTTCCGGTGTGACAGCTATCTCAGTCATAGTTTCTCCTTTCGGACAATGCCCTCTTTCAGCAGTATATCATGCGCTTTGACGGCCTGCTTCGCTCCGCATCGCATCATACAAACAGTGTATAATACAGCCATAACCATTTCCATTCATCAGGAGTGCAAACATGAATATACCGTCCGGCGCGCGTATTTATGATCTTGAGCAGCCGCGCTACTTCGGCGCACCGACCCTTCCCAGCCACGCACCCGGCTACGTTTATACCCTCCACCGCCATCACGAACCCGGAACGGGCGCGGCCAGGACAAGCGCCTCCGGCTTTATGTATACAACTGAGCATTCGGGTACCCATATCGACGCATTCTGTCACCAGGCTGAGGATTTACACCTGTACGGCGGTCTGGAGATCGATGCGCGTATTCAAACATCGGATGGTTTCACCGCCCTGGGCGCGGAGACCATTGCGCCACTGGTAACGCGAGGCGTGCTACTCGACATCGCGCGCCTGCGGGGAGTAAACTACATAGGCAGCGGGAACCCCATTCAGCGTGAAGACCTCGAAGCGGCGGCGCACCAACAGGGAGTCACGGTAGGCGAGGGAGATGTAGTGCTGATGCGCACCGGCAATGGCGCACTCTGGCAGGACCCGACCACGTATCTGCAAGCGGGAGGGGCAAGCGCAAGCGCCTCTTCCTGGCTAGCTAGCAAAGGAGTCAGGGCGGTGGGAGCCGACAACATGGCCTGGGAAGAACTGGGCGTTGTCGATCCTGACCTCAAGGTCTCGCTGCCCGGCCATCTGATCTTGCTCGTGCGTCATGGCATCTATATCATAGAAAACCTCTTCCTGGAGGAACTGGCGCGCGATGCGTGCCACGAATTTACCTTTATCTGCCTGCCGCTCAAGCTGCGGGGCGCGACCGGCTCGCCCGTGCGCCCCATCGCCATCGCACCCGCTCCTTGACAGGGAGATTCTCTTGCCATCCGTCGCTTTGCCCTGTCATCCTGAGCGCAGCGAAGGATCTCTCGTCGGGTTGCGCAGATACTTCGCTGCGCTCAGGATGACAGGGCCAGGTGCAGCATGACAGGCAAAGCGAAGAGTGACAACCCATGCACGATTTTGCTCGTTAAATTTCATACTATTTTAGCGTAGCCTTAACAGAAAGATGAAGAAACAATGCGAACGAACCAGGTAAAAGAAAAACTTCAACGGGGTGAACCAGCTCTGGGAGCATGGTTGGGTATTGCCAACGTTCCCGCAGCCAGGATCATGGCACGGCTCGGATTTGACTGGCTCGTCGTGGATATGGAACATAGCGCGCACAACGCCGTTCTGATGGCCGAGATGGTAGCAACCATCGCCGATGCCGGGACCTGCGCTCCTTTCGTGCGCATTCCGGGCAACAGCGTCGAGTGGTTCAAGTGGGCGCTAGACGCGGGCGCGTGGGGCGTGGTGGTGCCGATGGTCAATAGCCGTGAAGAGGCGCAACGCGCTGTCGAGTATGCGAAATACCCGCCGCGTGGTACGCGCAGCATTGGCGGAGCCTTTGGCCCCTACGGCTTTGGCATCACCAACTGGCCTGAGTACCTGCGCATAGCCAACGATGAAACGCTCGTGATCGTACAAATTGAGAGCGCGTCAGCGTTGCAAAATCTCGATGAAATTCTTTCCGTGGATGGAGTGGATATCGCCTTCGTCGGACCAAACGATCTCCATGCGCAAATTGGCCTCGCGCCCAGCAGCGACGTAGCCGATCCCGATTTTTTTTACACTCTGGAACGTATTAAGG
>JBOGTO010000527.1:0-6002 GCA_050695155.1 Ktedonobacteraceae bacterium
GGCCGACGGCCTTCCACCGCTTTTGCGCGTTTCCTTATTGATCTTGCCGGGGCATTTCGATGCGGGGGCCGCGTCTGCGGCGCACGGTTTCTGAGATGCGCAGGCGTTCCAGAGCGCGTTGCAGGGCGGCTTGCAGTTCGGCGCGTTCGGTGTTCGACGTGGTTTGTGCCAGTCGCTCCTGGGCGCGGCGCCGCGCTTCTTCCGCGCGGGCCTGGTTAATCTCCTCGGCATTCTCGGCTGTGTCGGCCAGTACGGTTGCCTGGTTATTGGACACTTCGAGGAAGCCGCCTGAGACAAACAAGGGTTCTTCCACGCCATTCAGCTTGATGCGCAATGCGCCCGGTTTCAGAGTTGTGAGCAGCGCGGCGTGCCGGGGCAGAATGCCCAGCTCGCCCTCTGTGCCGGGAGCGATCAGCTCGTCCGCTTCGCCGCTGTAGAGTTCGCGCTCGGCAGTCACTACCTCGACGTGCATAGTTGCATGTGTCGCCATTGTTTAGCCCTTCTGCTGCTCTTTCTCGTAGCTTTGCACAACTTCCTCAATGTTGCCTTTCAGGTAGAAGTGGCTCTCACCGATGTGGTCGTACTTGCCCTCAAGGATTTCTTTGAAGCCCTGGATGGTCTCCTTCAGAGGAACATAGCGGCCTTCCATACCGGTAAAGACGGTTGCCACCGTGAAAGGCTGCGAGAAGAAACGCTGCAACTTGCGGGCGCGTGCCACCGTCAGCTTGTCTTCATCCGACAGTTCATCGATACCAAGAATGGCGATGATGTCCTGCAAGTCCTTGTAACGTTGCAACACGCGCTGCACGGCGCGTGCTATATCGTAATGCTCTTTCCCGACCACGTTCGGGTCGAGGATGCGGCTGGTGGAAGCAAGCGGGTCGATGGCAGGGTAGATGCCCTGCTCAAAGATGGCGCGTTCCAACACGATTGTGGAGTCCAGGTGCGCGAATGTGGTGGCGGGAGCCGGATCGGTGTAGTCGTCGGCAGGCACGTAGACGGCCTGCATGGATGTGACCGAGCCGCGTTTGGTCGAGGTGATGCGTTCTTGCAGTTCGCCCATCTCTTCCGCCAGGTTGGGCTGATAGCCTACGGCTGATGGCATACGACCGAGCAGCGCGGACACTTCGGCGCCGGCTTGCGTGAAACGGAAGATGTTGTCGATGAAGAGCAGAACGTCCTTGCCTTCTTCGTCGCGGAAGTATTCCGCGATGGTCAGGCCGCTCAGGGCCACGCGCAGGCGAGCGCCGGGAGGCTCGTTCATCTGACCGAAGACCATTGCCAGGCGATCGATAACCTTCGCTTCCTGCATCTCATGGTAGAGGTCGTTCCCTTCGCGGGTACGCTCGCCCACGCCTGCAAAGACGCTATAGCCGCCATGCCCTTTGGCGATGTTGTTGATGAGTTCCTGAATGATAACGGTCTTGCCGACGCCCGCGCCGCCGAATGCGCCAATCTTGCCGCCCTTCATGAAAGGGCAGATCAGGTCAACAACTTTGATGCCTGTCTCAAAGACCTCGATAGTGGCTGCCTGGTCTTCCAGGTCGGGCGCTGGGCGGTGAATGGGCAGGCGCGGCGCATCTTCCACTTCGGGCTTGTTGTCTACGGCCTGTCCGAGTACGTTAAAAATGCGTCCCAGCGTCTTGGGACCGACGGGAACAGTGATCTGTTCTCCCATATCGAATACGTCGAGACCGCGCTGCAAGCCATCGGTTGGCCCCATCGCCACGCAGCGTACCCAGTTGTTGCCCAGGTGCTGCTCGACCTCAAGGGCGAGGTCTTTGTCAGAGCCGACGGCGCGGGTGCGTAGTTCGTTGTAGATTCCCGGCAGTTTATCTGACGGGAACTCAACGTCTACGACAGCGCCAAGCACCTGCGCAATTTTTCCCTTTATGCCTGTTTGTGTTGTCATGTATTTTCTCCAGCGGGGTCGCATTCAGGCAACCCCGGTACGCCTATAATGCCTCTGCACCTGCCACAACCTCGAGAATCTGGGTTGTGATGCTGGCCTGGCGTGCTTTATTATAGGTAAGGTTCAAGTCTTGAAGGAGGTCTTTCGCGTTGTCGGTCGCATTTTTCATGGCTACCATTTGTGCTGAATAAAAGCTTGCGAGCGTTTCGAGCAGCGCCTGATAGACCTGAATATTGATATAGCGAGGCAGCAGAGCTTCAAAGATGCTCGCCGCGTCGGGTTCGTAAATGTACTCAATGCTTTCGTTGCCCGATCCATCTTCATCGGTAGGCGGCTGGACCGGTAGCAGTTGCGCGACTGTTGGCTGCTGCGTCACCGTGTTGACGAATTTGGGATAGACCAGGTAGACTACGTCTACTTCCCCTTTCAGGAAAGCGTCCCTGGCGACTTCAGCAATGGCCGAAGCATCGAGTAGTGATGGTCTGTCGCCGTAGTTCGTAAATTCTGCCGCCAGGTGGTACTGGTTGCGCATCACGAAATCGCGGCCTTTGCGCCCGACAGCTACGTACTCGACGCCCGGTCGGTTGCCCTGCTCCGCGAAAGTTTTCTGCTGCTCCTGCGCGCTCGTATATGCTTTGCGATTGATGTTGCTGGATAAAGCGCCGCTCATGCCGCGATCAGGCGTAATCAGCACGTAGCCAATGTTACGCACCGGGCGCTGCTTGAGTAGGGCCAGCTCTCCTATATCTTCGCCTGTCACGCGCGCTAGGCGTGTGACCAGTTCGCGCAGTTGCTCGGCGTAGGGGCGCGATTGTTCTACGCGCTCCTGCGCCCTGCGCATCTTGCTGCTCGCCACCATCTGCAACGCTCTGGTGATCTGGGCAATGTTTCTTACTGACCGGATGCGCCCCCGGATTTCTCTGGTTGATGGCATATCCGTTCTCCTATTTAGGCGCGGCTGTCTGCTTGAACTCGTTAATGGCGTCGCCGAGGCGTTTCAACAGGTCATCCGACATTTTATCGCGCGCGTTGACCGATTTTTCGACGATTTCCTGGCCTATTTCCGGGTGGGTAGAGTCCATAAAGCGATTGAACCCAGTTTCCCATTCGCCTACTTTATCAAGGCTCACATCGTCCAGGTAGCCGTTGGTAGCGGCGTAGATAATCATCACCTGCTTCTCTACCGGGGCGGGCGCGTACTGCGGCTGCTTGAGAATTTCGGTCAGGCGTTGACCGCGATCGATACGATTCCTGGTGGCTTTGTCCAGGTCAGAGGCGAATTGGGAGAACGCGGCCAACTCGCGGAACTGGGCGAGGTCGAGGCGCAGCGAGCCTGCCACCTGGCGCATAGCGCGCGATTGAGCGTTGCCGCCCACGCGCGAGACCGAGAGACCCACGTTTACGGCTGGTCGCTGACCAGCATTGAACAGGTCTGTCTCAAGGAAGATTTGCCCGTCGGTGATCGAAATGACGTTCGTCGGAATGTAGGCCGAGATGTCGTTGGCCTTCGTTTCGATGATAGGCAGCGCCGTCAGTGAGCCACCGCCGTAATCCTCGTTGAGGCGGGCCGCGCGTTCCAGCAAGCGTGAATGCAGGTAGAACACGTCGCCTGGATACGCCTCGCGTCCGGGTGGGCGACGAATAATCAGCGAGATGTTGCGGTAGGCTTCGGCGTGCTTGGTCAGGTCGTCATAGATGATGAGCGCGTCGCGTCCCGACTCCATGAACTCTTCACCCATCGAACAGCCTGAGTAGGGCGCGAGATATTTGAGCGGCGCGGGGTCAGATGCGCCTGCCACTACGATGATGGTATGCTCCATCGCGCCGTGTTCTTCCAGAATGGCCTGCGTGCGGGCTACGGACGAGTTCTTCTGGCCGATAGCCACGTAGATGCAGATCAGGTTTTTACCCTTCTGGTTGATGATGGTGTCGATAGCCACAGCCGTTTTACCCGTCTGGCGGTCGCCAATCAGCAGTTCGCGCTGGCCGCGCCCGATGGGGATCATGCTGTCAATAGCTTTGATACCTGTCTGTACAGGTGTATTCACCGGCTGGCGCGTAATCACGCCGGGGGCCACGCGCTCGATAGGGCGGGTCTTATCGGTAAGGATGGGTCCTTTGTCGTCGATTGGCTCACCTAGTGGGTTCACCACGCGGCCAATCAGCGCGTCACCTACCGGAACCGAGATAACACGGCCCGTTGTGCGCACTTCGTCGTCTTCACGAATCTGTGTATAATCGCCCAGAATGGGGCAGCTCACCGTTTCCTCTTCGAGGTTAAAGGCCATGCCCATGATCCCGGTGCGGGGAAATTCTACCAACTCGAGATATTTCACATCTTGCAGGCCGTAGACGCGCGTGATACCGTCTTGCACCGCGATAACGGTGCCAACGCTGGCGGTTTCAGTCTCGCTCCCACCAAACCCTGCGATGTTCTTCTCAATGATGGCGCTGATTTCGTCAGCCCATGATGCCATCGTCGTTCCTCCTCATTGAATGCTACTCGGTTCGCTCGCGGGCTGCTCTGGTTCACCGGTAGGCATCCCCGCGTTGTCTAACCCGGAGAAATCGTTGGCACCGACCGCGACGCCTGTCAGCAACTGCTGCTTCAGCACCGCCAGGCGATGGCGAATGCTGCCGTCGATTACCTGGTCGCCCACGCGGGCAATCACCCCACCGAGAATTTCCGGCTGAACCTTTGTCTGCATGAGAATAGTTTTGCCTGTCCTATGTTCCAGCGCCTGTTCGACTTGCTTGAATTGCTGCTCGTCCATGGGCGCTGCCGTCGTTACTTCCGCGATTGCCTGATTCTTGTAATTCAACACGAGTTGCGCGAGTTCTCTGGCAATGTTGGGCATGGCCTCAACCAGTTCTCGCTGCACAACAAGCAGGGCGAGGTTGAGCGACGTGGGCAGCACTTTAGGTGCCAGCGCCTGGCGTATGGCCTTCTCTTTGCGCTGCGCGGGAACCTTTGGCTCGTTCAAAAGGTAAGCCAGCGTGCGTTTAGAGAACAGGCTGGCGATGCCCTGAACGTCATCGAGGGTGCGATCGATGATATTGCGCTCACGCGCAATCTCGAAGATGGCTTCGGCATAGCGCCGTCCTATCGCTCCCTTTAGCATTAGCGTTCCTCTGTCTCACTGGCGCTCACGAACTCTTCCACCAGGCGGCGGTTATCTTTCGTGTCAACCGATTTACTGATTACTTTACTGGCAGCGCTGATCGAGAGATTAACCACCAGGCGACTGAGTTCTTCACGCGCCTGCGCTGCTTCCTGTTTGATGCGCGCGACTTGCTGCTCTTCGATGTGGTGAACGCGCGCCTGCGCCTCCTCCTGGATACGCGCGGCTTCGCGTTCAGCAGTTTTCTGCGCGCGGGTAATGATTTCTTGCGCCTCTTGTTGCGCCCGTCGCTTAATCTGTTCGGCCTGCTCGTTGGCGTTTTGCAGGTTTTGTTTGGCCTGCTCGGCGTTCTCCACGCCTTCGCGGATCACGCCCTGCCGCTTATCCAGCGTGCGTTGAATGGCGGGAAAGCCCCAGCGCCACAAGATCAAGAACACGATGGTAAAACTAATAAGTTGCGAAAGAAACGCGCCTAGATTGATGCCAAATCCACCGAGCAGGTCGGCGAAAACAACTGTTTGCATTGAGTATGCGCCTCCTTTTCTCGCTGCAAGGCGAGGACCAGCCATCTTCTTTTAATACGCTGGCTGTCATCCTCGCGCATACAACGCGGGCAATATTATTTGCCGCTGAGTACGAAGGCGATAACCAGGGCATAGATAGCGATAGCTTCGGCGAATGCCAGACCAATGAACATATTGATACGGATCAACGGCTCTGCTTCAGGATTGCGCCCGATGGCGCTGAATGCCTGACCTGCGGCGATACCGATACCAATACCAGGGCCGATGGCTCCCAGGCCGATAGCGAGCGCTACTGCGAGTGTTGCGACTGAACCTGTCATGATGATGAACCTCCTTAAAGGACAAACCCTTAATTGATTGTTAATTTATGCAATCGCGGCGCAATTTGCCACGAGTAGCAAGCACAATGAAAAATAGTGAAATGTGTGTTAGTGGCTGGTTGCC
>JBOGTO010000528.1:0-12650 GCA_050695155.1 Ktedonobacteraceae bacterium
CCTCCTGGACCCTTGCGGTCGCCTATGCTCCACTGGACGAGCAAACTATATGCGGCTATAATCAGGTCGAAATGCGCTATGAGAAGGAGGGATTTGGATAATGCCGCGTGATTTACCTGTTGGGAACGGGAGACTGCTCCTGAATTTTGATAAGAGCTACAATGTGCGTGATATTTACTGGCCGCATGTCGGCCAGGAATTGCAAACGGCGGGAGATATTTCGCATACGGGGATATGGGTTGATGGCCGTTTCGCCTGGCTCGACTCGCCCGACTGGCAGCGTGACATGGTCTATGAGGACGAGACGCTGGTAACGCATGTGACGCTCCAGCATCCCGCGCTGCAACTGCAACTGGTGATACGCGATTGCGTTGATTTCAACCGTCCTCTTTTCTTGCGCCAATTTACTATCTCTAATCAGGCCGATAACCCGCGCGAAGTGCGATTTTTCTTTCACTATGACTGGCATATCTGGGATGCGGCGGATGCCAATACCGTTTTCTACGACCCGGCGCGGCACTCCCTGGTGGCCTATAAGCAACAAGCCTATTTTTTGATGAATGGACAAATTGGCGAGGGTGCGGATGCCCGCACAGGCATTTCAAGCTGGGCGACGGGCAAGAAGGAAACTGGCGGCAGCGAGGGAACCTGGCGCGACGCGGAAGATGGCGAATTGGGACGCAACCCGATCGCGCAGGGGTCAGTGGACGGCACTATCGCGCTGCACCTGGGCAATATCGCGGCCCGAGGCTCCGGCGTAGCCTATCATTGGCTGGCGGCGGGTATAAACATACAGGCCGTGACGGAACTCGATATTCTGGCCCGCAGGCGCGGGCCAGAGACCTTCATAACGCGCACGCACAACTACTGGCACAGTTGGGTCAATAAAGACCAGCAGGATTTCGCTGACCTGCCCGTGCCATTGATTGACCTGTACAAACGCAGCCTGCTGGTGCTGCGCACGCAAATCGACTATGATGGCGCGATCATCGCCGCCAACGATGCCGATGTTGAACACTATTCTAACGATAGCTACTCCTACATGTGGCCGCGCGACGGCGCTTTAGTGGCTAACGCGCTCAGCCACTCGCGCTACTCTGAGATTACACGCGGGTTTTACGAATTCTGCAACTTTGTCTTGACGAAGGATGGCTATCTGCTACACAAGTACAATCCCGACCATTCGTGGGGCAGTAGCTGGCAATCGTGGATTGATGGAAACGGCAATCCGCAGTTGCCCATCCAGGAAGACGAAACCGCGCTGGTGATCTACAGCCTGTGGCAACATTACCAATTGTTCTCGGACATCGAATTTGTCGCTCCGCATTTCCGCACGCTGATAACGCCCGCCGCCGATTTTATGGCGCGATACCGCGAAGCGCATACGCGCCTGCCGGAAGCCTCCTACGACCTGTGGGAAGAGCGGCGCGGCATCCTGACCTTCACGACAGCATCGGTCTACGCAGGACTCGACGCGGCCTGCAAATTTGCGACCCTGTTTGGCGAAACGGAACTGGCAGACAAGTATCGCCAGGCGGCGGAAGAGATCAAAGAGGCGGCTTTGCGCTACCTGTGGGACGAGGGGCAGGGCCGCTTTCTACGTATGATTACCGTTGATAAGGATGGTACAATCCACAAAGACACCACGATTGATAGCAGTTTGTGCGGATTATTTCTGTTTGGTATGTTCGAGGCGACGGATAGCCAGGTCGAGCGCACCATGCAACAACTTGAGCAGAGGCTGTGGGCGCACACAACAGTAGGAGGTATGGCGCGTTACGAGAACGATTACTATTACCAGGTGACGCAAGATCTCAACCAGGCGCAGGGCAATCCCTGGTTTATTTGCACGCTGTGGCTGGCGCAATATCGCATAGCCCATGCCGCCAGCATTGACGAACTGCACACAGCCCTGCCACTGCTCCAATGGGCGCAGACCCATGCCCTGCGCAGCGGGGTAATGGCGGAGCAGATCAACCCTTTCACCGGCGAACCGCTCAGCGTGTCACCCCTGACCTGGAGCCACGCTGAGTACGTGTTGACGGTGCGCTGGTACCTGGGCAAGTACCACCGCTTCGTGAAATAGAAATCAGTCCTCAACCAGCTTACCGAGCAATTTGAGGGTGATGCCGAGGGCCAGAATGACAGCAGCATTGATACCCAGTTCGATCATAGTGTCCTTGAAATCTGTTCCGGTTGGGCGTTGACTTTCAACGGATAATTTTGCGCCAATCGAGAGAATACCTCGTGTGGCAGATACAATGCCGATAAAAAGGAACGGACGCAGCGAGGTCGTATGTGATTGGAGATAATGCGTAACTGTACCAAGCACCTCCATAATAATCAGTACAAGCAGGAGGTCTGAGACAAACTGGATGATAGCGCCGACAAGAGCAGGAGGATTGAACGAATGGGTAATTATGGTGTTTACAAAATCCCAGAAAGCATAGCCTAGAGCGATAAGCCCTCCCAAAAGAAAGCAGACACCCACGATAGCATAGATAACCGAGTCGCCGTTATCCAGAAAATTGACTGCAACTCTAGCAACAGGGTGATTGTGTTCTGCATGTCGCCCGTTCTTATGGTTAGATGCTGTACTCTCCTCAGTCGCATTTACAAAGCCATCGGTGCCACTGAGGTTGCTCTGGTGATCTGACATGTGAATGTCTCCTTTATTGTAATAAGGGCAGTATAGTTCCAAAAGATGTGGACATCTCAGGACACCACATCTTCTGTTGGATTTAGACGGCTATCGCTAACCGTAAGGGCTGAACTACATAGGCCGCTAGTCCCTCTGCATCTCCGGGTGGAAACGCATCAGGCTTACATTTGCGTAAGATGTTGTAGGAACCGTTCACATCAGCACAGATGATGCGCCCGTCTTTGGTACGATACAGGCGGTTTCTCCGTCCCATGCGCTTCCCGCTAAAGGTGTACTCCGTGCCATCATCCGGTTGGTAGGTTGGAATGGGGTCTAGATCAAGAAAGCTGGCTTTACTGGTGTAGCTCTCTTCTTGTAGCTCGACCTGGATGCCGACGAGAGACGCTTTATAGGTCAGCATGTCAATAAAGCGGGCGTGAGGAATCTGGACGAAGTTTTGATTGTTCCGTTTCCCCATGCGGGCTCCTTGCTTCCAGAACGGAGTTTTCCCGATGATGATGGTTCCCACTCCCTGCTTGACTAGCAAGTCGATAATGGACTTGCTGGCAGCGTGCAGGTAGTGGTTCACCTGCCGGTTCCGTCTGGTGGTAATCAGCTCCATCTGCTTGGTGACACGGTCTCGATCTGCTTTGGGCAGGCACAGCGTTAGCTCTTTCATGCGTTTATTGTACCATTGATTGATGGCCTTGAGCGTTCGACCGTTAACCAAGCGAGGGACAAAGCCCTCTCGGTTTGCAGTTATCGCCGCTAAATTCGTCACACCTAAATCAATGGCAACGCAGCACGAGAGATCGACTTGTGCCTGGACGGATGCTTTGCTATAGACCACTTCTACCACATAATACCCATTGCGGGGGATAATGCGTACTTGATTGATCGCTTGTTGTTGTGTTTTGATAGTGATAGGAAGCCCCGATGGTTTGATGATGCCTTGTACTCCCTGTTTGCTCTGACCTCCCTGGAGGGCTTGCAGGGTATAGATGAGAATATTCCTCCCCTCCGTCTTGTGCTTGTACCTGGGCGGACGAGGCCGCTCTAAGAACTTAGAGGGATCTTCGTAGAACGCTTTGAGTCCTTCCTTAAAACCTTTCCAGTTGTTGTCCAGCACCATCAAAATCTGTTGACTGACCTTTGCGGGCAGGGCCTGGTACGCCTCATGGGACTGCATCCGCTTTTGTACCTCGTTATAGGTCAGGTACTGGCCTTCGTGAATGAAGGCCTGTCGGTACTCGTAGTTGGCCGCATTGTAGAGGTTCTTGGACTTGAAGGCGGCTGCATCAATGAAAGCGTAGCGCGGGTCGTGCCTGTCGATACAATGCTGTTCTACTAACTGCATGGGTTTCCCCCTCTTCCTCTCTGGTTGTCCTCTACTGGTCGCGGCGCACGTCCTGCTGCTTGAACTGCTCGTGCAGCGAGATAAAAAGCCGATAGGTCTCATTGGTGTCCAGATGCAGCCCGGTCTCCGCGAGATCGGTCGTCTGCTCCTTAGTAACAACAAGATCAATACTCCCATCACTTATGATACAGAGCGTGTGCCGTCCTAAATCGAGTTCGTAGAGGATGGAGACGCTTTCCTGTACAAATGGCTGTATCCTTTGGTTCCCGGTCATGCTGTGTACCTTCCTTCGCTTGTCTCTGACACTCTCGTTCCGGTTATTTCGTCTCCAAACGTTTCGGTCTTGGTGCATACGTGATTGCTAAGAAAACTGTCTTTCCAACCACCTGCACATGCAACACTCGGACATGGGGCAATGATGGCACAGTGTAGGTGAAAAATTGACACGTCCAGGTGACGGATAAACTGGTTGTGCCTGTGACGTGTTCCATGCATGGTCGGTAGAACAGTCCTGCAAAGGTCTGCGCCGCTAAGGTAGCGTGTGCCTTAGCAAGCGCGGTTGCTCTATCCTGTGGTATCATGACGACGGTGCTGTATGAGTCTCTCCCTCCGGTAAAATCACGCTCGTTTTTCATGTACAGAGCAGTCCCGTACACCTGTTGGATGGTCAGGGCTGCAATGTTGCCTTGCACTCCGGCCAGAACTGCTTGTACGGGAACGTCTGCGGTTCCGTAGCTCGTTCCGTCTCCTGCTGGTACGTCAACACTTGCCGTTGTGACCACTTCCACGCCGTTGTCGCTGGTAAAGATCATCCCGGCGGGGAAATGCTGCGCGATCACTGAGCCGTTGGTAATGGTTAACACTCCGCTAGCGTGTCGTGCTGGAAACGTCTGGACACCCGTTGGGATGACGTGTGCCGTTGTGGTGAAGGTCTGCAAGGGGAGCAAGAGTGTCGGGACGCTCACCGTTTGCGTCACAAGCGGGGGGCGGTAGGGAAATAACACCCCTACCGCGAGAACGAGGACAAGACTGAGGAGAGAGAGAGCAATAGGAAGGATAGCAGGGGGCTTGTCGTCGTCTCTGACGACATAGAGGTGGAGCGTTTCTACTGGTTCATCTGTCACTTGGTACATACTTCCTCCTACAGCGTACCGCTTGGATTGGGTACGACGAGCGAATTGAGATTGGTTCGAAGAATGTACTCCTGCACGAGCCGCGCTACGTGATCCCAAGCGACGCAGTCTAACATCTCAACCGCTAAACCGCCGCCAATGCGGTTGATGGGGGTGTCAGGAAGCCATTCATACCATGTATCCAGTTCCTCTCTCGTATAGCCCTCAAGCATTTTGGCGTTAGCCTGAAACGCTTGTTCGCCTGCTAAGAAGGGCTTGTATTCCCGCTTCATGATGGCGGTAAGCGTTTCAAGAAACTCTGGGCTGTCGTGTATCACATCCCAGACAAGCTGAGTGAACGGGTTCATGGTTCCCTCCTATTGAGGCGCACACGATGGACTGTTGAGCAGGTCGTACACGGTGCGTCGGTGACACTGCTGATACTGCGCACACGCACACAGCAACACTAAGGAATGGCCGCTCTCAAGCAATTGACGCAAGTGCTGCAAAGGCATCTCAGGCGAAGCAAGCTCTATCCCCTTCTCAGGATGTTTGTAATGTAGATTGCCCAATCCTGGTAGATGCAGATAACGGGATGCGCACTGAGCCGAGAGTGCCGCCTTTCGCCATGCTAGATGCCAACGGGACGAAGGTACTAACCGAATATCTATAAGTAACATCTGCGGATCAGCCATCAATCGGGTAAGCTCTTGCTGACTGTCCGATGCAGCGTAGCCGATGGTGTAGAGTGCCATGAACATCCTCCTACTGCTGTGGTTTGAAATCACTTCCAGTGTTGAGATAGATGATCTGTTGGTTGCCTCCAATGTGAACAATCATGTCAACCTTACCGTTGCCCACGTCCTTAAACTCTCCTGTCACGGGTAGCGAAGAGGGATTTTCCCCAAAGATTTGTGGGCCTATGTAAATCTTGGCGCGGCTGGCATCTCCCCCTGGGAAAAAGAGAATCAGCACATGCCCTGCTAAATTCTCAAAAATGAAGTGGCTCGGATGACTCTGGCTATCATCTATCCCGACCACCTGATCGGTCTGCCAGGTACGGGGAAAGCCGTAAGTCGCATCAAGCTGGTGGGTTATCCACCACGCATTGCCCCAATTCCAGAGCAGGTAACAGGCCAGCATCACCAGCATTCCAATCCAGAAGATGAAGGCCCAATGGATATGCCTTCTCGGTGGGCCTTCATGGACAACAATCTCGCGGTTGCCTTGCCGGATCACGTTCGCTTTGTCGGTCGTGACCCATCGCCTTGCGCTGGTTGGGGCGCGCGTTGGCTCGTCTGGATAGTCCAGACCATCAGCCAGCTCGAGCGGGTTTTTTGGAGAACGCTTCCGTTGGTCGGTTAGATAGGGTTCATCTTCGGGATGAAGACCTGAGTAATGCCCTGCGCGATGAACAGATAATTGTTCTGCGCTGGCTCTCCTGCGGATGGGGTATGGGCTCTGCATCTCACACCGTCCTTCCGCAGTAGAATAAAAACGCCTCATCTATGGTCAGCAACCCATCTTGAATGAACTGCTGGACTTCCGTGAACAAGTCGAGATTGCTCTTACAAATGCACGTAATATCCCAACAAAACGGCTTGTCTACGGTATGCAGTACCTCATCCTCGACGGGGATGACCAGGGCGAAATTATCACCGTAAGGGTGTCTGTTCTCTTGCATCGTGTCCTCTCACTGGCTCAGGTGAATTGACAGGTAAGGCAAAAGCGCGTACAATAAGCGTAGGCCTTAGCCTGTCCTGGCAGCAAAAATGGCATGATGAGCCGTCTCGCTGCCTCTGTGTGACAACAGTTCAAAGGGAATTCGGCTTTTCTGTATGGATCGCAGCAACTTTGGCAAGAGGGCGCGGTACACACAGTATCTCAATTCAAGGTCTCTGGGGAACGCCTGGGCTTCCTGCTCCGGCGTTTCTTGGCATCACCTCCTCAGTGATTTAACCCGGATGCTTAGTCAGCAAAGACAACTCCCTCAAAGTCAGTGTAGCGGATAGATGATTCCCCGCGCTTGGAAAGCTCGCGATTAAAAGCCCCCGCAATCTTTCCAGCAGTTGCGCGGTAAATGGGTTCTCCGTTGATTGCTCGTTGCAGAGTACTCATGTCAATATCCGCCTCATCACAAAGTCTTTTCTTTGACCATCCGAGTTGAGCGCGTAAATCTTCAATTGTCATCACTCACCTCAAAAAAGTCCTATAGAGATAGTACCCTGGAAAGCTGTGGATGTCAATGGATTTTAGGGTGAGTTTGCGAACTTATATCATAAATATGCGGAAAGTAGTGGATTTCTCGGTAGAAAAGGGGACAACATCAGGTGTCACTGCACATTGCTCATCCATGCCTGGTAGGTATTGATCTTGATGGTACCCGTTTGTGTCGTCTGGGCTATTTGCCACGTTCTGTTGCATCTCTTGTAAAAACCTGCAAGAGAACGCTAGAAAAATGGCTATTTTTCCTATGACTGGAGAAAATTCTAACCTTTGTCACTTCCCATAGGTGTTCTTAACAAGCAAGAGAAGGTAGGACAGAGGCTGAACGAGAAGAGGCTAAACAAGGTGGAACAAAAGTCCATATCTGGCTATATTTGTCCATATTTTTTAAAACATGTTACAATACTGGACAATTCGTAAACTTACAACAATTGCAGAGTTCACAGGGAGTCAAAATGTCGCGCTGGTTATATTTCTTGCTTATCTTCACTTTTCTCGCGCCTGTGCTGGATTTGCTGCATATTCCCCCTATTTTGCTTTTTGTGGTTGCGGGACTCGGCATTGTGCCATTGGCGGCGCTGATTGGTCAATCCGTCGAGCAGGTGGCGGAACATACCGGGGAGCGCATCGGCGGGCTATTGTTTGCCACGTTCGGCAATGCGACGGAATTGATTATCGGCATATTCGCGCTCAGCGCGGGGCTGGTTGATGTGGTACACGCCTCGATTATCGGCTCCATTCTGGGCAACGCGCTGCTGGTGCTGGGTGTGGCAACTTGCGTCGGCTCTATCAAGCATGGACGCCTGCATTTCGAGACGCGCCCGGCCAGCCAGTATTCATCGCTACTGGCTCTGTGCATCGGTGGCCTGGTTCTGCCAACCTTCGCTGAATTACTGGCATCGCACAATCACCAGACGCAAATTACCGAACGGGGCGCGTCGCTTTCGGTCTTTATTGCGATTATGCTGCTGGCGGGCTACCTGGCATCCATCCTCTTCAGCATTTTTCGCGTCGGCGATAAGCCATCACCAAACGAGACCAATCAACTGGACGTTGTGTTGGGGGCGCGTTCCGAATCCGCCATCGCGCGCCTGCTCGCTTACAGACAACATATCGTGAAAAGCGGCGCGCCCGGCAAAACCGATGTGTTGCGCCAGATCGATACCACCTTGCATACGATTATCAAGCATGAAACCGGTCAGGATGAGGCAAAGGCAGCAGGCGCTGCGCCGACCGGGCAGGCAGAAGTACCGGTTGCGCCAATCGCGCCAAAGATAGAGCTAGCGAAAGGCAAAGAAAGTAGCGAGACGAAGCCGAACCTCTGGCTGGCCTTGCTCTGGCTAGCCCTGGCGACGGCGGGCGTGGCTGTGCTTTCGGAGATACTGGTAGGCTCGATTGAACCACTCACAAAAGCATTCGGGTGGAACGCGGCTTTCGTGGGGCTGATTTTCTTGCCACTGATCGCCAACGTGACCGAGTATTTCAACACCATCACAATGGCGCTGGATAAACGGATGGAGATGGTGCTGGCAGCTTCCGCTGGTTCGTCGATACAGATTGCGCTGCTGATCGCGCCCATTCTGGTACTGGCAAGCCTCTTCGCGCCCCACCAGCTTGACCTGGTGTTCAGCATTGTCGAACTGGCCGTGCTGGGGCTTACCACCTTCCTGTTCAGCGAGATCACACGCGATGGCGAACTGGTCTGGCTGGAAGGTCTGCTACTGATCCTGCTCTTCGCTATGATGGGAGGAACAGTATTTCTGTTCGGAGCTTGATAATAATTATCATATAGGAATCGTCAGAACGTGGTGGCCTTCGCTGCCGCGTTTGACGTGGTGGGAGACGAAGATTTCCAGCACAAAGGGCTTTTCGTAGAGCGGGTGGCGCTGCTCGTTCAGAAAGAAGATGTGCAGGCGATCGCGTCGTCCCGTCGGGGTGCTGGAGAGCGGCTGCATAGGGATGGTAACTTCGGCAACATAACCTTCCGCCGGAATAGTGACGGTTGCCATCTGCACAACATAGGCATAGCTCTCTTGCAGTACCGAACGCACCTCTACCAGCGCGACATCACCATGCACAAGGGTACTCAGTCCTCCCGCTCTCTGGTTCCCACGCTTTTCATTTGCTGAATCAACCTGGTCTCTACCCATGACATGCAAACGGATGGTATAGAGCTGGTCGGGTAACACGCGCATGGGCGTTTCGATGATAGCCGCCGCCGCGATGACATGTTGTTGCTCGCCCAGGACAGCCTGTTTGAGTTGTTCAAGCCATGAATTTGCATCCGGCGATTTTTTGGGCGCGGAAGGTGCGGGCGACTCGGATAGAGTATGCGGCGCGGGCGCGACTGATCGCGTCCCTGCAAGCTTGCGAGGGCGAATGACGGGCAAGATGTCCGTGAGACGTTGCCACCATGGGCGAGGTATGCTGGCGGGTGCTTGCCATGTCCCGTTGCTTGCTGTTGGCTCGTTTTCGGGTTTTTCTTTAACCTGCGAGGCGGCATATTGCCCATTGCTATCGGCATCTGGTGTTACAGGCACGGCGTCTGCGGTAAGCGGAGGAGTGTAAAAGCCGGGGAGACTGCCAGGGTTCAGGCGCACCGTATCAACTTCCCCATCCAGTACGGGAACGGGTTCCGGGACACGAGACGGCTGCCAGTCGCTCTCGACGGATGCCTGCTTTTTCGCGCGCCCGGACCGCCAACGCGCCAGGTCTATGTACGACAGAGGCGAGATGCGCACCGTTTCGACTTCAGGTGATGGCTCGCCTGGCGCTTCACGCTGTGCCACTGGACGCCTGTAACGTGGATTGCGCAGGGCCGCGCTGAATTCCGCGACGGTCTGGAAACGCTCGGCTGGCTCAACGGCTAAAGCCTGCATCACGCATTCGCTGATGTGCAGGCTCATACGCGGGTTGATCTCATGCGGTGTGCGCAAACGGTTATGCTGGCGCAAGGTCGATTCCTCTGGCGGCATACCCGTCAGAAGCAAGTAAAAAATAGCTCCCAGGCTGTAAATATCCGAACGCGCATCCGCCTCATCTTGCAAGGCTTCGGGCGCGATGAAATACGAAAGCAGTGATGCGGCAGGCTTTGGTGACAGCAGGGCGCGTACTTTCGGTAGTAGCCATGAGATCATCAAGTTCGGCTGAGCATCCGCCGTTTCGCCATTCAAGATTACCGTATTAGGATCGAGATCACCAATAATCACATGGTGGCTGTGCAGCCTGTCTACCGATGTGCAGAGGTAGCTCAAGATTTGCAACGCGCGTCGTTCGGAAGGCAAACCCTGACCGCTCTGGAGAAAATCCTGGAGCGTGGTGAGATGCGGCCAGTTTTCTTGTGCCTCCTCTTCCGCGCTCTCCCCTGTTTTTTCTGGTTCTACCGATTCCTCCGGCGCGGTTTGAGGCGCGAAGCCTGCTACCGTATAAAGATGTCCCCGCGCATAGCGGAGATCAATAGCAGGCAGGACATAAGGCGGTTGCCAGCGCCGCAACAGATCATATTCCCGTTGCGCCTGTTCAATCACACGCAGGCGCGCCTGCTCATCAAGGGAGGATATATCAACATCGCGTATAGCCACCATGCGCCCGCGCGCCGATGGTCGGCTATCAAGGGCGAGATAAAGGTTGACCGGGGGACGCCGGCGCACCAGCGAGACGATGCGATAGCGCGTACTGAAATCCTGCTCATCTTGCAGCAAGCTTGTCAAATCTTTTTCTCTATCCAATCGTTCGCCGCAGGAGGCACAGAATACCGCGCCATGAGGCAGGGCCGCGCCACAACCAGGGCAGGTGTCATAATCGGAAAGAATGTCATCAGCCATTGTTTGCATAATACTCATCGAAGTTATTCTTGCCTTATCCTGTGCCAATATGAGCGCTTTTATTATAACACGCGCGGCACGATGAAGTGTGTTTGTATCAATATAAACGGATATGCATAAAATTGAAAGAGAAGGTAGGCCGATTGTCTCATTATTGCCCTTGTCAGAGATGGCGCGTTCTGTTAGAATCCCACAAGAGTATTTTATGATGGTCAGGAACGCCCCTGATGAACATTGACAACCTGGATCGGGAATACCCTGTCATTCCTCCCATGCGGTCGCCTGCGAGGAATGACAGTCCCGACTTTGATCGTTAAAATTCATCAGGCGCGAATGGGTACGTGCGTTGTCAGCGCCTGGCATGATACAATAAATATATAACAATGAAGACAAACGCATGGGAACACGTTCGAGGAGGCTCCTTTTTTTATGGGTTTGCAAGTCGTACTATTTTGGATCATTGCTATCATCATGGTGGGTTCCGCGTTGCTGGTGGTGGGTTTGCGCAATATTGTGCATAGCGCGTTGGCTCTGATCGTGCTGTTTGCGATGGCTGCGGGTATTTACCTTTTGCTCAATGCTGAATTTATCGCCATCGTGCAGATACTGATCTACGCGGGAGCCGTCACCATCCTGATACTCTTCGCGCTGATGCTGACGCGCACCAACAACCTGCTCACGAGCAGCAACCCCACCAACAAGCAGTGGTGGTTAGCAGCGATCATCAGCACAGTGGTTGGAGCGGCGATTATTTTCGCGGCCACGCTCAGCCAGTACTCTACCGCGTCCAGCGGCAGCGGTACGGCCTATGGCGCTACAGCCGCCTGCCCGCTACCACCGGATAACGTCGTCTATATCGGCCAACTCTTGTATAGCCCCACCTGCTATAGCTACGTCCTTCCATTTGAAATTGCTTCTCTGGTGCTGCTCGTAGCCATCGTGGGCGCGATAGTGATTGGCAGGGAGGACTAAACAACATGGAACTTACGCTAAACCATTTTCTGGTGCTGGGCGCGGTACTCTTCTGCATCGGACTCTATGGCGCGCTGGCGAAACGCAATGCTATCGCGGTACTGATGGGCATCGAGATCATGCTCAACGCCGTCAATGTGACGATGATTGGTTTTTCCCTCTTTAACAAGGTCAAACCCTACTCGACCTACCTGACCGGGCAAGTCTTCGCCATCTTTATCATCACCGTCGCGGCAGCAGAAGCAGCGGTGGCGCTGGCAATGATTATTTCGATCTACCGCAAGCGCAGCACGGTCGATGTTGGCGAGATCAATATGATGAAGTGGTGAACAAATTATGGCATTTTATCAAGCTTCGTGGCTGATTTTACTATCGCCACTGTTCTCCTTCGCTGTAATTATTTTCGGAACGCGCATGTGGGACCTCGCCACGCGCGGGCGCGTGAACGCTACCTCAAGCCCCGAGGCCAAAGCAGAGGCTGAAGAGGAGAGCGGCGTGCATCTGATGGAAGTGCATGG
>JBOGTO010000529.1:0-4348 GCA_050695155.1 Ktedonobacteraceae bacterium
CTATGCATATCCATGCGACGAATCAAACCCTCAAAGGCGTAAAGCATGGACTCCAGATCGGGGAAGAACTCCGGGTGTTCATATTCAATGGAGGTGACGATGGCTATGCGCGGGTGGATATGCCAGAAGTTGTGATTGTATTCATCAGCCTCATTGATAAAATACGGACTCTGGCCCAGGCGGAAGCTGCTATTGAAGCGCGGCACGACCGCACCCACAAAGCACGATGGGTCCAGCCCGGCATCCAGGAACATGTAGGAGAGCAGCGTGGTAGTCGTACCCTTGCCATGCACGCCGCTCACCGAAATAGCGCATTTGCCCGCCGCCCATTTGCCTAGCAGTTCTTGCCAGGTCATATTTACCAGTCCTCTGGCCTGCGCTTCCGCCAGTTCGGCATTATCGGGTTCAAAGGTCGTGACCGCTGGAACATAGATCAGCGCGTCAGCATTGGCTAAGTGCGCCGGGCTGTGTCCAATCTCGATAGGGATACCAGCCTCTTGCAGCGCGGCGGTGGTGTAGGACGCGCCCTTGTCGCAGCCGCTCACTTGCGCCCCAAACTGTTGCGCGATTTGCGCCATCGCCGACATGCCGCGCCCGCCAATGCCAAGAAAGTGCAGCCGTTTATGTTGTAATTCCGCGTATTCAATATCGCTCATCAGATTTTATGTGTCCTTTCCATGTGTGGGCCAGGGTGACCGCAAGGGTCGCCCCTACCCTATTATGAAGTGGTTCCTCAGATATGTCCAGGGTATGGGCGGCGACTTTACCTCTGAACCCTTGTTATTATAAATAACGTTTGAGGATACGTCTTGCTGTCATCAGACATCAGGATTTATAGTTGTGAGTCCCATTGTTCGATAGGACCATCTAATACTTCGCTTAACTCTGATTCGGCTTTTCCGTATTCGATGATTTTTCTGCTAAGGTATCGCTTCATACTATGAATGCGTTCTAACCGTCTGCGGTGTCCTTGAGCTTTAGATATTCTGGCTGCTTCTAGCGCAAGCGGTTTACCGCTTACTACATCTCCGTTGTATGTCAGGATTTCTGCGCGGGTAATCATGAGTAGTGTTTCCCAAAATCTCGTTTTGGGTCGTATTGCTTCAGCTTTGCTGATGTAATCAAGTGCCTTTTGAGGTTGGCCTAATATTCCATAATTTTTGCCATATTCTTCATACACTGAGGCAAGGTTGTATTGGCCGCGTGTGCTATCTGTATCTGGATTGATTTGATAGGCCAGTTCTTCTGCTTCTCCCATTGCTCGCTCGAAGCCGCGTTTGTCTCTGGCTATTAAGTAGGCTCTTCCAAGCAGTTGAAGCGCGTTCCCTCTGGCTGATTTGTCGGCATCGAGTGTAATATCCCTTGCTGCTTCGAGATATTCGATAGCCTTTTCTATATCTCGGTGGCGTCGGAACATATCACCTTGATAGGTGAGGGCAATGTTCAGTAAGGTATTGTCTTCGATGGTATGTGCTATTTCTTCGAGTTGGTGATAGTAGTATACTGGCCGCTCTATTTCACTGGTTCTTGTGCCTAGTGAAGTAGCATAGCCCGCTACTTGATAAGCTCGGGCGAGAGAATGCAAAAACTCGGGATCGTCTTCATATCTGGCCTGTTTGTCGGTGTCTGCTATAAGGTTTTCTATGATGTTGCGAGCTGCGGTTACTCTTGGCTCGTCTAAGAGTGTCCAAACATCGTTGACTACCGTATCGATTTGCCTGGCAGTTTTAGGTATGTAGATACCTGGGCTAACTCCGAGTAGCTCCGGTTCAATTCCCAGTGTGTCGGCGATGCGTCTCAATTCCTTGATATTATGAAGTTGGCGTTCGCCATTTTCGTAGGCGCGTAGAGTTCGGGGTTCGATGTTTAGCTCGTATGCTAGTTGTTCCTGGGTAAGTTGGTGTGTGGCTCGGTAGTTTTTTAAGAACTGTCCTGCAAATGATGGAATGTTCTTTGATGGTTGTATAGCCACGTTTTATCCTCTTGTGTCGCTACGTTAGTGCCACATTTTGTACCTGTATTGCTGTGTCGTTCTGCTTCATAATTGTATCGGATAGATTGATATGCTTCATTCTATCACGTCACCTCAACTGGGAAAGAGACGGCAATTCCGAAACGAGAGGAAAGAGACAAAATGCAGATTTCATCCTTGAACAGGAAAACAGATTTTGTGAGTCAGCGGATTCTGGTGGTGGAGCGATCAAGGACAATACAAACGCTTTTGTCTATCTATTTCAGGAGCGCCGATCATCAGGTGATAGTGTGTGGTACGCCGCAAGAAGCGTTGCTGGTACTCGCAGTCCTGCACGATGTTCCTGATTACCTTTTTCTTGCGGTACATGCCCATGAGCAAGATGACTACCGGTTGATTCAATATGTCACAGCGCAGGCAGCATATGCTTGCACGAGACTTGTGGCCCTGGTATTGCAAGAAGACATGGCACAGGTAAAGCAGAGAGTGAAAGATATGCAGGTGAGCTACCTTGTCAAGCCATTTCGTGTACAAGATGCGCTTGCGCTCGTCTCGGTACCTGTGCCTGGGCGAGTGGTTCCCGCCGAAATACGGAAAGACCGAGGAGAGCAGTATGAACGATGATGCGCTGGACGACTGTGTCTATTACGAGGGTTTCTGGAGCTTCCGCAAAGAAGAAAAGTTGTGAATGGGTCATATGACACTTACTGTCAATGATGCTCTGACGTATGCTTGGGGTAGACCTGTTCCACGAAAGAGAAGCCTCCAATCGCGGGGATGGGGCAGGTAAAGATAATGAAGCATTTATATCATATCCTGAAGGAAAATATCATGAGTCAACCAATCACATTGCAGACGGCGAACCGCCGCAATCCTTTGCGCACCGGACAACTCATCTTTACAGTTCTGGCGTTACTGGCATTTGTTTTGGGGTCGCTGCTGCTGAGTCTGGGCTGGTTCGGCGTCGGTGCCACCATCCCAGCAGGCAAAGTTCCCGGCGCAGAACCTGAAATAAGAGCTTTTCTCTTCATCATGGTGTGGCCTATAACCATGCTTATCGTCTGGATATGCAGCACCATTGCGTTGCTGCTGGCAAAGCGCGGGTTGCTGGCCTCATTCGCCCTTCCGGCTGCCCTTGGCGTCCTGCTCGGCGTCTGGGTGCTGGTGGCCTTTTTCATGCTCAATACCTCTGCTGTGATGTTCACGGCGGTGTTTATTCTGCTCAACACAGGTGCGATCTGGCTTGCCAGTTGGTTTCTAAGAAGCACATCCAGGTAAACGTGTCGCCACAGAAGATGCTCTAATAATCAGTCCGCTCAGGTTTTGAGCAGACTGATCACTAACGCTACGTCAAGCTTCATGCGAGAGGATGGGGGAAGCCGACATGCAGGGACACCCCTTGTGGGCGTCCGGCCCCACTAAAGTCGTTCGGGGTGTTTCTTTTTCCAGTAGCGCATATAGCCCTGCACGGTCATGGGGTAGTTGGTGGCGATTTCGTAGCGTGGCAGCACGTTGGGATCGCCTCCCGCTGCCTGCAATAGTTCGGGTCTGGCGCTTTCGATGAGCATTTCGATGATTTCGGGTTCCTCTTTGCCATCGCGCATGGCGGAAAGCACAAATTCGCCCCAGCTATAGAGCTTTTCGCGCAGGCGTTCCAGTTGAGGCACGATAGCTTTGATGGCTCCGAAATGCCCGATGTAGAGGACATCCGGGCGCAACCGTTTGAGAAGATCGATGCTTTTCGACCATGCCTCAAGGTCGAGATCGGGCGGTGGTGTCGGCGGGCGCACGTAATCCACGCCGGGCAGGCGCACTCCGGCGGCGTCTCCAGCGAAGAGTTCGCCGGAATGGGCGTCGAAGAATATGACGTGGTGGATAGCGTGGCCGGGCGTGTAGTGGACCTCCAGGCGGCGACCCGCTATGCTGAGCCTATCGCCGTCCTCGATGACGCGCAGACGCTCAAACGGCGTTGGCTCGATCTCGCCCCACAATGGCTTCATGCGCTCGCCGAAGATGCGCGACGCGCTGGCTACCACTTTCGTCGTGTCGAGCAGGTGTGGCGCGCCCAGACCATGTACATAAACCTGGGCTTTCGGCATCTGCTTGACGAGCGAGCCGGTTGCGCCTGCGTGATCCAGGTGAACATGCGTTGCCAGGATATGGGTAACGTCCTCCGGCTCAAAGCCAGCCTTGTGAATGGAGTCTAGCAATGAGTCAATCATGCTGCCCGGTCCAGGGTCAATGATGGCAAGCTCGTTTGCACCTGCTATAAGGTAAGAGCCGACGATTTCTTCTTCACCCTGGAATGGGTGCGAGATTTGCCATAACCCCGGACTCAGTTGTGTGACGTGCGACAAAATATGCTCCTTTTATGTG
>JBOGTO010000530.1:0-2727 GCA_050695155.1 Ktedonobacteraceae bacterium
GGACTATATTCGAATGATACAATATCTCGTCTCCATTCTTACCGAGGGAGCGATCTTTGGTATCATGGCCCTCGGGCTGAACGTCATCTGGGGCTGGTCGGGCGACTTCGATCTCACCTACTACGGCTATGTGGCGTTGGGTGCCTACATGACGCTTGTTCTCACCATCGGTCAACCGACCCCACCAGCTCAATACATCCTGGGTTTGCAGTTGCCCTACCTGGTTGCCCTGCTCGGCGCGGTGGTTTCCTCGGCGCTTATGGCGCTTGTCGTTGGTCTCATCGCGCTCCGGCACCTGCGTGGTATCTATTTCTCCATAGTCACTTTAGGGGCGGTCTACGTCCTCTATGTTTTGGCAGGTCAGTATGTGCCTCTGTTCGATGGGTACAACGGGCTGTCCGGTCTGTTCAACCCGATGGGGGACGCGCTTGGCCTCGACTTTCAATCCTACCCGTACTTCTTCCTGGGCTTCTGCGTCCTCATCTTCATTCTCGTCCTCATCTTCATGGCGCGAGTCTCCAGGAGCCGCTTTGGCCTCGCGCTGCGCTCCCTGCGCGAGGACGAACGCGCGTCAGCCGCCTTTGGCCGTGACATCTACCGCATGAAATTGAAAGCTTATGTTCTTGGAGCCGCGTTCGGCGGCCTGGGTGGCGGCCTGTTCGCGGCCTACCTGAGCGCCTTCAACCCGTCGGCATGGTCGCCCATCGAAGCCATCATTCTTTACTCCGCCGTCCTGGTTGGCGGAAAAGGAAGTATCAAGGGCGTCGTCCTGGGCGTCGTTCTCATGATTGTGCTGATCCAGGAGTCAACGCGCTTCCTCCCTGATGTTCCAGGATATCCGAACATAATTCCTGCCACGCGCGAAATCGTGATCGGCTTAGTACTCGTGCTTTTCATTCGCTACCGGCCACAGGGGCTGCTACCGGAACGCCGCTACATCGACCGCTTGCCCGGTGAGCGTGTTGATCGACGAGGCGACGCGCTTTTTTTCCGAGGTCTCAGCGCATTCAATAGTCGTTTCCGCCCCGCGCGGGAGCGTGACGAGATTGTTACTGCCGCCGCTTCACCTCTACCTGCCTTAGAAGCTGCTGTTGCTCCATCTTTGCCAGCCACAGAAGCGGTGGCTGTAGCACCGCTCCATCAATCGCTCGACCTGCACCAGCCCGCAGCGTCGCCAACCGTGTCTGCGGCCCTGGTAGTCGAAGGGCTTTACAAGCATTTCGGCGGTGTTGTCGCCGTAAACAACTGTTCGTTCCGCGCTTCTAAGGGTCAGGTGATCGGTTTGATTGGACCAAACGGCGCTGGCAAGAGTACGGCGATTGATCTCATTTCGGGGTTCAAACTCGCCGACGCGGGTACTATTTTCTTTGAAGGTACCGCCATCCAGGGCCTGCCGCCTCATCGTATCTCGCGTCTCGGCTTGATTCGCACTTTCCAGACGCCGCGCGGTTGGCCCGGCCTGACCGTGCTGGAGAACGTTCTCCTGGCTCAGTGGGACCCTGAGCGGGAGGCCATATGGCGCGGGCTGGTCGGGTCTAAACAAGCCCAGCACATAGCCTCGAATGCGGAGCTTATCCGCGCGCGCGAGATACTGGAAGAGTTCGGCCTTACCAAACTACGCAACGAACGCGCGGGAAACCTCAGCGGCGGTCAGAAGCGGCTCGTCGAGTTCGCCCGCATCCGTATGGCCGCGCCCCGGCTTGTGATCCTTGATGAGCCGATGGGAGGCGTAAACCCCGTGCTTGGCGAACGTATGGCGACGGCCATCGAGGGCTTTATCGCTGCCGGAACCTCCGTCATCATCGTTGAACACAACCTGCCTTTCATCGAACGTGTCGCGCATCAGGTGATTGTGATGTCTCAGGGCGCGGTGATCGCTGCCGGGCCGTTCGAGTCTCTGCGCTCGAATCAGAGCGTGATAGACGCATATCTCGGTGAGGTACCTTTATGAGTAGTAACGAAGTAGCAGCGCTCAGCGTGCAGGGGCTTACCGCCGGTTACGGGGGACCTCCCATTATCGAGCAGATCAACCTGACGGCGCGCCGGGGTGCGATCACGGCCATCGTGGGGCCGAATGGGGCCGGCAAATCTACCATGCTGAAGGCGGTAGCCGGCCTGATCCGGCCTACGGCGGGCCGCATCTTCGTAGAAGGAAAAGAAGTCAGCGGCCTGCCAGCCGAAAAGCTCATCCGGCGTGGCGTGGCCTACGTTCCCCAGGTGGAAAACGTATTCCCCGATCTCACCGTGCGCGAGAATCTCGACATGGGCGGCTATGTGCGTAAGTCTGGCACGCGGGAGCGGATCGAGCAACTCTTCCTTCTTTTCCCCGATCTCAAAGTATCGTCGCACCGGCGAGCCAGTACGCTGAGCGGCGGCCAGCGCACCATGCTGGCCCTGGCGCGAGGTCTGATGGTCGATCCCTCTGTCCTGATCCTGGACGAGCCAAGCGCCGGTCTATCGCCGCGCTTCCAGGGATTGATCTGGGAGCGCATTGAGCAGATCCGGGCCACCAATGTTGCCGTTGTCATCGTTGAACAGAACACACGCGAAACCTTGCGCCACGCCCAGTGGGCCTATGTCCTGGTGCTGGGCCGCAACCGCCTGGAAGGAACAGGACACGACCTGCTGGAGGATGAAGAGGTCGTAGACCTCTACGTGGGACGCCTTTCCTGAGATCGACAGCGTTCCTGTTGGCAGCCACAAATCAGTTCCAGCCATCAACGATGG
>JBOGTO010000531.1:0-14564 GCA_050695155.1 Ktedonobacteraceae bacterium
CGGGACGGGGAATGTTTGAATGTTGATGGAGATCGCGCCGCCGCCGCCGTTGCCTCGGCGCTCCATGCCTCAGCGCTGGTCATTCTGACCAACGTACCCGGCTTGTTGGAGAACCCGGACGACTATACGACGCTTATCCGCACCATCCCTGCCCATGAGCTAAGCGGCTATATGGAATATGCCAGGGGACGAATGCGCAAGAAGCTGCTGGGAGCGCAAGAGGCACTGCAAGGCGGCGTCCCACGAGTGGTGATCGGTGCTTCGTTGCAGGATGCGCTCAAGGGAATTGGGACGACCATTGAAGCGATAGGACAGGAGCCTGGAGAGGAGCGGGGCCGGACGCCCACGAGGGGCATCCCTACATATGGCGAGACCCCCACCTCTCACATGAAGCTCGATACGGCAATACAATTGGGAAGGAACCTGACATGAATGCGATTATTGATCTGGAAAACACTTATACGAGTGGTGTCTACAGGAAGCGCCAACTGGTTATCCAGCGTGGAAGCGGCGCTGTTTTATGGGACGACGAGGGGCGCAAATATCTTGATTGCGCCGCCGGGCATGGGGTCGCCAACATAGGACACGGGCGACCAGAAATTGCCGCAGCGCTGGCGGCTCAGGCGCAGCGCCTCATCACCTGCTCTGAAATCGTCTATAACGATGCGCGCGCGCGTCTGCTTGAACGGCTTGCGCATCTCACGCCGCCGGGACTCTCGCGCATCTTTCTCTGCAACAGCGGTACCGAGGCCGTCGAAGGCGCTCTCAAATTCGCGCGTCTCGCTACCGGGCGCACCGGCATTGTGGCGACCCTGCGCGGCTTTCATGGTCGCACGATGGGCGCGCTTGCGACAACATGGGAGCCACATTACCGTGAACCTTTCGCGCCCCTCATGCCCGGTGTGTGCCACGTTCGTTACAATGACCTCGCGGCAGCGCAAGCAGCCATCAACGAGCAGACGGCAGCCGTGCTTATTGAATTGGTGCAGGGCGAAGGTGGTGTTCATATAGCCACTGAGGACTACGTGAACGGCCTGGCGTCGCTTTGCCGCGAGCGCGGAGCCTTGCTGATTGTTGATGAGGTGCAGACGGGTTTCGGGCGCACGGGTCGCCTCTTCGCGTGCAATCATTATAACCTGCAACCCGATATTCTTTGCCTGGCTAAGTCCCTGGCCGGTGGTATCCCAATGGGCGCGATCTGCCTGGGACCGCGCGTGACGGAGGGTGGGCGCATCGGCGGCGGCGTTCACGGCAGCACCTTTGGCGGCAACCCATTAGCCTGTGCCGCCGCCTTAGCCACCCTCGACATTATTGAACAAGAGGCGTTGCCGGAGCGTGCTGCCACGCTGGGCGCGTTAGTTCTGGAACGGCTCAGGGCATTACGCTCACCGCTCATCCGCGAAGTGCGCGGTAGAGGATTGTTGCTCGGCATCGAACTCAACAGGCGCGCCCAACCATACCTCGAAGCGCTGCTCGAACGGGGCATCCTCGCCCTCCCGGCGGGACCAAACGTGATTCGTCTTTTGCCACCGCTGGTGATTACGGAGGAACAACTTGAGCGAGTATTGGATTGCCTTTCGGAGGTATTGGAGAGTTCATCGAGTACCCGTAGGGGCGGGGGCGGTGGTGTGGATGGGAGGGGACGCTTGCGTCGCCCGCGTCCTTCCTTCGCCCAGATCAACCCGTCGTACCAGGTAATAGCGGGCGACCCAACCCCCGCCCCTACAATGGTTGCGGAGGAGGTGCGAGGGCGATCGCAAGAGACAAGGGTTATCGAACCAACAATGACGACGGAGGTAGCGCTGCTCCATAATATATTGACCATTCCCAGTTATTCGGGGCAGGAGGGAATGCTGGCTCGATTTCTGGTTGAAGAGGCGCGGCGTATGGGGTTACAGGCGTGTGTGGATGATACGGGTAACTTTGTTGCCAGTACTGGCTCGCTCGATGATGTAGACGTGGATTCGCGGCCAGTTGTCCTGCTTGGGCATATGGATACTGTGCGCGGCAATATTCCAGTGAGATTGCAGGATGGGGTGTTATATGGGCGCGGCGCGGTCGATGCGAAGGGGCCACTGGCGGCTTTTGTATGCGCGGCGGCGCGGCTGGCGCGCTCAGGTTCTCTTCGGCATCCAGTTGTGGTAATTGGCGCGGTCGAAGAGGAGGCGGCTACATCGCGTGGAGCGCGTGCTGTCGTGGAACGCTATCAGCCTCTGGCCTGCATCATTGGAGAACCCAGTGGAAGCCGGTCTATGACGATTGGCTACAAGGGCAGGCTGCTGGTGGAGTATTGCATAACGCGCTCCATTCATCATAGCGCTGGCCCGCAGCAAAACAGCAGCGAGGCGGCGGTGGCATTCTGGAATCGTGCGCGCGACCATGCCAACGGCTGGAATGAGCAGCACGCGAGAAATTCTGCCTTTGCCGCGCTCATGCCCTCGCTACGCAGTATTAATAACAGTCAAGATGGTCTGGAGGAGCAGACGCGGCTGGTTATCGGCTACCGTTTGCCGCCTGGCTACGATGTGGCGGGTCTGCGTTCTCAACTGACGCAGTGGGCTAACGAAGATGGGGCGGTTCTCACCTTTTCGGGCGAAGAGGCGGCCTTTCAGACCACGCGCGCAACGCCTCTGGCGCGTGCTTTCATCGCTGCTGTACGCGCCGCTAGTGGGGAGCAACCGGCATTCAAATATAAAACGGGTACGTCGGATATGAACGTGGTGGGGCCGCTCTGGGGGCAGAATATCCTGGCGTATGGCCCCGGCGATGCTCGTCTCGATCACACTCCCGGTGAGCATATCCACATTGCCGAGTATGCCCATGCCATCGATGTAGTTGAACTGGTGTAGAGAGAATTGTCGTTGCAAGGAGGAACAACTTCATGAATATTCTCGACTCGACATTGCGCGAGGGCGAACAGTTTGCCGGAGCGTTCTTTAGCCTTGAACAACGGTTGATGATAGCGCGTTTGTTGGATGCCGTCGGCGTGGCCTTTATTGAGGTTCCCTCACCTGTGGCCTCACCGGAGACGCGGCGCACCATTACATCTCTGTGCGAATTGGGGCTGCGCGCGCGCATTGTCTCGCATGTGCGTTGCGTCGAGGCCGATGTGCAAACTGCGCTGGATACCCCTGTTTTCGGCCTGAATCTCTTTTATGGCACATCAACGGAGTTGCGCACGTTCAGCCATAGCCGTCGCATCGATCAGATTGTGGCTGCTGCCGTGCCATTGATCCAACGTATTCGCGCCGCCGGTCGTTACGCGCGTTTCTCTGCCGAGGACGCTTTTCGTAGCGACCTGGTGGATCTGCTGACCGTCTTTGATGCGGTCGTTGACGCAGGGGTGCAACGTATCGGCCTGCCCGACACGGTGGGCATTGCCACGCCGCGCCAGGTTGAACAACTCGTCCGTTTGTGTGCTGAACGCTATCCAGGCGTTGGTATTGAGTTTCACGGGCATAACGACACCGGGTGCGCTATCGCCAATACCGTCGCGGCGCTGGAGGCAGGCGCGGACTGCCTGGATGTCACGGTGATGGGTATCGGCGAGCGCAACGGTATCGCCTCGTTGGGCGGTTTGATCGCGCAGCTTTACGTGCATCATCCCGCGCTGCTCGCAACGTATGATCTCACCCAACTGGCCCCGCTCGATCGCTTTGTGGCGCAATGCCTCAGCCTGAGCATTCCTTTTAATACGCCGATTACTGCCGCCAGCGCCTTTACACACCGGGCGGGTATCCATACGAAGGCGGTGTTGCGCAATCCGCACGCCTACGAAATTCTCGACCCCGGCGATTTTGGGCTGGCGCGGTATGTTGACGTTGGATCGCGCATTACGGGGCGACATGCCGTTGGACACCGCGCCACGACATTAGGGCTATGTCTTAGCGACGCGGAGGTCGCCAGTCTCACCCAGGCGCTCAGAGAGCGCGCCGAGCAAGGTTCACTCAATCAACAAGAAGTTGATGCATTTATTCATGCATGGTACCAGGAGAAAGGAAGTATCGTATGGGAACGCTAACCGAAGAAATCTTCAGTCACAAGCTAGGCCGCGCTGTAGAGCAAGGCGAGACGGTCGTGGTGGATGTAGACCGCGTGATGAGTCACGACACCACGACGCCCCTGGCAATTCAAGCGTTTCGCAAATTGACTCAAAATGGGGAATCCGGCGGTCGCACCGGGCGTGTCTTTGATGCGAGCCGCTCGCATATCGTGTTCGATCATATCATTCCCGCCGCCACGATTGCGGCGGCCACACTGCACCGCGATGTGCGCACTTTTGCGCGCGAGCAGGACATCAGCATTTTGCAGGAAGGCATCTGTCACCAGGTGATGCCAGAACGTGGTTACGTCATCCCCGGCGACATCATCGTGGGAGCCGATAGTCACACTTGCACCTATGGGGCGTTGGGCGCTTTTGCTACGGGCATGGGTTCTACCGACATCGGTGTAGCCTATGCCACAGGGCGCACCTGGTTTCGCGTGCCGCGCACCATCAATATCCGCCTGCTGGGAACGTTGCCTTTCGGGGTGTATGCCAAAGATGTGACCTTTGAAATCGTGCGCCAGGTAGGTGTGGATGGCGCAAACTATCGCGCCATCGAATATAGCGGGGAGTTGATCGAGGGTATGTCGGTGAGCGAGCGTTTCACGTTCTGCAATATGGCGATTGAAATGGGCGGCAAGGCGGGACTCGTTACCCCCGATGCCACAACACAGGCGTGGCTGCAAGGTCGCACTGATCGTCAGTATCCCATGCTTGCGCCGCGCCATCCACGCTATGAGCGCGTGATAGAGATCGACGCATCACAACTACAGCCAACTGTCGCTTGCCCGCCGGATGTCAATAACGTTGTTCCAGTCGGAGAAATTGAGAATGTGGAGATCGACCAGGTGTTTCTCGGCACCTGTACCAACGGACGCCTGGATGACCTGGCAATTGCCGCCAGTATCTTGCGCGGTAAGACCATTCATCCCCGCACGCGCATGGTGGTAATTCCGGCTTCGCGCGAGATTTACCTGGAAGCGATGCGCCTGGGCTACCTGGAAATCTTCGTGCAGGCTGGCGCGTCGGTGGGAACTCCCGGTTGTGGTCCCTGTATTGGGCGGCACAACGGCGTACTGGCCCCCGGCGAACGCGCCTTGACGACCATGAACCGCAACTTTACGGGTCGCATGGGCGATCCCACGTCTGAAATTTACCTCGGCAGCCCGGCTACCGTTGCCGCGACCGCCCTGACAGGACATATCACCGACCCGCGTGATTTCCTATAGAGGGACGAGGGGCCGGACGCCCACCAGGGGCGTCCCTACATGTGGGTTTTTCCCGCCCTTACCCGAAGAGCGACAGTTCATTTGAGGACAGAGAAAGGAAACAATGAGTATGAATCGCATTTGGATGCTTGGCGACAACGTGAATACGGATGTTATCATTCCCGGACGTTACAACGTGACCACCGACCGCGCCCAGTTGGCGCGCTATTGTCTCTGCGAGGTGCTACCAGAGTTCTCGCAACAGGTGCAGGCAGGCGATGTGGTGATGGCGGGTCATAACTTTGGTTGTGGCTCGTCGCGCGAACATGCGCCCGCCGCGCTGCTGGCAAACGGCGTGCAGGTGGTGATCGCGCGCAGCTTCGCGCGTATCTTCTATCGCAATGCCGTTAATATCGGGTTGCCTGTGCTTGTCTGTGAAGACGCGGTGCTAGCCAGCGCCGACGGACATGAGATGGACGTTGACCTGAAAACAGGCATCATTCGCAACAGGACGACCGGGCAGGCATTTCAAGCCGAACCGTTAGACCCCTTCGTGGAGCGTATTGTGGTTGCCGGTGGCATTATCGAATACATTCGCCAGGAAGGGACGTTGCGATGAAATCCTGACGCAGGCAAGCTTAGCCATGCTATGCGCAGTCGCGTGCCTATTCACTCATGCGATAGAAGCGCCGTGCATTTTCAGCCCATAGCCTTCGCCGGGCTGAGGCAGGCAAACGGGCGGTGAGCGCATCCAGTGTCTCGTACCAGCGACGGTATGAAGATGCAAGCAAGATAACCGGCCAGTCGCTGCCGAACAGGACGCGCTCTTCGCCAAAGGCTTCTAGGACAGTGACAATATATGGTTCCAGGTTGGCGGGCTGCCAGCCTGTGTGGTCAGCCTCCGTTACCATGCCACTAATTTTACAGGCGACGTTGGGCAGGGCGGCGAGTTTGCGCAGGTCTGCCTGCCAGGGGGCGAGCAAGCGCTGTTTGATGTCTGGCTTGCCCAGGTGATCGAGGATGAAGTTTGTATCCGGGCAGAGCCGCACCAGTTCAACGACGGAGGGCAATTGCCAGTGCTTGATACAGAGGTCGAACGACAGGTTAAACTCTGGCAACAGGCGCACTCCCGCTACAAAATCGGGCCGCAGGCAAAAATCCGGCTCGTTTTCGTCCTGGATGTTACGCCGCGCCCCTTTAATGAGGGGCGAAATAGCAACGAGGGCTTGCAGGTGTTCGCGGACAGCGTCGCCGCGCTCGACCGGCGCAGCAGCAACGATCGCTTGCAAACGCGGCTCCTCGTGGGCAAGCTCTGCGACATACCGCGCCTCACGCAATGCCTCGCGCGGTTCAACCCCCACCTCGACATAGACTATGCCCGTAATGGGAAGACCCTGCGTTTGCTGGCGGTACTCTTGCAGACCATAAGGCCGATTCAATTGGGGAATGCCAGCGAGCCAGTACATACTGAACTGATCGGGATTCCAGAGATGCACATGTGTATCGATGATAGGGAGCAACTCACTCATTCTTTTGTACTCCTGGATACATTCTGGCCCAGAAATCCACTCCATCTGCCCAGAGGTCTAACCATTCATAAAGTGAGGCCGCTTGACTGATGAAGATGTAGGCATCCTTTCCTGTTTCTCCCAAATAAACACGACCGGACGCACAATCCAGGTATGAAAAAGCGGCGCAACCCCAATGACAGAGAGTAAAAAGGTTCGTCGGCCACATCTCGAAAGGAACTTCGACATAATCTAACGAGCCGTGTTCATTGGCATAGGTTGTAAGGTCTACAAGTTCCTCGTCCCTTTCCCAGGCACCTTCCTGCACTTCACTGGTCCGACTCAAGCCGACACTCTCAAGGCCATAGCCAGGCCCGAATCCTCCATTTGCTACATTGGTATAGAGGGCGTGTAACAAAGGAGGAAGTGAGAAACCTAGAGCCGCTTCGGTACTGGCTATTTGCTCTTCGGTAGCGGGAGGATACTCAAATTCTCCCTGCAATGGAAAGCTATCGAGGTCCGTATCCTCATTAATTGCATGTTGTTTACCATTGCGATCATACCAGAAGTGGGTGCTACGCGATCTGATAACGATGGACATCTTTTGCCTGGGAACGTTTGTTTTGCGCATTTGCTCTACTATCCCAATGGAAATGTTTGTTTTGCGCATCTGCTCTACGATCTTAAATGGATTGCTTATATCTGGCCCGTGCCAGCGCTGTTGCTGGCACCTTGTACGGATGCGCTGAAAAAGTGCCTCATAATCCTCATCCATGAGCTGGTAATCCTTTGCTGAAAAGATTTGTTATCTAGCATAGTCACTGAATTGAGAGAAAGTCCAACCAGAAAGCTCATTGTGCTATGCTATAAAATGGATTTCTTTGGAAGCCGGGAGAAATCGGTAAAATCACAGATCATCCAGATCAAACGTATTCACGATCGATAAATAGCATCCAGTTCAGCCCATAATTCATCTGGTACAAATTGTTGTGCCAGCTTTAGCGTTTCATCGAGCCTTTGGGGGCGGGTTATACCAACTATCGTAGATGCGATGCGTGTGTCTCGTAATGAGAACTGTAGCGCGGCGGCTGCCAGTGGTAGAGTGTGACGCGCGCAGGCTTCTACCATGCGCCCGGCGCGTTGCAGCAGTTCGGGCGACGCCTGGCTATACATATAGCGTGGATAGGCTCCCGGCCCTTTCGCCAGCAGGCCGCTACCATAGGGCGCGGCATTGAGGGCCGCGACTCCCCGGCGCGCGCATACCTCCCAGAGCGGTTCGGCCTCCCGATTAAGAAGCGTGTAGCGGTTATGCGAGATAGCCGCCTCAAAGAGGCCAGTTTCGACAAAGCGTATCATCATGTCGATGGGGCCACCGGCAACGCCCAGGTGCGCGATCAGGCCCTCTTCTTTGCATTGCTGGAGTACCTCAACGGGACCACCTGGCTGCATGGCCTCTTCAAAGGAGATGTGTTCAGGGTCGTGGAGATAGACGAGTTGGAGTTGTTCCAGACCCAGGAGGCGCAGGCTGCGCTCAACACTGCGCTGCATCTGCGCGCCGGTGAAGATGCCGGTCTGCAAATCGCGGTCGGCCTTCGTTGCCAGCACAAAACCGGGCGGAAGGCCGCCAAGCTCGCGGATTACGCTGCCAATGCGGCGTTCGCTCTCGCCATCGCCGTAGGAAGCTGCCGTATCCAGGAAGTTGAAGGGACCCGCGAAGAAGGCGCGAACCGTAGCCAGGGCGCGCTCTTCGGGAACTTCATAAGCGAAGGTCTCCGGCATACTTCCCAGTGGGGCCGCGCCTATACAGATCGGCGTCACCTGTAGGCCCGTCGAACCAAGCGGGCGCAGAGCGAGCGGCCCCATAGCCTCTGTCTGAGAGGACATATCTCCCTCCTATTTCCTGTACTTCATTTAGCTGTCCAGCCGCCATCGATGACCAGCGCTGAGCCTGTTACAAAGGCCGCTTCGTCCGAAGCAAGGTAAAGCGCGGCATACGCGATTTCACCGGGTTGCCCCATACGTCCGATGGGCTGGCGAGCGTGCAGTTGCTGGCGCACCTCGTCCTCGTGTCCTGCGAAGTTGCGGGCGAGGTAGCCATCTACAAACGGTGTATGTACCGTGCCAGGGCAAATGGCGTTGCAGCGAATCCCCTGCGTGGCAAAGTCGATGGCAATCGAGCGTGTCAGCGCCAGCACTGCTCCCTTACTTGCGCAGTAGGGCAGACGCCTATCGATACCGATAGTGGCTGCAACCGAGGACATGTTGATGATTACGCCTCCAACTGGCGACTGTGCCAGCATCTGTCGCACCCCTTCACGCGCGCAGAGGAAGACGCCTCTCGCATTCACGCGCATCACGTCCTCCCAATCTTGCAGGCTGGTCTCCAGGATATTACCAACATGACTGATGCCGGCATTGTTGACCAGGATATCGAGTCGTCCTTCGGTAGCAACAACCTGCTCTATAGCGGCCCTGACCTGGGACTCTTCAGCTACATCAAGCTGTTGGACGCGCGCGCTGCCTCCAGCGGCTCGAATTTCAGCAGTTACGCGCTCTGCGGCGTCTGCTTGAATATCGGCGAGAATGACGTGCGCGCCTTGCTGCGCAAAAAGTCGCGCGATGTGTTCTCCAATGCCCGAACCGGCCCCCGTCACGAGGGCGATTTTCTTGTCTAAGCGAAACACTGCTATTTCCTTTCTATCACTAGTCGGTATGGAATACTTCTTTCATGACGGCCCACCATTCGCCGGGCGCGCGCGTCTCCAGTGGCGTCTGCATAGGCTCCGTCCAGGTCCACCACTCGCGCGTCTTTGGGTCGGCGGCCATCTTTGCCATATCGGCCTCGTAGTCGTCGCCAGTATACTCAAAATAAGCGAAGAGTAGCTCGCCGTGACGGAAAATACTGTAGTTGCGCATGTTGCACGCGGAAATCATCGCCAGCACTTCGGGCCAGACGGCGGCGTGCAGGCGTTCATAAGCTTCAATCTGGTCCGGCTTCAAACCTATGATCTGTCCAAATCTGCGCAAAGCTATCTCCTTTCATCTGCCCACATCGCGCCGTTGGGATAGGAGTAAGCGGCGATCGACGCGGGATACATGGTGACGCTATACCCTGGCGCGCCCGGTGGCATATAGCGACCATCCTTGATAATGACTGGATGCACAAAGTGTTCGTGCAAATGAGGAGTGTACTCGATCATGCGATTCTCCAGCGAGCCACTGATAGCGATGTAGTCGAAGAGGGAGAGATGCTGCACATATTCGCACAGGCCCACGCCGCCCGCGTGTGGACAGACCGGGATGCCAAAGCGGGCGGCCATGAGCAGAATCGCCAGCACCTCGTTTACGCCGCCGACGCGACAGGCATCAATCTGGCAGATGCCAATAGCGTTGGCCTGAAAAAGCTGCTTGAAGATGATGCGATTCTGTACATGCTCGCCAGTAGCAACGCGAATCGGTGCGATGGCGCGCGCAATCGTGGCGTGTCCAAGAATATCATCCGGGCTGGTGGGTTCTTCGATCCAGAGAGGGTTGAAGTCCGCCAGGTAGCTCATGGCCGTGATAGCCTCGTTCACTTCCCATACCTGATTGGCATCGATCATTAAGGTGTTCTCTGCTCCGATCTCTTCGCGCATGATGCGCGCGCGGTGCAGATCGTCTGCGGGGCTGAGACCCACCTTCAATTTGAAGTGTCGCCAGCCCTTCGCCAGCGCTTCGCGGCAAAGCAGGCGCATTTGCTCATCGCTATAGCCCGACCAGCCCGCGCCGGTTGTATAGGCAGGGAAGCCAGAGCGCAGCATCTCCGCCTCGCGCTGCGCTCTGCTTGGAGCCTGGCGGCGCAGCAAGTCCAGCGCATCAGCAGGAGTGAGGGCGTCGGAGATATAGCGGAAATCGATGCAGGAGACAAGCTGTTCGGGCGTCATATCGGTGAGCAGCTTCCAGAGCGGTTTGCCCTCAACTTTAGCCCAGAGATCCCATACGGCGTTGACCACTGCGGCAGTCGCCAGGTGAATGACGCCCTTCTCCGGCCCGAGCCAGCGCAACTGGCTATCGCCTGTAATATGCCGCCAGAAAGCGCGCATATCCGAAGTGAACGATTCCAGGCTGTGTCCGGTGACGAGGGGAGCCAGCGCGTGGATGGCGGCGACGCAAACCTCGTTCCCGCGCCCGATGGTGAAAGTCAGGCCATGCCCTTCCAGGCCCGCCGGATGGTCGGTTTGCAGTACCACATAGGCGGCTGAATAATCCGGGTCGTTATTCATAGCATCAGAACCGGCCAGCGTCCGCGACGTTGGAAAACGAATATCGTATGCCTGGACACCAACAATATTGAGCGCCACTACACTCCTCCTTCTGCTTGATGACCGTCTTCAGCCATCTTTGCCTCTATTATACTTCAGCTTCACTCTCACCAATTGCCAACTTTTGCCAGAACCACCGGAAAAACCTCTTGACTATTCAGGAGCAGATGAGTATACTATATTCTGTATACAGAATACAGTACACAGTTCAGAAAATCAAGAGCTTTAATTTGGGAGTATCGTAGATGACTTCTCTTTCAACAGGCATGAATAACCGGAAGAAAGGAACGGTAGCAGAGGTATTTGATGAGAGCCTGACCGCAGAATTATTTAATCTGCTCTGGGGGCAGGAGCGCAGCACTATGCCTACCGTTGTGGATTACGCATATGAAGAGATCTGGAAGCGTGTCATCATGATCGGCGGCGGCGAAGAGCAGCGGCTTTCGGATGTCACGCTGTCTGAGCAGTTGGGAATGAGTCGCACTCCTGTGCGCCAGGCACTGGAGCGTCTCGTGCAGGAAGGGCTGGTGCGTTCTGATCCCCGGCGCGGTTTCTGGACGAGTACATTTACGGCTCAGGATATTCACGAAATCTACGATCTACGTGGCGCGCTGGAGGTGCTGGCTGTGCGGCTGGCCGCTCCTCGCCTGAGCCAGGAAGACCTCAAGGCGCATCTCGAGGCTTTGTATGCTGTGCGCGCGGACCTGCATACGAATCCTGTACTGCGTTTTCTCCAGGTTGATATTCGATTTCACATGCTCATCACGCGCGCATCCAACAATGGGCGTCTGATCCACAGCCTTTCTCTACTGCGCAGCCAGCACACTATGTTTCAGATGCAAGACACCTATTACCCTAAACGTATGGAGATAGCCTTGAACGAGCATGAGCGAATCCTGCTGGCTCTGCTGGCGGGAAATATTGATGGGGCGGCGGATTGCCTGACCAGGCATATCCAACATGCGAAAGAAGGCGTTCTGGCAGACATCTTTTTAGAAGGAAAGGAGGGCGTTTCATAACCCCCGATTTCGGGGTTTTCCAGCAACGGACGTACCGCCTGTGAGACAGCAGTGTCTGGTATACGTAATCACAAGCGGCGATAGTGATGCCCATGTGCCTGTTGAGTGAACCATTCAGCCGGGTAAAGCGGGTTACTACACGCCCTCAAAGAAGGAGGAGTTCGCGTGTGGGAATCCGCACCGGGAGGAGAAAACCATGAAATCGAAGTTTGCATATCTTCTGCGAGTGCTGGGAGTACTCGTGGTCGCCGCGACAATTCTGGCGGCGTGCAGCAGCACGTCGGGCGGCACAACATCAGGCAACACACCAACATCGGGAGGTAAGCTCGCACCGGGCGCGAACTTCAAGCTTGGCGTTTCGCTGACCTTCAACAACACGGACTTCTGGACTAACTACATTACTTATGAGCAAAAGTTCGCGGCTCAGTACAACGCTACGCTAATCGGGCCGCTGGTCGCCAACAACAATGCCGCCCAGCAGATCACAGACATTCACACCTTGATCCAGGAAGGCGCGCAGGCGCTCATCGTCAATCCTGTAGACAGCGCCGCTATCGCGCCCGCGCTGGACTACGCCGCCAGCAAGAATGTGCCTGTAGTCAGCGTAGATGTCGCGCCGAGCAGTGGCAAGGTTTTCATGATCGTGCGCGCCGATAATGTGCTGTACGGTCAGAACTCTTGTAAGTTCATCGCTACCCATGCATCTGCTAGCAGCGGCACTATTGCCATTCTGGAAGGGGATCTGGCATCTCTGAATGGTCAGGACCGATCGAACGGCTGTAAACAGGAAATCCAGCAGAACTATCCGAACTTTAAGGTCGTCGAGTACGCTACGAAATGGGATACGCCAACCGCCGTCAACGATGCTAAGACAGCGTTGAGTACGTATCCAGATCTAAGAGGCATCTACGTTGAATGGAGCGCGCCTGAGGATGGCATTCTCGCGGCTGAACAAGCCATCGGCAAGTTGACTAAGGTAGGGAGTTCGTCGCACATCGTCCTGATTGGCAATGATGGCGTACCGCACGAGCACGCGCAGATCCGCGCCGGGATGCTCGACGCGACCATTTCGCAGCCAGCCAATGCCTACGCGCAGTATGCAATCTTCTACGCGCAGCAGGCGCTCGAGGGGAAGACCTATTCAGCCGGGCAGACCACCGACCACAACAGCACGATTGTCAGCTTGCAGGGCAACCTTGAAGACGCGCTGCCAGCACCCGTCGTGGACATTTCTAACGTCAACGACCCGAACCTCTGGGGCAACGCGAAGTCCGGTTCTTGAGAGAGCCTGTAATAGAGAAGGATCGTAATGGAACCTGTGAATGAAAGGCCTGAACCTGGAACTGGAAACGACGGAGGGTTGGTCGCAACCCGGTCCTCCGTTGGCGTAGCGCAAGGCGTCTGGAAAGCCTTTGGCGAGACCCAGGCGCTGCGCGATGTTTCGCTCGAAGTAGGAGTCAGCGAGTGTCATGGGCTGGTCGGGCGCAATGGTGCCGGGAAATCAACCCTGGTTGCCATTTTTACTGGCCTGCTCCGGCCAGATCGCGGCGTTGTCAGCTTCGGGACAGAAGCCGCACCGGCTCTGGCGGATCGTGCCGCCTGGCAACGCCAGGTCGCGTGCGTTTACCAGAAGTCGATGGTGGTACCCAGCCTGACAGTCGCCGAGAACGTTTTCCTTAATCGAGCGAACAATAATGACCATGGTATTATCAACTGGCGTGCCATACGCTCCCGCGCGCGCCAGGTCATGCTCGACTGGGGCTTCGACCTGGATGTCAATCGTCTCGCGCGCGACCTCAGCGTTGAACAGCGCCAGGTAGTCGAGATTGCGCGCGCCCTTTCAGTCGGCGCGCGCTTCCTGATTCTCGATGAGCCGACAGCATCGCTGGAGAAGGCTGCCATCGAACGTCTATTTGAAAGAATCCGGCGGCTCAAAGGGAGCGGGGTTGGTATCCTTTACATCTCTCATCACCTGGAAGAGATTTACGATGTGTGCGACCGTGTCACTGTGTTGCGCGATGGCGAGCGCGTTTTGAGCGCGCCGACTGGCGAGATCAAGCAGGACCGGCTAGTTGAGGCGATGGTGGGGGTCGCTCCGCAGCGAGCAACGGAGATTGCCGCTCTGGCGCGGGTCAGCGAGTCGGCCACGCCCCTGCTCGAAGTTTCGCGTTTGCGTGTACCAGCCACGTTAGGCCCGGTGCAAGACGTGAGCTTTGTAGTCAGCGCGGGCGAGTGCGTCGGCCTCGTCGGGTTACAAGGCTCAGGGACAGCCACCGTTGCTGACGCGATAGTCGGCCTGGTGAAGCCGGAAGCGGGCGAGATCAGGCTGAAAGGTCAGCCCATCCACGCGGGTAAGGTAGATGCAACCCTCCAGCAGGGTGTTACCTATGTTCCTGAAGATCGCCACGCGCGCGGCTTCGTTCCCTACCTCGGAGTGGGTGAGAACCTGACCTTATGCATTCTCGATCGTTTATCGAGCCGGG
>JBOGTO010000532.1:0-8183 GCA_050695155.1 Ktedonobacteraceae bacterium
GTATCATAACCGCGCGGTTATGATACTCATCTCGACTTTTGGGAAACTGCGTGGTATTAGTGACCGCCACCTTGCTGGTAGCGACGGGCAACCTCGTCCCAGTTGACCACATTCCACCAGGCCGCGAGATATTCGGGTCGGCGGTTCTGGTACTTCAGGTAGTAGGCGTGTTCCCATACATCGTTACCCATGACGGGATACTGGCCGTTCATCAACGGGCTATCCTGGTTGGCGGTAGAAATAACCGCCAGCTTGCCATTCTGGTCGAGTACAAGCCACGCCCAGCCGGAGCCGAAACGCTTGGCACCCGCGTCATTGAAGGCAGCCTTGAACTGGTCGAAAGAGCCAAACGTCTGCTGAATGGCGCTCGCCAGCGCGGCGGTGGGCTCGCCACCACCGTTGGGCCTCATGATGGCCCAGAACATGCTATGGTTGGAATGGCCGCCGCCATTGTTTTGTACCGCCGTGCGGATATTTTGCGGCACATCGTTGATATGGCGCAGGATGTCGTCAACGTTCTTGCTGGCAAAGTCGGTATTATTCACGGCATTGTTCAGATTGTTGACATAAGCGGCATGGTGTTTGTCATGATGCAACTGCATCGTCTGCGTGTCAATGTATGGCTCCAACGCATTGTAGTCATACGGCAGTGATGGAACTTCAAAAGCCATAACGAATCTCCTTAGATAGAGTTGTAAGGACGGCTGACGTTGTCGTCCTGTATTAAAAGCTTTCCGTATCTAGTTGTATTAGATGGGGCGGCAAATGTCAAGCTCATGTAGGGCCAGTCCCAGGGCTTTTCGAAAGTCGCTCCCTGACGAGCATGGCCCTTGCAGTCTCCATACTCGTCAGGGAGCGTCGCTACTTCGGCGGGTTGTGGTGTATAATTTCCTGTAAGATCACGAGGAGTAAGAGATTATGGACATCATTGACTTTTTTCGCGTGGAACAGAGCCGCCTGCACCGTTGGACGCGCATAGCTCTTGAGGACCTGACGCCTGAAGAGTGGCATTATACCATTGATGGAAACACCAACAATATCGCTTTCCTGGTATGGCACTCCGCGCGCACCGAGGATAACATCCTGCGCTTTATTTTGCAGAGCCGCCAGACTCTATGGGCGGAGGGCAACTGGCACGAACGCCTGGGGTTGCCTCCCCGTGTGCAGGGTACGGGCATGGCAACCGAGGAGGCTCGCGCCTTTCATATCGCGGATACGGCCCTCTTTATGCAATATGTTGAGCAGGTATGGAGCGAATACGAAGCCTACCTGGCGGCGATCACCGACGGTGGAAAAGCTTTATCGGAGCGCACCGTGACGATCAAGCCATTAGGCGAGATGCCCGCGCTCCAGAGCATCGGGCAGGTCTGCATTACCCATCTCAACATCCATTATGGCGAAATTGCCCTGCTGCGCGGCGCAATGGGGAAAAAAGGATTGTTGATTTAAGGGAAGTGTTTCCCTTATTCGCCAGTATCTTTTAATGCCCTTTCAAATGCCTGGAATGCCTCGTCACCAAACAACACGACCGTTACCTGTCGCAAGCTGGTAGGTTTCTGGATGTGCTGAGTGATTGTGCGCAAGGCAATCGGAGCGGCCTCGGCAAGGGGATAACCATACACTCCCGTGCTGAGCGCGGGGAAAGCAATACTCTGGATGCCGTGCTGTTCGGCAAGATCAAGACAGCTTTGATAAGCGCTTGCCAGCAATTGCGCGTCTTTTGGCGTGCCGGAATAGATAGGGCCGACGGCGTGAAAGACGTATTGCGCGGGTAGTTTGCCCGCTGATGTGGCTACTGCTTTGCCGGTGGGACAGCCGCCAAATTTGCGGCATTCCTCCATGAGCGTTGGCCCGGCGGCGCGGTGAATGGCACCATCAACGCCGCCGCCACCGCGCAGACCGCTATTCGCGGCGTTGACAATGGCGTCGGCGCGTACTTCGACAATATTACCCTTTAGCAGCGCCAGGGTGACGCCGTTGATGGCGCGCGTAGACATAAACAACTCTCCCATCTAAAGCAGCAGCCCAAAGGGTTCTTCCAGCAGGCGTTTCACCTCTTGCAGGAAACGTGCCGCCGTTGCCCCATCAACAGCGCGATGATCGGACGAGAGCGTGACCTTCATGCGGTCGCGTACCACCACCTGTCCATCAACCACGACCGGCGTGGGGGTAATCGAGCCGACTGCCAGGATTGCCGACTCCGGCGGGTTAATCACGGCGGTAAAGCTCTCGACATCGAACATGCCCAGGTTGCTTACTGTGAAAGTTCCTCCTGAAAACTCCTCCGGGCGCAGCTTGCCAGTACGCGCCGCCTCCGCCAATCGCTGAGATTCGCGCGCAATATCCAGAATGCCGCTTCTCTCGGCGTTATGGATAACAGGCACGATCAGCCCCTGTTCAAGCGCAACAGCCATGCCGATATGCACCGCTTTTTTCTGGAGCAGCTTATCCTCGGCGAACGAAACATTCACCTGCGGCATTTTCACCAGCGAGCGCGCTACCGCCTTGATAATCAGGTCGTTGAAGCTTACCTTAACCGGCGACGGATCGTTGGCCGCGTAAGCGTTGATCTGCCTGCGCAACTCCGCCAGCTTGCCCGTATCGATCACGCTCGTCACATAGAAGTGCGGCGCGGTCTGCATACTCTGACTCAAACGCCTGGCAATGGTGCGCCGCATGGCGGTCAACGGGATTTCAACCACCTCACCCGTATCTACGGCGGCTGGCACGGCCTCATCAATGGCAACATATGTAGGGGCGGGGGCGGATGTGGTGACGGGTGGGGGCGCTTGCGCCGCCCTCGTTCCCGATGTCGGCACCGCTTGCATCTCTCTTGTCCCGGTCGGTACCGCCTGTACCAGCGCAGACTCGACATCCATCTTGATGATGCGCCCATTTGGCCCGGTGCCGCGAATTTGCGTATAATCAAGATTGCTCTCTTCCGCCAGGCGACGCGCAACCGGTGATATGAAAACCCGTCCCTGTGCATCCGTATTGTATGCAACGGGCGCTGGCTGCGTTGTTAGCGCGGGTGGCGTACTTGCAGGCGGTGGCGTGGCTGCTTTCCCATTCGCGCCACTTGCCGCGCCGCGATTTGTGGTATCTTCAGGTAGGGGTTCATCAGGAGCGCCGATCAGCGCGATGCCCGACCCGATGGGCGCGGAATCGCCTTCGGCAACCAGTATTTTGCGCAGCACGCCACTGGCAAAGGCTTCGATCTCGATATTGACCTTGTCGGTTTCGACTTCCGCCAGCGACTCGCCCTTTTTCACGGGATCGCCCTCGTGTTTTATCCAGCGGAGAATCTTGCCTTCTTCCATTGTATCGCCCATTTTGGGCATTTCTACCGTTTTCATTGTTTTGCTCTCTCTTCGTTTTCCAGGGCGGGCGACCACAAGGGTCCCCTCTCCACATCCACCCCTCCCCCGCCCCTACGGAATAGTGCGCTTCTCAGGAAACCTGGTGTGTCAGGGCTGCCGGTACGATTGCTTTCACCGCCTTCTCGATAGCGTTTTTGTCTGGCATGGCGAGGCGTTCCAGTGGTTTAGAGTAGGGCATAGGAACATCCGCGCCTGTTACATGTTGGATGGGTGCGTCCAGATAATCAAAGGCGAACTCGTAGATCAGCGCTGCCAACCCCTGTCCCGTGCCATAGTATTTCCAGCCTTCTTCGGCAATTACCACGCGGTTCGTTTTCTTCACCGAATCTATTAGCAGGTCAATATCAATCGGTCGGATGCTGCGCAGGTCGATTACTTCGGCGTCGATGCCTTCTTTCGCCAGGTCTTCCGCCGCCTGCATCGTCACATGTAGCATACGTGAGAAGGTGATGAGCGTCACATGCTGTCCCTCGCGTTTCACCTCTCCACGATTCAATGGGACAGTGTATTCGACACCTTCGTCTGGCACCTCGCCTTTGATGTTGTATAGCAGCTCGTGCTCGATGAACAGCACCGGGTTGGGGTCACGTACAGCAGATTTGAGCATCCCTTTGACATCGTAGGGCGTGGCGGGTGCGACAACTTTCAGGCCGGGAACGTGCGCGTACATCGTCTCCAACATCTGCGAGTGTTGCGCCCCGCGCTGCGCACCGCCGCCGCCCGGCATCCGAATTACCAGTGGTATCTGCGGCTGGCCGCCAAACATATAATGAAACTTGGCCGCGCTATTGATAATCTGATCGCTGGCAAGCAGACTAAAGTTGATCGTCATCAATTCCAGAATGGGGCGCAGACCGCCCAGCGCCGCGCCGATAGCTGTGCCGGTAATCACTTCTTCCGCCAGTGGTGTATCGCGCACACGCTTCTCCCCAAACTCCTCGAACAGCCCTTTGCTAACGGCGTAGGTACCGCCATAGCCGGCGATGTCTTCGCCCATAATAAAAACGCGCTCGTCACTCAGCATCTCTTCGCGAATCGCCTCGCGCAGTGCATCACGATAAGTTAATGTACGCATTCTCTCTTATTTCCTCTCCCTGCGGAACGCAAGCGCGGTGGAACCATCGACCATTACATCGGCATAGAGTGCTTCCGGTGTCGGGTCCGGGCTGTTCTCCGCGAACTCCGCCGCGTCTTCAGCAACCTGCGTCGCCCGTTCATCGTTCTTGTCAAATTCCGCCTGCGTTGCCACGCCTTGCTCCAGTAGTTTCTTCTCGAAGATGCCGATGGGGTCGCGCGTGTTGCGCCACTGGTGTTCTTCCTCGCGCGTCCGGTAGTAGGCGGGGTCGGTCATGGAATGGCCGCGAAAACGGTAGGTTTTCACCTCTAACAGCGTAGGGCCTTCACCATTGCGCGCTCGTTCTACGGCGCGTTTGACCGCCTCGTACACGGCGATCACATCCATGCCATCAACCTGCTCGCCCGGCATGTTATACGCGGCGGCGCGCGGCATCAGCGAATCGACCGCCCACGCCTTTTCAACGGCCATGCCCATCGAATACTGGTTATTTTCGCAAATAAAGACAACCGGCAGCTTCCACAGCGACGCCAGGTTCAGTGATTCATGAAACGCGCCCTCATCGACCGCGCCGTCGCCAAAGAAAGTCATCGTTACACGCGGCTCCCCCAGGTATTGTGCCGCGAAAGCCACTCCCGCCGCCATCGGCAGTTGCGCGGCGACAATAGCGTTGCCACCGAATAACCCCACCTCGTTGCTCCACATGTGCATGGAGCCACCTTTCCCTTTGCTGCAACCGGTACTCTTGCCAAAAAGCTCCGCCATCACCGCTTGCGGCTCGATGCCTTTCATGATGGCATGACCATGTTCGCGGTAGCTCGACAACACCCTGTCCTGCGGCTCCAGTGTCGTGATGCTCCCCACACCCACCGCCTCCTGGCCGATGTACAGATGCATGAACCCGCCAATTTTCCCGCGTGTATATTCTTCCGCGCACTTCTCCTCGAAGCGCCGCAGAAGCGACATCATATAATGCATTTCCAGCAGTTGTTTTCGGGTTAGCCCCGCCAGAGCCGCGTTACTAATCGCCATGAGCCTACTCTCTCTCCATCTATGCAATACGCCAGACGTACCTGTGAAACCTCTTCTTCACGTCATTGTGATTCCCTCTGTGGTCTATTTTACTCCAAGAAGCGAGGTTATGTATAGCCTTTGGGATGAATCGGGGCAATATAAAAGTCTTTGTCACCACTGCCGGACGCCCACAAGGGGCGTCCCTACATATCGAAGACACCCTCCATTCCCACCCGTGGTTGTCCTGAGGTGGAAGGGGTGGGGCCAGCCTAGATGTAGGGACGCCCCTTGTGGGCGTCCGGGTGGGGTCGGGCCGCACTCGACTTGTCAATCGCCCTGTAGTATTAATCAATATAGTTGTCAGCGCAACAGCAGTATGAGATACTATCTCTAGTTAAGCATAGTTGATGAGAGAGGCAGGATTCACTATGAAAAGAGTGGTTGGAATCTCCGAGATAGTCCTGTGGACCGCTGATAAAGAGCAATCATTGCGTTTTTACCGCGATCTGTTGGGTCTGGAGGTGATTTCGCCTCCAACCCTCGCCAATACCTTCTTGAAGGTAGCAGAAGGCCATGCTGGTATTCCGCAGATGATTGTGCTGGTGCCAAAATCCGATGAAGTAAAGGCGCGACCATCCGGCTATCAACTGCATCACATGGCGTTGGAACTGCCGGAAGAAGATTTCGATGCGCAACATGCCGCGCTGGTAGCCGCAGGCTACGCGCCGCGCCCCGGCGTTCATCCGGTGATTGCCAGTCGTACAATGTATGTGGATGACCCGGACGGCAACGAGGTCGAATTTATTTGCCGGGCCGCAGCCAGTTGACACATAAAGGATGAATGTAAATCTATGACAACAGTAACAAATCTCCCGCACTGGGATATGAGCGTCGTCTATCCGAGCATGGAATCGCCGGAATTTCAGGCAGGATTCGCGCGCCTCATTCAGGATATTCAGGAACTGGCGCAACTCTTTGATGCCTGTTTCGTGCAGAAGCAGGAAGCGCTTGACACCGGCGATGAAACCATCAAGCATTTTGAAACCGTCTTACAGCGCTATAACGAGGTGCTGACCGAGAGCAAGACGCTTAATACGTACATTTCCTGCTTCGTCAATACCAATTCGCTCGATACGCTGGCACAGGCCAGGATGAGCGAGCTGCAACAGGCCAGCGTCACGCTATCGCAACTGGGTACGCGCTTCACCGCCTGGATTGGCTCGCTGGACGTGGAAACGCTCATCGCGCGCTCGCATAGCGCCAGGACGCATACCTTCATGCTGCGCAAAGCGAAGACACAGGCGGCGTACCTGATGCCGCCCGCCGAAGAGAACCTGGCTTCGGAACTCAATGTGAGCGGCGGCACGGCCTGGGAAAAACTGCATGGCGATGTGACATCGCAGCTTGTGATTGCGCTGGATGTGCCGGATCAGCCCAAAGAGTTGCCGATGAGTATGATACGCAACCTGGCCTATGATAGCGACCGCGAGACGCGCCGCCGCGCCTACGAAGCTGAACTCGGCGGCTGGCAAAAGGTTGCTGTGCCTCTGGCGGCGGCCATGAACAGCATCAAAGGCGAGGTCAACACGCTCAGCCGCAGACGTGGCTGGCAGTCACCTTTAGAGGCATCGCTGCTGGATAACAACATTGACCAGCAGACGCTAGATGCCATGATGACCGCCGCGCGCGAATCGTTCCCCGATTTTCGCCGCTATCTGAGCGCCAAGGCGCGCGCGCTGGGCCTGTCGCGCCTGGCATGGTACGATCTCTTCGCGCCCGTTGGCGGCGAGGAGCGCGTATGGACTTTCAATGAAGCGACCTCCTTCATTGTGGAGCAATTCGGCGCGTACTCGTCGCGTCTCTCCGACTTCGCGGCGCGCGCTTTCCGCGAGCAGTGGATCGACGCCGAACCGCGCGCGGGCAAGGGCGATGGCGCGTATTGCGCCTGGCTGCGCAAGGACGAATCGCGCGTCTGCACCAACTTCAAAGCGGCTTTCGGCGGAGTCAGCACACTGGCGCACGAACTGGGACACGCCTACCATAACCTGAACCTTGCACAGCGCAGCGTGTTGCAACGCTCAACCCCGATGACCCTGGCGGAGACAGCCAGCATCTTCTGCGAGACCATCATCAGTCACGCCGCGCTGCATACAGTTGGCCCGCAGGAGCAGATCGCCATTCTGGAAGAATCGCTGCAAGGCTCCTGCCAGGTTGTAGTAGACATCACCAGCCGTTTCCTCTTTGAGCAGCGCGTCTTTGAACGCCGCAAAGCGCGCGAACTTTCGGTTGACGAACTTAACACTTTGATGCTGGAGGCGCAGCGCGAGACGTATGGAGATGGCCTGGACGAGAACGCGCTTCATCCCTATATGTGGGCCATGAAGCCGCATTATTACGACAGCCACCGCTCGTTCTACAACTACCCCTACATGTTCGGCCTGCTCTTCGGGCTTGGCCTCTACGCCCGCTATACGCGCGACCCTGAGACATTCAAAAAAGGCTACGATGCCCTGCTCTCCAGTACTGGCCTGGCGGATGCCGCCACGCTGGCCGCGCAATTCGGCATCGACATCCGCTCAGCCGATTTCTGGCGTTCCAGCCTGGATATTGTGCGCGAAGACATCGCCCGATTTGCAGAACTGACAAAATAATGAAAAAAAACAGGGCGGGTGGCTCTGCCCCCGTCCTCTGTCATTCTTCGCTGCGCTCAGAAT
>JBOGTO010000533.1:0-3646 GCA_050695155.1 Ktedonobacteraceae bacterium
CGCCTTGCCTTTCCACCTCTGGCGGTCGCCTTGCCGTTTCCAGGCGGGCCGTGCGATGTGTTCTGGTTGCGGTCGCCTTTCTCGCTAAAGCAGCTCCTTACAGCCATTCACAAACTCTGCTCTTTGAAAGCTGCCTCGTGGCAATCATTCACAGCCTCGCTCACTGTTTTGACCACGCGCGCGCCGTGTTGCAAGAGCGCGCGCATCGCATCTACCCCTACGCCGCCGGTATAATCGCGCTCGCTGATACCGATTTGTTGCAACAGGGCGTCTTCACCAGTCAAAGTAGTGGCAGAGGTATCATCATCATTGGCTGCAAGGGGCGCGAGCAACAGCGTGGTAACGCCGTGTTGCGCAGCCTCTAAGGCTTCATGCAGTAAGGAAAGATTGCCCGGACCAACAGGCACGGGACACAAGATCAACACTGCCATCTGTGCCAGGCGAACACGCACTTGTTCCAGTACAGCCGGGGATATGGGCGCGTAGGGCTGCTCGGTAATGACATCCTGGGCGAGACGCAAGGCTAATGTATGGTCGCTGTCGCCGATGTTCAAGGCTCCCACGCTAAATGGGATACGCGCATCCGCCAGCGCGCGCATCAGCAGTTCGCCGGAACCGCCGCCTGCCATGATATGCACGCGCGGTTGTGTAGCCTGCGGCTCATCATCCGCCATAACGTCGTTTCCGGGCGGCAAAATGCTGATATGTTCCGCGCCGCGCAGGATACCGACCTGCACGTTAATGCCATAAACGCGCCGCAGCAAGTGTGGTTCCAGCACTTCGGCTGGCGTGGCATCGGCCACAATGCCGCGTTGAAAAAGCACCAGGCGCGGGAAATAACGCGCCGCCAGGTTCAGATCATGCATAGCAGCAATGACGGTGACGCCTGTCTCGCGGTTCAGTCGCTGCACGAGTTCTAACAACTCGATCTGGTATTTGATGTCCAGGTGAGAAGTTGGCTCGTCGAGCAGCAATAGAGCGGGTCGCTGCGCCAATGCCATCGCCACCGTGACACGCTGCCGTTCGCCGCCGCTCAATTCGTTGAAGATACGCCCTGCGAGCGCCTCAATGTCCGCCGCTTGCAGGGCGTTGCGCACGATACTCAAATCTTCCATGGTGTTTGAGCCGAGCAAGCGGGCATAAGGGGTGCGACCCAGGCTCACCAATTCTTCGACGGTAAAGGCAAACGGTACATGCATCTCCTGGGGTACAACGGCCACGCGCCGTGCCATCTCGCGCCTGCCCCACGCGCGCGCGTCTCTGCCATCGACTATCACCGTTCCCTGCTGGGGGCGCAGGACTCCGCTTATCAGGCGCAACAATGTGGTTTTGCCTGAGCCGTTTGGTCCCAGTAGCCCGACCATCTCGCCAGCGCGTACCTGGAAATGCACGTCATACAGCAGAGGTTGGCGATTGTAACCAAAGGTGATGCCCTGCATATCTAAAAGAGGAGTATTGTCTACCATCGGTACGCTCGCTTGTTGTTTCTGAGCAGGAAGAGGAAGAATGGCGCGCCTACCAGAGCGGTGAAGACGCCAACGGGCAGCGTAGTGGGAGCGATGACGGTGCGAGCCAGCAGATCGGCCAGGATGAGAAAAATCGCTCCGGCCAGCGCCGAGGCGGGAATGAGCAGGCGGTGGCGCGGGCCGAGCAGCAGGCGCACAGCATGTGGTACAATTAGCCCGACAAAGCCGATAAGCCCACTGATCGAGACAGCCGCCGCCGTCAACAGCGAACCTACAACAATAACGATCAGTTTGTAGCGTTCGACATGCAATCCCAGGTGTGCCGCGCCCTCCTCGCCCAATCCGAAAGCATCCAGCACACCTGAAAGCAGCCATGCCAGTAGAAAACCCGCCAGCACGAATGCTCCCACAATTACGACGGGCAGCCATGTAGTTACCGAAACGCCACCCGCCAGCCAGCTAAACAGGCTGTCCAGCGTAAATTGCGCGTGCGGGCTGATGGTTAAGATGAGCGTCTGGATGGCAACCAGCACCGCGTTGATGACCACGCCCGCTAATAGCAGCGTCACAACAGGAGTCTGACCGCCAACGCGCGCAATGGCATACACGAACAGTACAGAGAGCATTGCGCCAACAAAAGCTAGAATGGGCGTGAGCGGGAAATACAGACCATAGAGCGTATCATATGGCAAGACGAAAGCGATAGCCGCGCCCAAAGCCGCGCCGGACGAAGTGCCGATAAGATAAGGATCGGCCAGCGGGTTGCGCAACATGCCTTGAAACAGCACTCCCGCAATCGAGAGCGCCGCGCCAACCAGACCCGCGCCAATCACGACGGGCATACGCGCCTGCAACACAATAACCTCTATCGTTGGGTCCCACTGGCGCGCGAAATGGAAAAGTCCCGTGCTATTGAGCAGGATACGCGCTATGACGCTGCCAGGTATGGCAATCGCACCAAAATTGACGGCCAGAAAAATCGCTATCACCAACATAACTACCAGCATGCTCAAAACTAGCGATGCCGGTAAGCGGCGACCATTTTCGCGCCACGACTGTATGAATGTTTTGCGGGTTGCCACTTTCATGAATTTGGAGCAGACCTTGCCCGGTTAAAAAACGATGGTCTTATTATTATAGACAAGTACGCGATCCTCTACATGGAGCCGCACGGCCTCAGCCAGTACCCTGCGTTCCACACCTCTTCCTTTACGGACGAGGTCCTCAACAGTATCACGATGGTTGCATTGTATAACATCCTGGGAAATAATTGGCCCTTCGTCCAGGTTGTCGGTCACATAATGAGCAGTTGCGCCAATCAACTTGACCCCGCGTTCAAATGCTTTTTCATAGGGATTCGCGCCGATGAACGCGGGCAGAAAACTATGATGGATGTTAATAATGCGACTGGCATATTCTCTGACAATAAATGGCTCCACGATTTGCATATAACGCGCCAGCACTAGAAAATCCACTTCCCCTTGCAGGAAGTCTAGCAAGCGCATTTGATCTTCTTTACGCTGTTCCTTGCGAACAGGAAAGTAGTGATAGGGAATGTCATACATGCGGGCGAGCGGCTCCAGATCATAGTGGTTACTGATAATAAAAGGAATTTCCATCGCCAATTCGCCGCTTTTCCAACGCCAGAGCAGGTCCGTAAGGCAATGGTCGAGCTTTGATACTAAAATGCCAACCCGCTTGCGATGTCGAGAGTAGTGGACGCTCCAGTTCATGTGTAAAGCATCCGCAATGGGGCGAAAAGCATCTAGCAGATCAACTTCAGACAGGATGAAGCTATCCTCGGTAAAACTCACCCTCATAAAGAATGTGCCGTTATGCAGGCTGGGAGAATGCTGATCCGATTGGAAAATGTTTCCATGATGCTCAAAAATAAACTGGGAAACACTCGCCACAATGCCTGGCTGATCGGGACATGAAATCAACAGCGTAATCATTTTATCCTGGAAATCCATATAACTATCTCCTCCCTTAAAACATAACGTATCAATAATCTGTTGGTAGCTCCCTACCCCAAAAGCCATGAGCTGACCTCATAGCTTCTCACAAGTGGCTTGGAGGCAGGAAGGCGACCGCAAGGGTCGCCTCTACTATGTCCTTTTCAGAGGAGAACGAGCCTGGCAAGCCACTTCGTCATCTTAGTAGAGGCGACCCTTGCGGTC
>JBOGTO010000534.1:0-4298 GCA_050695155.1 Ktedonobacteraceae bacterium
GTCGTCCTGTTTCGTTTCGTCCGCAGAGTGGGAGCGGCGCGCACATTATGAACGTTGCCTGCCACCCAATGGGAAGCGGTCCCAGGGGTTTTCGTTGACCGTAATGCGGTATCCATCGGGATCAGCAAAGACGAAGGCGCGCCCAAATGGGCTATCATAGGGTTGTTGCAGGATGCTGGCTCCGGCGGCTTCCAATTTAGAATGCAACTCATTGACATTATCGCAGTCGATCCAGAGCGTCACACCCGCACCCCGTCCCAGCTGCGGCGCTTCATCCAGGTTCGCTCCCGCCTGGCTGAGAGCAAAGGGGATTGAGTTGGTTTCGAAGAGGACAAAGTCGGGAGCCGTGAAACGCGGATCGACATCCAGTCCTAACATCGCCGTGTAGAACGCGCACGAGGCGGAGACGTTGCGCACTTGCAAGCTGATAAAATCGGGTCCAAGCAGTTTTGCCATGCGTATTTCACCCTTTCAAAGCTGAGCAGTCGCACCAACTGCGCCGCTCGTTTTCTCTTCTACCCATAGTCTACCCTCTGCGAATGACAACAGTATGTCATTCGCATAATGACTTTTTGGCCTCGCTGTCAACGGGAACACCATTTTCTAATTCGCTACAAGCCACCAATTTGTAACATCACATGGCCTGAAACAAGGATCAGAATGATCTGTAGGGGCGGGGGTGGATGATGTGGAGCGGTGGGGACGCTTGGCGTCGCCCGCCTGGATAGGGTAAAGACGTGGGCGACCACGAGGGTCCCCTCCCATCCCAACACCGCCCCCGCCCCTACGGTACCCGCCTGCTTGCTAGCTTACTTTGATACCGATGGAGCGACCACCAGGGCCGCTCCATCGGTGTTAGCGTTAGTTCACCTGTGGCGTACAGGGATTGGGGCGAATGCCGCTGCTCCAATCGAAGAAGGTCCACTGGAGATTCACGGTGCCGTATTGGAGATCGCGTCCGAAATCGTTGGTCGTCTGACCGTTAATATCGTTGCCGAACGTAAACGCGCAGTTGGCCCCGCTTCCTGATTGCGCATAGAATGGATAGAAGGTTGATCCGGGGGCTGGCACTCCGCAACCGGAAGGCGTCGCGGGAGCGCAGCCGCTTTCCGAGGCGACTACTTCCGTATCAAACTGCATCGTTGAGTAGGCATGGGTATATGAACTACTGCCACTGTACGCACTCGCCGGGCCAATACCATTGCCGAGGACTGATCGTAGTTGCAGCGATGTGGGATGATGAGGCGTTCCATCAGGCCAGTCAGGGATGTAGGAGCCACCGTCGAAATCAACGTCGCTTCCGGTACAGCCGGCAAGGGTCGGGCCAGGGAAGCACGGCGCATCATCGGCATCGCCATCACCGTTCGCGCCACTGATCCAGTGACCGATCTCAACATCGAAGCTCACGTTAGCCTGATCCAGACCCCAGTTCAAATCGTTGCCGAACCGCATGGTTGAGTACTCTGGATGGAAGCTATAGTTGGTGGTTGCGCACGTATTGACATCCGTGTTCTGGAAGCCATTGGCGGCGCTTGATACCATGAAGCCCGACTGCCCCGTCGTGACATCCGTTACCATGTTGAGCATCCCCTGGGGCGTATCCTTAATCGTCACCTTAATGGTATCGCCCTGGTTCATCAAGAGCGTTTTGGCGTTCGGGGTAAAGGTTGCATTGTTCTGTGTGCCGGGTCCCGGCGGGCCAACCGGCACGCCATCCTTCTGGATGAAGGCGAAATTGACCGGCTCGGTGCAGTTATTATTGCACGTCGCAAAGTTGCCTGTGCATTCCAGGCTGTCGATGTTGAGCGCGGCGCACCAATGCATCTTATCGCAGCTTATGCGGCTGCTGAAAGGATAAAAGCCTGGCGGGTAGAACTGCAATTCCAGAAAGGCAGAACCGGCTGTGCTGGGATCGCCCGGAAAGCGCGGCGCATGATTCTTGTCACTATCGGGAATGCAGGGTTTTTGCGGAATAGAGTTGGAATCACAGACCGCCAGGCCAAACCAGAAAGTTACGTAGTTCTCAAAAGTCTGGGTGGCCGGCAGCGGGCGTTCTTTGGGCAGAGTGACCTGCCATTGCATGTTGTTGGCAGAGCCGGGAGTGTTCGAGAAGAAGTTAATGGTAGGTTCGTCGTGGCCGATATAATGGCCGTTGTCATAGCCGCGCCCCGCGTCATAGCCAGCGAAATCCTGGCAGACCATACCAGGTCTGACGGGTTTCTGGACGTTACTATACCCGTTGCAGTCCAATCCTCCCTGTGCCGCGAAAGTTGGCTTCGCGGGAGCGGCAGCATGAGAAGAGGCCGCGTTGAGCGCCAGTGGAAGAGCGATTACCGCGATCATGAGCAAGCCCGTGAGCGTTAGCATGAGCTTTGATCTGAGCAATGTTCTCATCAGTTCAACTCCTAAAATAATATGCATGATGCGCCATAGGAAAAAAGCCCGGTTGGAAGAATAAGTGGCATGGACACGAAATTAGGATTAACCACCATAGTAATTTAACCATATCGATGACACTAAATCAGGTTGCAAATGGTGGAGAGACGGTCACAATTCTATTGAGAATTTATATTTGATGTTATGAAATATTAACCTGCCCTGTCTGTGTTTTTCCGCATTTTTCCTGTACAATACTCCTGTATATGGCAGGCGAAGAAAGGATTACTTGCACATGGCCGCTTCTGAACAAACATGGATTGCCGCGCCTGAAAACCTCGAACTGCCAGAAAACGAGGTGCATGTCTGGCTGGCCTCCTTAGAGCAGTCGGAAGCTGTTATGTTGCCATTGAGACAAACGCTTTCTCACGATGAATTGACCAGGGCCGGAAAGTTCCGTTTTGATAAAGATCGCTATCACTTTATGGTGGCGCGTGGCGTGCTGAGAGGCATACTTGCTCGCTACCTGCGCATGCAGCCTGCGCAATTGCAATTTGCCTACAATGAAAATGGGAAACCTTACTTAGATGCTCCTTTGCAGGGAAAAACGCTGTACTTTAACCTCTCGCATTCACACACTATGGCCTTATTGGCCTTCTCGTATGTTGGAGAGCTTGGCGTTGATATTGAGTATATGCGCGAGGATATTGCCGTTGAGCAGGTAGCGCGCGTGAGCTTTTCGCCACGCGAGCAGGCTCTTTTGCTCTCGCTGCCTGTCGAGGAGCGACAACAGGCATTTTACAGTTGTTGGACGCGCAAGGAAGCCTACATCAAGGGCAGGGGAACAGGTTTGTCATTAGAGCCAAATCTGTTCGATGTGGCGTTCCTGCCCGGCGAGCCAGCCGCCCTGCTCGCCAGCCGCGAAGACCCGCGCGAACCGGCGCGCTGGACGCTGCGAGCGTTGGAGCCAGGCGCGGAATACGCGGGCGCACTGGCCGTAAAGGGGCATGGCTGGTTACTGGGCTGCTACGAATGGTCAGGCCGCGTGTAACGCACGGCACCGCGCTGTATGATGTTTGAAAACGGTAGACACCTGCCAGAAGAGTACGATAGGAGAAGTTTTGCCCTTTCTTCTGTGCTACACTGTTCCCGGTCAAACACAGACGCGCTTCGTCCTGAACGAGTGGAGAGGCGCATGACTCAACAAAGAAAGCAGGAGTGGAAACCATGATTCACAAGATCGAAGCGATGGTCTTATTCGTCCAGGACCTGGCCGCATCTACGGCGTTTTATCGGGACACATTCAAACTTCAGTATCAAGGGAGCGATGCCGATTCTTCCACTTTCCTTCTGGAAGAGGGGTTGTACTTGATCTTGCTCTCGCCCTCAGGTGCCGCAGACCTGTTAGGGACGCCGGTCAATGAACTGAAGATCGAGGGAGGCTCGCGCGGGCTTCTGGCCGCTGGTGTTGCGGATGTCGATGCCGCCTACCAGGAACTCAAAGCGAAAGGCGTCACGTTTGTCAGACCCCCAACCGACCAGAAGTGGGGGTTACGCACGGCGCATTTTGCCGATCCCGAAGGCAATCTCTGGGAGATCAACCAGTCCATTGAATCGAAGCCAGAGCGGTAAGCGAAACCATTCTGGCTGCGTTCTCTGGCTATCATGGCAAGGCTTCGCCGACATCCGAAGCCTTGCCGGTTTTGTGTGCATGGATAGCGTTTTTACAGGCGCAACTAAATGCCCAGGATTTCTACATCGTCTCCTTTGAGGTAGCGCGTGATGGCGTCATACAATTCTTCGGGGATATTCTCTTTACAGCATCCACAAAGAATATAATATATGTATACGTATATGCCAAGAAGATAAACTTATCCCATCTCAAAGCCAGATAGTCCGTAGGGGCGGGGGTGGTGTTGGGT
>JBOGTO010000535.1:0-5769 GCA_050695155.1 Ktedonobacteraceae bacterium
GCCCATATACGCAGACGTGTGCGCCATGCCGGTGCGCCCGTAAATTAAATCTGGATATTCTGTAGGGGCGGGGGTGAGGTGGATGTGGGGTGGGGACGCTTGCGTCGCCCTCCGTCGGGATCGAGAAACCCCAGGCGGACGACGCTTGCGTCCCCACCCATCCCAACAGCCGCCCCCGCCCCTACAATGGCACAATAAAAGGAGGATAGCAAATGGCAACTGTACGTCTCGCGCCCGTGTTGCGGGCCTCGGTAGGTGGATCGAAACAGGTGACTGCTTCGGGTGGCAGTCTAACAGAGGTGCTGGCCGATTTGTATGCGCGTTTCCCCGCGCTGAAAGAGCAGATTCAGCCAGAAGATAGCCTCAGTCGCTTTATCAATATCTATGTCAATGACCAGGATGTCAGGTTCTTACGGGGGCTGGAAACCAATGTTGGCCCGAACGATACCGTCATCCTGCTGCCTGCAATGGCGGGCGGACGCTAAGCTGACCCGCCGGAGGGAAGGAAATATATGCGCTATAATAGTATCCTTGATACCATCGGAAATACGCCACTGGTCGAGCTGAAAAGTTTCAGCCCGCGTCCCGGTGTGCAGATTTTCGCCAAATTAGAGGGTGCCAATCCCTCCGGCAGCATCAAGGATCGCATCGCCAAAAAAATGATTGAAGAGGCCGAAGCTGATGGTAGATTGACCCCTGGCTCGATTCTGCTGGAACCGACCAGCGGCAATACGGGTATCGCGCTGGCGATGATTGCGCGCGTCAAAGGCTATGGGTTTGTCGCGGTCATGCCCGACAATGTGACGCGGGAACGCCGCCAGATGCTCGAGTTGTACGGAGCGCAGATCATCTATTCTGATGGCGCATTGGGCAGCAATGGCGCAGTAAAGCTGGCGAAAGAACTGGCGCGTACCGATGATCGCTATGTCATGCTTTACCAGTATGGCAACGACGCGAATCCGCGCGCTCATTATGAGGGCACTGCCGCCGAAATTATCCAGGATTTGCCAGATATAGATGTTTTCGTGGCCGGTCTTGGTACAGGCGGCACGCTCACCGGCAATGCGCGGCGCTTGAAAGAATACAATCCGGCTATCAAAGTCGTAGCCGCCGAACCATTACAGGGTGAAGGTGTGCAGGGCTTGCGCAGCCTGGAAGATGGCTTTGTGCCGCCAGTGCTGGATCAATCGCTGCTCGATGGCAAAATTCTGGTATCTGCCGGGGATTCCATTCGCCGCACACGCCAGTTGAAAGACCAGGAAGGCATCTTTGCCGGCCCATCGTGCGGCGCAGCTTTGCACGCGGCCTTGCGCGTGGCTGCCAGCATGGAACGCGGCAAAATTGTTGTAATCCTTGCCGATGGCGGTTGGAAGTACCTCAGCGAAGACCTGTGGACGCGCGATCTGACGCAACTGGAAGACGATTTAGAGGCGGTATTATTATGGTAGGTGACGAATCCTTCGTCGTGCATATCCCCCGGACATTGTATGATGAGATGACCGCGCATATCATAGCGGGCTATCCCAATGAAGCCTGCGGCGCACTTGGTAGCAAAGATGGCCGGGTAGTCAAGCACTACCCGACCGCCAACGCCGCCGAACAGCCCGACGATTTCTCCATTATCGCCCCTAACGACCTGCTCGACATCTTCGACGATATCGAAGAGTACGATGGCGAGATGATCTACTACCACTCCCACCCCGTAAGCGAAGCCTACCCTTCGCGCCGTGACAAAGACTACGCCAAACTCAGCAAAATTCTCTATATTATCTTCTCCCACCGCTTCTACCCCGAACCCCCCTATAGCCGGATTTTCCTGGTTCACGATGACGACTCAGTGACAGAGGGCAAGATTGAGATTGTGTAGTCGCCCTGGAAAAAATTAGCGTTCGCCAGGATGGCTGGTAATCCAACTTGCCGCCTCTTTTTGCCACTCTAAAACCATCTCCTGCATTTCTAGCGCAATCGCTGCCGCTTCCTGAATATGCCTGCTTTCAATGGCGCGTTGAAAACGAGTGAAGCGCAGCATGGTTTGTGTCTGCATTTCCAGCCATGTAGCCCAGGTGAACATCGCAAATGGCACATCAAACCCGTTCTCCTCTTGCCCTCCAAATAGATTGTGTTCCGTGGTATTTGTCACCCGCCGTTCCTTGCCTTTCTGCATTAGTGTATGGTTAAGGTTGTGTCGATAGGGATTATAACACATTTTCATCAGAAAATACAACTTTACCTTTACTTAAAATAGGTGAAGCCTTGTGTATTTACATGTGTAAGCATGTTACTCTCTCATCAAAAATAGGATGCATGTGAAGGATTCTGAATTAAGAAAAAAATTTGGGAGACGGTTACGTTACTTGCGGAGAGACCGTGACCTGACTCAGGAACAACTTGCAGAGTTAGTAGACCTCTCTATCAATTCCATCAGTGAGCTTGAGAGAGGTATAACGTCTCCATATTTTGAGACGCTGGTGAAATTGGCGAAGGCGTTGAACGTAGATGTAGGCGAGTTGTTCAAGTTTGATGAAAGATGATTGGCTTACAAAAATAAGGTAGGTATAGGTGTCTGTTTTGGAATTGCGGCAGAAATTTGGCAAACGACTACGTTATCTTCGGCGAGACCGTGATTTAACTCAGGAACAGCTTGCAGAACTGACAGGTTTATCTGTAAATTTTATAAGCCTCGTGGAAACGGGCCACTCATCACCAACTGCTGAAACAATCTCGAAATTAGCAAAGGGGCTTGGAGTTAATGAAGGAGAGTTGTTCAGGTTTGATGAGAGGTAGAGTGTGACGAACGAATGTGCTTTTGGAAGAAGGCCACGACCCATGCCTTTTGCTCCTCTGTCTCTGGCACCGGACATCCTCTGGTCTTGCTGAGGAGGTCAAACGCTTGATCTGGAGAAAAACCATTGAGTACCAACAGGCTTGCTGCCATGAGAACAGCTCTTCCAAGCCCCTGACGACAATGTAGCGTAACATGTTTTCCTTCAGAGAGATGGCCGCTTAACTGCTCTATGAAGGTGAATGTACTGGCAGAAAACGGGGGAACACTGCGATCCTGGATTGGGAAAGCAAGATAGATGATTTTCTGGCGACTGCAACACTCAGCTTCCTCTGTAAGGTCTAATTCCGTCACTTCTTCGGGAGTGAGGAAGGACACCAGAACGTCAACACCAGCCTCACGAAGAGCTTTGGCCTCATCAAGAAGCCAATCGCCACCTCGTGGGCGAGCCATGATACTTACCTGTCCAGCAGGAAGTTCCCGAATAGAATACAATTGCACGTGCATGTTCACTTCTCCTTTATTAGCTTGCTAATTGGAACAAAATACCGCATAATAGGGTATGCATTTGCATGTAGCAGAGAGGGATGATTTAAGAAGATGAATGACGAAACTGGAAGTACACAACCCCATTATACCTCACCATTTGACGCAATACAGCATGTGGGTGATCAATTTTGAAAGCCAACTAGCCAGAAACTCTACCTCAACCACGTTTATTACCAGCAAGGGAGAATCTCAGGTCTGTCAGACTGTGGGATAGCCTGTCTGAAAATACCCTGCCATGTATTCTGTTATGAATTTCCTGGTATTTGAGGTGCTGGTTGCAAGATATTCATCAAATGACGCTTCCATTGGGGAGCATTTTACGCGAACGTTACAGGGTTGAAGGGCTGCTCGGCAAAGGTGGCTATGGGTCTGTGTATCTGGTGCGCGATTTACGTGTGAAGGGCAATCTGTTTGCGCTGAAAGAGACCAGTAACCCGAACAAGAAAGATCAGCAGCGTTTTCTCTTTGAGGGCGAATTGCTCAAAAAGCTCGATCATCACGCCTTGCCGCGCGTCTACCGCGTTTTCGAGGATGATGCCGGGCAGCGAACGTATATGCTGATGGATTATATAGAAGGTCCCAACCTGGAAGCATTACGCCGCCAAAGGCCAGAAAAACGCTTCACACTGGCCCAGGTATTGACAGTGCTGGCCCCAGTTGTGGATGCCGTGCAATTTCTGCATAGCCAGCAACCTCCCGTTTTGCACCGCGATATTAAACCGTCCAATATCATCGTACCCCTGTCGGGTGACGATGCTGTGCTGGTGGATTTCGGCATTGCGAAGGAATTTGTGCCGGATGGCACGACGACGGCCTTTCGCACCGGCTCGCCTGGCTATGCCGCGCCCGAACAATATAGTCGCGGTACCAGCACGCGCAGCGATGTGTACGGGCTGGGTGCGACCATGTACAGCTTGCTCACTGGCACGCTACCCGCTGATGCGCTTGATCGCATGACGAAAACCAGCAACGGTGAACCTGATCCGCTGATACCTGTATCTATGCTCGCCCCTGGTATTTCACAGGGCGTTTCGACGATTATTTCAAAGTCCATAGCTTTGAACAGCAATGACCGCTTCGCCACCATCGAACAATTCTGGCAAGCGCTCTCCGCGCGCGAGGGATGGAAACCATTACGCGCTCCAGAGGTCATCTTCGCCGCCTCATCTGAGGGACCAATTACTGGCGGAAATACTCCCATACCTGGCAATGCGGTACTTCCCAGGCGCGCCCGCTTCCGCCGCTTCCGTCTGGCAGGTATTCTGCTGTTGAGCCTGCTGGCGTTATTGCTCGTCACAGGCGCTCTTATGAGTTATTTTTTCTATTTGCGAGGACATCAAGCCGCCGGTGCCGCTCGTCCTACGCCTCAAAGCACCGCTCCGGTAATCAACAATTCTCCCGTTACTCTGCCGACACAAAGACCCACTGTCGTCACGGCTACACCCACACCCAGAAGCACTCCTACCTCTATGCCCGCAAAGCAGCCGGTCGTTGTACCCACTCCTCGGCCCACATCGCCTCCTACACCGCGACCCACGCTACCGCCGACGCCGCGCCCGACACCGCCGCCAACTCCCACGCCCGTTCCCTATCCCAAAATCGGCGGCAACTATAACGGCACCCTGGACAATACGACAGCCAATATCATCACAGGTATGACGCTGTCCATCCAGCAACCCGCCGGGCAGGGCAACATTAGCGGCTACTTTACCGTCAATCCCCCTTTGGAGGGCAACGGCAATTTCAGTGGCACTGTGACTACCGCGAAGTATGTGCAGTTCACTGTGCAATCATACAGAGGCAATAGCCCGCTCTATTTCTGGGGCTGGGTACAGGCCGATGGCAGTCTCCAGGGTAATTATTGCAGCGTGAATTCGCATAACCAGTGTGACCCCAACGCGGGCGCGTCCGGCACATGGCATGTCGCGCCAACCTCGCAGTCCTTGACCTTTTCTAATCATTTCGCTTATGATATAATTAGAGTATCGAAATGATTACCGGGGAGGGTGTATGAAGGATGGTACGGCACGAAACTGAACTGACGACAGCGCTGCTCGACATCACTCCAAAATTAGTAAAACGCCTGCGGCCTGACGCATCGCTTGATGACGACGCACAAACTGATCCCGCCTGGCGCGAGGTGGTCGAGTTGCGCGCGACACCGGGCCAACTGACCTTGCTCTATACGCTGGTTGAGCGCGAGCGTTGCACTATGCAGGAACTGGCCGAGGAACTGGCAGTTGCGCCATCTACCGCGACGGCTATGGTCAAACGGCTGGTTGCGCAGGGCTATATCGAGCGCAGCCGTGATGATGCAGACTGGCGCACCGTCTGGGTCAGACCAACCGAGGCCGGGAAACTGGCTGTAGATGTCTACCAGCAGGCCCGTCTGCGCTCGCTGCAATGCCGTTTGAAATATCTCAGTGACGAAGAACGCG
>JBOGTO010000536.1:0-2245 GCA_050695155.1 Ktedonobacteraceae bacterium
ACTCACTGGCGCGTGCCTGTGCTTCTGCCTCGTCATCGGTGGTCAATAGCTCAAAGGCGATGCTGGCGTGTTTCATGCGCCCGGCGGCATTGATGCGCGGCCCCAGTGCATACGAGATGTCACGCTCGCGTAATGGACCCTGTTGCGGTTTGACGATCTGTATCAACGCCTTCAAACCGGCATTGGTCGTGCGGTTGAGCTGATCCAGTCCCAGGCGCGCCAGCGTATGGTTTTCGCCGAGCAGTTGCGCCACGTCGCCTATAGTGCCGATGGCAACCAGGTCGAGCAGATCGAATGCCTCTGGTTCGCGTCCATAAGCGCGAAATAATGCCTGCGCCAGCTTAAAGGCGATGCCCGCGCCGCATAGGTCGCGCTCGCTATAAGAGGTGACATCCTCGCGCCAGGGGTTAATCATGGCATATGGCTGGGGACGCGGTTCGGGTGGGTGATGATGATCGGTAACGATAATGTCGATGCCGAGTGTTTTGGCGTACTCCACCTCTGACACGTCCGAACTGCCGCAGTCGGTGGTAATTAGCAGCGTCGTTCCCCTATCTTTGATTTTATCTATAGCTTCCTTGCTCACGCCGCGCGCGTCCTCAATGCGGTGCGGGATGAAGTAATCGAGCGGCGCGTCCGGCTGTTTGAGCGCGCGCAAGGCGCGCGTGAGCAGCGCGGCAGAGGTGACACCATCGGCGTCAAAATCTCCAAATACTGTTATATGCTCGCCATCTGCAAAGGCGCGTTGGATGCGCTCCAGCGCGCGCTCCATGTCGATTAATGCCAGTGGGTCGGGCAAATCTTCAAAACGCGCCGCCAGGAAACGCTGCATAGCTTCCGCGCTGGTCATCCCGCGATTAACGAGCAATTGCGCGTGTAACGCGCCTATGCCCGCCTGCCCGTACTCCTCAAATTGCGCCTTGCTGAGCGGTGTATGCACACCCCAACTTGCTGATACTGAAGCCACCTGTTTATCCTTTACCATCATTATTCCGGCAATAGCCTTAAAAAAACCTCGTTGCCCAGTAAGCGACCACGCTTGCTCAGGCGCAGCCAGCCCTCCTCTTGTTCAAGCAGACCAGCCTCCTCCACTATATGCAGGCGGTCGCCGGCGAAACTGGCGAAAGGCGCGGCGAAACGTTCTTCAAACGTGGGTAAATGCAGACCCTGGGCCGTGCGCAACGCTAAGAAAGCTGTCTCTGACATCTGCTGCGTTCTCTCGATGGTTTCGCTCTCCACGATGGGCAATTGCCGCGTTTTCAATGTATTGATATATTGTTGTGGGTCGCGTTCGTTCGAGAAACGTTTGCCCGCGAAGAACGAATGCGCCCCGGCCCCCATGCCGAGATAGGGCAGGTTGCGCCAGTAGGTCAGGTTGTGGCGGCTCTGGTGTCCCGGCAAGGCCCAGTTCGATATTTCATAATTGACATAGCCAGCCGCCTGTAAGACTTCATCGGCATATTCGTACATATCCGCGCACAGGTCTTCATCGCCCGGAATGATGCGTCCCTCCCGCGTCCAGTCGAAGAACGGTGTGCCTTCCTCGATAATCAGTGAGTAAAGGGAGAGGTGTTCCGGGCGCAGCGTCAATGCTTGCTCGAGCGTCTCCTGCCACTGGCGCATACTTTGTCCGGGCAGGCCAAACATGAAGTCCAGGTTGATGGAGGTGAAACCAGCCGCGCGCGCGTGGCTGAGCGCCTGGGTGATCTCTGTGGGCGTGTGGATGCGTCCCAGCGTTTTGAGCAATTGCGCGTCGAAGCTTTGCGAGCCGAGGCTGAGACGGTTGATACCGGCTGCCCGCAATCCGGCCAGTTGTCCGGCAGTCAGCGTGCCAGGATTGGCTTCCAATGTGATTTCAGCATCTTCGTCAAGCTCAAAGGAGGCGCGACAGGCATTCAGCAAGCGTTTGACTTGCGCAACCGTGAGCAGGCTGGGCGTGCCGCCACCGAAAAAAATGGTACGCGCGCGTCGCAAACTCCCATTGGCGTGTTGGGCTTGCTCGCCAGCCAGGGCAATTTCAGCAAGTAAAGCGCGCACATACGGCTCGCGTAATGGCAAAATTCCGGCGTAAGTATTAAAGTCGCAATAGTAGCAGCGCGTATGGCAGAACGGAATATGCAGGTAAAGGGAGACCGTTTCTAAAAGCTGTTGAATTGATGTTGTGTCTTGTGGTTTCTGTTCAGGAGCGCTAGTTGTCATATAAAATCTCAGGAAAATTGAAAGGTTGCCAGGGCGGGGCTAACCC
>JBOGTO010000537.1:0-3121 GCA_050695155.1 Ktedonobacteraceae bacterium
GACGAGAGATCCTTCGCTGCGCTCAGGATGACAGGGCCGATCCGGCAGGCGAATAACAATAGAAAGGACTCATCATGCCGTTTCAGTTACGTCCTGTCAATGATCTCGATCATTTGCCACGTATCGCTGAGCTTATGAATATGGTTGACCGCGAGCCGGTCAGCGTAGACAGATTGCGTGAATGGCTGTACAACGCTGCTGCTGATCGCATATACCGGCGTGTCGCAGCGTTAGATGATAACGGGAAAATGGTGGGGTTTCATACGGTGTTGCGTAATTCCTGGATGAGATCAGGTCACATCTGGACGCGCGTCATCGTCGATGTTGCTCACCGTCACCTGGGCATTGGCGCTCTATTGCTTGAGGATGCTATCGCTTTCATACAGGCGCAAAATGCAACTCACATCGAGAGCGAAGTCTGGGATGATTGCGCTCTATGCCTGCAATTTGCCGAGAAGCGCGGCTTCAGCATCGAACGTCATACCTTTGAATCACGCCTCGACCTTAACACTTTTGACGAATCCCAATTTAAGGGGACTATTGAGGCGGTTGAAGCGTCGGGTATTCGATTTTTCACGCTTGCAGACCTCGGCAATACACTGGAAGCGCAGCAGAAGCTCTATGAGATCAATCGCCTCTGTGCAGCCGATAATCCATCTAACGAAGGATGGTCGTTTCCACCTTTTGAAGCATTTCGCAAGCATGTTTTTGAGGCTAGCTGGTTTCGCGCTGATGGGCAGATCATCGCCGCTGACGGCGACAACTGGATAGGTATTGCGGCAGTTGGCTACTACGAGCGCACTAATTCTACGCATAACGCCTTCACTGGCGTTGATCGCGCCTATCGCGGGCGCAAGATTGCTCTTGCCCTCAAGTTACTGGCGATCCAATGCGCCCGCAGATATGGTGCCAGTTCGATAATGACCGACAATGACTCGCTGAATGCCCCTATGCTTGCTATCAATCGCAAACTGGGCTATCAGCAAGAACCGGGCATATATCGATTATTGTACGCGCTATAAAGGGGAACCAGGGCGGGGGCAAGTTCAGGATCATTTCGCCTGTCATTCTGAGCGCGGCGAGGAAGTTGCTCTGAGTGCTAAGTGAACGCCTATGAGGGCAAGCCCCGCTCTGGAAAGCTAAAAACTTAGTGTGGTGTTGCATAGCTATGCAGGCTTGGCACAAAGAAGCTGACGCCGTAGTAGGTGAATAGCGTGGCTGCGAAACCGATGGTGAGTAGCCAGGCGAGGCGGTTGCCGCGCCAGCCGCGAATACCGCGCGCGTGCAGGTAGACCGCATAGAGCAGCCATGTTATCAAAGCCGAAGTCTCTTTGGGGTCCCAGCTCCAGTAGTGGCCCCAGGCGTAGTTGGCCCAGTATGCGCCCAGGATGAGCGTCAGCGCCAGCAGGGGGAAACCGGCAATGACGGCTTTATAGGCCAGTTCGTCGGCGGCCTCTGCCGAGGGGAGCCAGGCGAAACGCCGCCCCTCGCCACCCTGCGCCAGCATAATTATGCCAGCGCCAAAGGCCACGCTGAAGAGCGCGTAGGCGAATATGGCCGTGGCAACGTGAATAGCCAGGATGGGTTTATCTTGCAATGCGGGAATCAGGGCCGTCGAGTCATTAATCATGTTGTAGGTGACGCCCAGGTAGACGGCGATACCAACTGTGACAATCGACAATACGCCGATATAGAGGCCCCAGGCGCGCACTCGTTCGTGGAAACGCGCCTCGAAGATCAGGTAGCAGAGCAATAGAGCAGTTGTGAAGCTCAGGCTAAACTCAAAAAGATTGCTCCACGGCGCGTGTTGCTCGATGATGGCGCGTATGAGTAGCGACATGAACAGCATGAAGGCGGTGAACCAGCCGAGAGCAGTGGCGGCGCGTCCAATGGTGATGATGCCGCGATTGAGGGCGATAGGCTTCTCACCATCAGCCTGCTCGCGCATGACCACGTCGTCTTTGACGAGCGTAGTGACGCCACCTTCAGACGCAACTGCCACGGCAGCCGCTTTACTCGCTTTCGCTTTACGCGCCAGGCTGCGTCTCCGTGCCTCAGCGACCGCTAGATTGTTTGCCAGCCGCGCCGAGCCAATGGTGTACCACAGGTAGGCGAGCGTCATGACAACCAGCAGGCCACACGCCGCTATGAAGAAATAATTTGATAGAGTCGCCAGGCCCGAAAGCCCCGTCAACGTTGCTGTTACTGATGAGAACTCCATATTATACCTCTGCATTAGAGCAAATAGACGTTCAATGCTAGCCGAAAAGAAATTAGTGTCACCTGTCAGATAGTAGCATAGCAATGGAAGAGCGTCAAATCATCCAGAGCGCGAGGGTCGCCCCGGCAATAGGCGTCAAATCCTCTCAATGCATCCCGGCGAACTCGGCCTGCAATTCGTGCAGCCAGTCGAGCAAGGCGCGCGTCTGGTGGATGCGGCTGCGCAGCACTATATGATCGAGGAAGGCCGTGTCGTGAGATTGCGAATCGGGAAGACGCTGTGCTTCCAGGTGCGCCAGGAACTTCTGGCAGGCGGCTACCTCCAGGTCGATCAGGTGGGGCATCTGAGCGGGGATAAGCGATTGCGCGAAATAGAGTTTGATGAGGAAAAGCAGGCGAATCTCGCGCGGGCGTTCGACGGGCGTAGTGAGCCAGGCGTGGAAAGTAGCGCGTCCCTGCTCGGTGAGATGAAAGATTTTGCGCGGCGGACGCACTCCCTGAGCTTCTAACTCAGCCTCGATGTATGCCATGCGCTCCAGCTTTTTGAGGAAGGCGTACATCTGACTCATTTCCAGGTGTACAATCTGACCCAGGATGCCGCTCTGGAACTGCTGAAACATCTCGTAGCCATGCATAGGTTGGCGTTCAAGCAGCCCTAAAATAGCATACTCGGCAGGTTCGCTGATTTGCATATTGCTTTTCAAATCCCGTATAGTGGTGTTCTGGCTTGTCAAATTATACAGTAGGCGCGCAGCTATTATAATCTACTTTCCCATATGAGGCAAGCGAATAAAAATATGGTGCACGGCGACGTAAAAGTGGTCTGAAAGGCGACCGCAAGGGTCGCCTCTACCACGAAGCGGCTTGCCAGCCTCGTTCCTGGTAGAGGCGACCCTTGCGG
>JBOGTO010000538.1:0-30438 GCA_050695155.1 Ktedonobacteraceae bacterium
ACCCCGGTTTTTATCTCCCAGCCGCGAAATACGCTATCCAACTGCCGCCGTCCCAGATTGCTTGCAGGTAGTAGCAACCGGCCTGTGGAATATACAGGTTGATGGGCCGGATATTCCACTGCTGGTCATCGGTAGTATGGTTGGATATGCTGCTATCGCCCGGATTGTACTGGTAGTTGACGATCAAATCTCTTTCATGGGGATCGAAGCCGAACCAGAGAGGATAAATGTTGCCAACGATGCCGCCCTGTAACTTAATCGCGCCGGAAAAGTTGGTAGCCCCGACGAGTTGTATCTGTTGATACCAGCCTAACTCTGGCGGATGCGCTCGCACAAGGTGGTTTAGAATGGCGCGTGGTCCCGAAAAGCCTGTCACCCACAGGGGCGCGCCACCGACGCCGGCGGGTAATGAGGGAGCATCAAAGTTTTGCGTCAGCGTATTTTGCGGGCAAGCCGCCGGGGTAGCATCCAGCGTAGTGAATGGCATGACCACAGGCGGTGTACTTGCGTTCCAGATGAGTACCTTTTTACCGTTGAATTGCGATTGGATGTCCTGCTCAACTGCCAGCGGTGATGGTTGGGAAGCGACGACAGGTGATGATTGAGAAGGATGCGCGAATATACCAGATAATTTTGCCTGGAGCAGAGAATAAAAACTTGGGAACACAACGAAGAGCAAGCACACTGCAACAGTGGCTATACCCGCTTGCCACAACCGCGAGCGCAGCCTGGGACGAGCCGCCAGTATATGAAGTAAGGTAGGAGCGTCACTTTTCTTGCGCCCGCCAGGTAAATCACTGATTTCCAGTTCGCCGTCATCATGCTCTGTTTCGTTCAAGTTCATGTCCTCAGTTGCGACGCCCTCTATGGATGTCCTGTCCGTCTAACATAGTATAGCGTACCAGGACATCTACAAGGGTAATATCTATTAAATACGCAGAGCGAGCATAATAGGTGTCGCTGATTCACAGAGTGAAGCTTGCTGATCCAATAAGCTCCGCCGGTTTTTCGTCGATCTGATCCGCGTAGTCTGCTATCAAGCGTTTCCAGGTTTCTTCGCCGCCAAGATGATAGATGGTTACGCCCGCCAGCTTTGGCGCGATCACATTGTCTCCTATAAATAAGATGGTAGCGGCATGACCGGATTGTCGCACACGCGCCAGAGCGTCCAGCAAGGGATCACTGATGGCACTGGTAACGACCACGACGGTTGCTCCGGCTGGCAAGCGTCCGCGTTCGGCTTGCAACAGGTCTTCAATAGGGCTGCCGAAGTAGGATTGGATACGCGCCAGTGTCTCCATGATGCGGCGGCGCTGTTCCTCGTTGCTGGAAGGCGGTAAGTGAATGCGGCGGCGTTTCAACTGTTCCGCCACAATGCTTTCAACGCTCGCAGCGTTCTCCCCGGACTTACCCTGTTCAGCAGGCAACGACATGCCCAGTTCTGGCATATACATGGTTGTGTTGGCAAAGAGGCCGACCGCTAGCCCCTCATCGAGCGCCCAATTTGCGACGGAGGCAGCCGCGCAGATCGACAGTTCCTGGATTTCGGGGTGGATGCCATAATGTATGTCCAGTTGCGCGGCCACGTTTAGAAACAATACAAGGGTATAGGTAGTAGTTGGCTGGTAGAGTTTGCTCTGCATCTGCAAAGTACGCGCCGTGGCTTTCCAGTGGACGCGCCGCAAATCGTCGCCATACATATAGTCGCGCACACCGATTACACGGGATGGGTCTTCGTGCATACGGCGGGGCGCATTGTAATCGCCGAAAGGATGGCGCGCGGGCAGGCTAAAACGGGCGAGTGGCACCACCATAGGATAGACCAGCAGATACTGGCGCGTGGCAAGGGCTTCCTGGCGACTTTGAAAGCCGAAGACATCACCACTGCGCATAGTGGTTGGCCCGAAGGCATGAACTCCTCGCGCCGCGCAGCGCACGGAGTAGAGGCGCGTTACCCGTTCGTACCAGCGCAAACTGAACAGGCTTTCAAGTATAAACGAATGGCTGCTCACGCTGACGCGCAGATTGCTGCCACTGAAATTCAGCGTGCTGGGAACCGATTCCTCAACCTCTAGCCAGGGCAGTGGCAAGAGTTTGGCATTTTCAATGGAGAGCGATAGCGTGATTTCTTCGCCGAACAACACGCGCTTCTCGCTCAGTTCGCGCTTGTAACGCACATTGCGCATACAATATTTTGCCCATATATCGGCGACTAGCAGGACGAAAAGCGCGAGCAGGCCCAGCAGCAACAAAAGTGGCTGGCGAAATACCAGACCCATCAGTATGACGGCGATCGCAGTGTAATACCACTTTCTGTTCATAGCTCAACCGGAACCGCGACAGTATGCAGGACTTCTTCGATGATCTGTTCCATGATCTGCCCGTGCAGGCGCGTCTGGCTGGTGGCGATCATGCGATGAGATAGGACGGGCCGCGCTACACGTTTAATATCGTCGGGGATGATGTAGGCGCGTCCATGTACGGCAGCATAGGCCTGGGAAGCGCGATACAGAGCCAGTGTGCCGCGCGGGCTGACACCCAGTTCGACGCCGTTATGATGGCGCGTGGCCCTTACCAGCTCGACAATATAGCTCTCAAGTGTAGGTTCCACGCGCACGCGGCGAATCAGGCTTTGCAGTGTGCGCAGGCGTTCCGCCGCCAGCACTGGCCGCAAGTCCTCTAATGGCTGTTCTTCGCGGAAGCGTTGCAAGATCAGGCGTTCTTCGCTCTGGCTGGGATAGTCGATGCGCAGGCGCATCAGAAAGCGGTCAAGCTGCGCTTCTGGCAGGGGAAAGGTGCCTTCCAGTTCAATCGGGTTTTGCGTGGCGATCACGATGAATGGGCGTGGCAAAGGCATAGTCTCGCGCTCGATAGTGATCTGGCGTTCTTCCATTGCCTCTAACAGCGCGGACTGGGTGCGCGGCGTGGCGCGGTTGATCTCGTCCGCCAGCACGACTTGAGACAGCAATGGTCCGGGGCGATACTCAAACTCGCCTTTCTTCTGGTTGTAAAAGGTAATACCTGTAATATCAGAAGGAAGCAAATCGGGCGTAAACTGAATGCGCTGGAACGAGCAGCCGAGCGATTTCGCCAGCGACTTAGCCAGCATAGTCTTGCCAATGCCCGGCACATCTTCAAAAAGAACATGTCCCTCGCACAGCAGAGCCACCATTAACAGATCAATAACTTCCTCTTTGCCTACGATGACCTTACTGGCATTCTGGCGAACAGCGCGCGCGGCCTCCTGCACCTGGCGGATTTCATCGGTTTGCGTCATATGGCTTCCTTCGTCAAATTTCATCCATCGCGTTCCCATATTATACGCGCACCGCGCCAGCAATGTCACCTCGCGCACCAGGGCGGCAGGGCGATCTAAAAGTGGCCTGAAAGGCGACCCTTGCGGTCGCCTTCCCGCCTTCACTCGACTTTTACATAGCCCTGGCTCATCGGGCTGTTATCCCATTCCTGCCCCTGTCACTACCTGAATTACTACAGGAGCGGAATTAACGTGCTGCCCGTTCTGGTCGGTGCCTACGGCTGTGAGCGTTGCCTGAACGTTTTTATGCCCGAAGGCGAAGACGAGTACCGTCCAGGGGATGGTGACGTTGCCGTTAGCGTCGGTTGTTCCTGGCCCAGCGAATCCTCGTGAAGTCTGGACATTATAACGGATTTGCAGGTAGACCGATATGCCGGGCTGGTTGGTGGAGACGGTAATATCTACTCTGGAATTGTTATCTACTGCCGCTGGATAGCTGGTAATCTGGAGGGTGAGTTGCCCGCCGGGTTGCATAGTCGGCTGAGCGGTTGCTGTAGACGTAGAGCCTAAAGAGGGTGTACTTTGCGCGGGTGGCTGGCTGCTTTGTTGCGTTCCATTGCCGCCGCCCGGCGTTGGGAAAGCAGGACGCAGGTCAACCTTGCCGGTCGGGACAACTTTCGCGGGTGGATTCTGAGAATAGCTCGCGCCTGACGAGGAGCGGCCTGTCATAGAAGCACTGACAAGCGCAATGAATAAACCACTTGCCACCACCACCATGACTAAAGCGATCATAAAGACTTTGTAGGCGGGGTCCTTGCGCCAGTACCAGGCCAGCTTAGGCAATATTTTCTTTGGCGCGGGCGGCGTCTTCTGGCGAATAAGCAATGTAGGATCAAATGGCGTCCTGTGCTGATTGCTCGATACACGCTGTTCTTCATCTGACAGATCTGGCAAGATCAGCTTACCCGATGACGGAATGGGACGATCGGTATCTGGATGATTTAGCATCAATATGCTCCTCCCATTTTGACGAATGCTGCATGCTACTACTCGACTGCAACTCCTCCTGTCCAACAGTATACACAATTGTCTATCTTGTGTTCAATTTAGTAGGAGGTTTGGGCGGTTCATATATTGGTTGTGGAGGCATTTGAGGTTAATAAAATCCTAGAATCATCCAGGTCTTTTTTATGCAATATAAGTTGTTCTGTAAGTTTTCCTCTTTTTATTAGCATTCAGGTCTAGCCGCGCCAAGAAGTCATCTACCTCGTTACTTGATCGTAACCTGATAATCTGTTTAGATTTGTAGGTACGCAGCTTTCGTTTAATTGTTCTCCCCTCATTGAGTGGAAAAGTCTGTACCTTAAACACTTGCTTAAATGTAAGCCTATCTGTACACCCCATTGGTATATCACGACGTGAATGCGCATGTTCTCTGTAATGTCGCTTAATCAGGCGCACAAGGCACTCTAAGGAAGAAAGATCAGTGAAAATAACAGTGTCTGCTTCTAACACATGGAGATCGGATGAACTGAAATAGTTCCCCTCAATAATCCACTGCTTTTCTCGAACGAGATTTTGCAGAATATCTATTCTCGTCTCCGGGCCTTTTCCTATCCAACCGGGAAGCCAGAATAAGCGATCCAGATGATATACTTTTATTCCAAGTATGGAGCTTAGTTCTTTCGCAAGCGTTGATTTGCCTGCGCCAGATGATCCCAGGATGACTATTCTTTTCACCAAATTTCCTCGAACTGCAACAGTGGATAGCCTCGGCTATTAAAATCTGTCTAAAGCAAATGCATGTACCATCTGGTAAATCCTGTTTTATCACATCGCGGTCACTAAGCCTCTCTCTTTTTCTGAACCGACAGCCTCATTTGCGTTTAGCACCAGATGATCTAAAAAGGTGTTCAGATCTTTACGTGATCGAAGCCTAATAATCTGTTTATCTTCGTAGGTACTCAGTTTTTGCTTGAGCTTTTCTCGATCTTGTATTGGAAAGATTAGCAACTTGTAAATACGGCGCAGGTTAAGTTTATCTGTACATTCCATCGGTATATCACGTCGTGAATGCGCATGTTCTCGATAATGCCGCTTAATTACGCGCCAAAGGCACACAAAGACATTTGTATCCAGAAAAATAATAGTATCTGCTTCATTCAAACGAGGTACAGATGAATCGATATACATTCCCTCGATAATCCATTGATTTTCGCGAATAACGCTTTCCATAACATCTATTCGAGTAGCGCCGTTTATGCTTTGCCAGCCGCTTTTCCAGAATAAGCGATCCAGGTGATAAACTTTGATATTGAGTTCTTTGCTCAAGTTCTTCGCAAGAGTCGTTTTTCCAGCTCCCGCCGGTCCAATAATGGCGGTCTTTTTCATCTACATTTCTCGCACTTCGACTTACAAAACACTATACGAACAATAAAAGATAATTGAGATACCAGGTGATTCTTCCGGGCCTTTCCCTGACAGAATTCAGGGGCTTTCGTTACATGATTCGGCTTCCTCATGCCGCTCAACAGCAGAATAGAGTCTGCCAAGCTGGCGGTAAGAAAAGGCTGTATGTGGGTGATCAATACCCAGATGCTGCTCTCGAATGGCAAACGCCTTCTTGTAGTAAGTCTCAGCTTGACTGTAATCGCCCTGCAATAAGAAATTTTCAGCCAGGTTGTTGAGAGTGTATGCCATGTAGGGATGCTCCCAACCAAGTGTTTGCTCGTGGATGCTGAGCGCTCGCTCAATCCATGGCTCGGCTTCACGGTACCTTCCCTCTGCATGATAAATTTCGGCCAGGTCATTGGCAATAGTTGCCACGCTGGGGTCGTCTACTCCTGAAATCTTCTCTTGAATCTCTCCTGAAGTTTTCTCTCGAATCTCTAACGCGCGTATGTTCATCTCTTTCGCAAGATCGAGTTTTTGTTGTCCCTGATAGATTTTCGCCAGGATAATCAGTGTAGAAGCCAGTTCAGGATGCTCATTTCCCAGGCGCTGCTCTTGAATATGAAAGGCGCGCTCGCAAAACTTTTCGGCCTGTTCATACTTTTCCTGCGCGTAGTACAATCTCGACAGTCCATAATAACTCAGGGCTGTAAGAGGATCATCTGTGCCTGATGTGACTTCTCGGATGCGCTGTGCCTGTAAATAGAATGGCTCTGCTTGATCATACTTACCCCAGGCGCGGTATAAGTTTGCCAGGTTATAAAATGTTTCGGCGACATCAGGATGCTCTTTCCCCAGCACCTGCTGACGTATGGCTAATGCCCTTTGCAGGAGAGGCTCTGCATCCTTGAATTTGCGCCGGTTCAGACAGAGCGCTCCCAGATCGTTTAGCGCGCTGGCAATATTGGGATGGTCGGCTTCCAATATATGTTGACGAACCGCCAGCACTCTCAGTAACAGTGGTTCAGCCTGTGAGTAACGACCATGCGTGAACAGGAATGATGCAGCTTTATTAAACAGGTGAACAGCTTCAGGAAAGGTGAGCGAGTACTCTTCGCTATGTGTCGCGCATATATGCACAAGGGGGAGAAGACGCTGACACATCTCTCGCGTTTGCGGTACTGCGTCTGGGAAGGCTTGATTCACTGCTCGTATGGCTCGTTCCGCCCACATCTGCTGTGTATCTCTATCCATGTCATCCTTGAGAACCGCTTGCACCAGGCGATGGATACTCAAAGACTCTTCCTCGGAATTGCGTCGAATAAGCGAGTAGCGCAGCAGCAACTCAATGATAGAATTGACCTGCAAAGGATCGCTTGCCACTGTTTCAAGTGTTGGACCAAGTTCTGCTGCTCCCAGGGCAATCACTTCTTCAGGGATAGATTCGGGATTGAGAAAGGCGAACAGATTCAGTAGATCAACGGCCTCTGGACATTCCTGCTCCACCTGCTGAAAGGAGAGCGACCAGGTGGCGGCAACAGAATCAGGATGGTTAATTGGGTATCTTCCTCGTCGCAATAAAAGCGCTTTGCGTCGGGTAGCAAAAAGATTGAGGTATTGAGACAGCCCACAGTGTGTCTCTTCGATATATGCGCCTGCCTGGTCAAGAGCGAGAGGCAACCCGTCCAGCGCTGCAAAGACCTCGGCCGCCTGCAATTTATTTTCTTGCGGGGCTTGTTCGAGAGAAGAGCCAGGTGATAGTACTTTAGTGCGATGCAAGAGAAATTTCACGCTTTCATCCAGCCCCATCTTTTCAACTTCTATCCCTTGAGCGAATGTTCCTAACGCTTGCAGGCGCGTGGTAAACAGTACATCTCCCGCAGCTTGTACAGGCAAGAAGTCAACGATCATCTCCGGCTTATCGATATTATCCAGGATAAGCAGCCAATCAGTATGGGTAGCCAGCCAGTTCTTTACGACTGGAATGACAATATCCTGGTCGCGCTCGTATTGTTCGGGTAAACCCAGATGTGCCACTAATGCAGCGAAGTCAGTGTTGAGGGCTTCACGAGTCGAAGCATTTACCCAGAAGATAGCCTTGTAGTGATCGCGGTAGCGATAAGCGTATTCCAGGGCAATCTGCGTCTTGCCTATTCCTCCCAGGCCACTGATGGCCTGCGCCTGGGTCAGGGCCGCAGTTCTACTGCTTCTCAATACAGTATACAGATGAGCCAGAATTTCTTCACGGCCCGTAAAAAAGGGATTGCGGCGGTATGGCACGTAGATAGGCTGGGCAGGAGGAAAAGAGATGTGAGAGTCCGACTCAGCAACAGGATTTACTTCTTCCCTATTACGCTCCTCGCTATGTTCGGGAATGAAGCCAAGTTCCGCAATGCTTTTTCCGAAGAGTTCTGCCAGCTTTTGACGATAATAGGGGCCGGGGACAGTTTCTCCTTTTTCCCAGCGTCCAACGTTGATGCGCGTTGAACCGATGCGCTCGGCAACTTCGCTTTGCGTCCATCCTCGCAGTTCGCGTTCTTGCCTCAGACGAGAAGTGCTCGATTTAGACAAACTTTTAACCTCAGATGCACCTTCACTGTTCATCGCGTAATTCCTCGCGTTGCTTCAAGTTCTTGCATAGGAACTGTTACCAGCAACTAGCAAGAACCGCGCTGAACAAAACTGATACATAGATGTTGCATACATGTTACCACTTCTACAAGAAGTTTGCTGTCAATATAGGTAACAAAGGCGAACGAGAGTTCCTGGATGAAAACGGAGAATACCTCTCATAAAATCGTTTAAGGAGTGTCAGACTAATCCTTTCAAAGAGGTATACGAACAGAGAATACCTGTTAGAATATTTGTTAGACAAAGCAAGACAAATGTAAAATTCTCAGAACAGTGGAAGATTCTTACAGTTTTGTTTGAGAAACGTCAATTGTAGTGTGTTGTTTTTTGGACAGACATATCAAAATTTTTGGACGTCCGCATCATATTTCGTTGTTTGATTTAGAAATATGAACATTGTTGAATACTTGTCAGAATAGTTGTCAGGACGTTTTAGGATTTCTGTGCGAGATCGCACTTGCACAACTAAGACAAGGAGAAAATATCAAAATGAAAAAAGTTAGTGTAGCAAAAGCTATCGCCGAATTCGGTCCTGACCTGTTGGTATCGCCGCATGTGCTTCCTCAATTGATGGAGTTGTTTGCGGGTGATAGACAGCAAGCTTTTACACAGCAGGAGCAACTGGTTGAGCATCTCGAAACCTGCCATTACTGTCGCACCGCAGTTATGGTTTTGCTCAGCTATGCCCAGGAATACGATCACAGAAACAACAATCCTGAAGAGCCTGTCCGCGCTTTGCTCGCGCGCTTTACCAGTATTAACCGCGCAATAGAGGCGCGCGAGGCGCAGGAGTTCGAGCGCCTGGGTGTCTATGCCGAGGCAATCGTGAAAGAAGGACAAGAAAAGGCTGCCCAACGCTTTCCCGATATCGCGGCTCACCTGAACGTATGCTCTGATTGCCGCTCGGCTATCGAATCAACAGTGGCCTTAATCAGGAAGGCAGAAGAAGATGACTAAGCTTGTTGCCTGTGTTCCATCTTTTCACGCGCGTAGCGTTGTGCTCCCCGCACCACATAGCCGACAACAGGTTCAGTACAACCTGCCGCTTTTGCTGCTTCTGCATGGGTTTTCCCTTCATGAATGACCATCCAGATGATGAGTTGATTCCGGGTAGAATTGGCACGGGTGCTGGTATATTCCAGACACGCTGCCCACCCATTGTGTATCTCATCGTTTATCATGAAGATCTCTTCGGCGGATTTCTCTTCGCTTGTACCGGGTTCTTCGCTCTCATGAGAGCCCTCATCGGGTGAATCAGGATACGACGCTTCATTTCGTAGCCTGCGATGTTCATCAATAATGCAGGTTACCAGGATGAGGTTCACCCAGGTTTTAAGGGAACAATGAAGGCGGAAATGCGGTAGATATTTCGCTATTCTGTACATGGTCTCCTGAATAATATCTTCATGGAGACTGCCGGGGATGTTTTTTGCATTTGCATACACACAAAGCTTTACGAAATTCCAACATTCGGTCCAGTGTAGCGAGTCTGGGTCTCGAATCATCTCTGCGACAACTGCTCGTTCATCAATTCCCGGACGTGGGAGGTACGGCTGGTCATTAGTCATGCGTTTTGTTCTCCCGAACTGTCGCTGCTCCCCTTGATAGTACAATCGTGTGGCAATGCAAAGAGAAACCATCCTCTTCGCACTCTCTGCGTTTTCACGAATGGCGATGACGGTGCTACAACGAACGCATTATTGATGCTGTTAGTATGGCATCGATAATTTGCTGGTTTTATCCCTCCCACTCTATTAGACGGGATTTTTTCATGTTTACCAAAAGGAATTTAATTCAATATCTCAAAAATAGAGATTCCGAATACCCCTTAAATTTGTGGATACTGCTCTATTTACTTTAGACGGGCGGAAGAATGAAAATGTGAAGGATATTCGCGCAATATTATCAGGCGCGCGCAAACAGACCTACACACGAAAATCCGAGCGTATGATCGCCGTAACCACAAATGGCGTGAGGTAGCGCAGGTCTGGTTGCTGGATGATGCCTACATGCTTGCCAAGTGGTTCCCAGTTGGAAGTTCGTGAGGCTGGCCCGAAGATTGCTATTGTTGGTATGCCCAGCATGGCTGCCAGGTGTGTGATGCCCGAATCGTTGCCCAGATAGCCACGGCACTGCTGGAGCTGCTGCGCGATTTCCAATAGTGGCGCGTTGACCAGCGTTCTGTAGAGGCCCAGTGGGGGCGCGAGGTGTTTCTGGAGGTATGCCAGTTTCTGCTCTTCGGCAGGCCCTGCCAGCAACAACACCTCACACTTCTCCTGCCACAGCGTTTTTATGACCTCGGCAAAATAGGCGATGGGCCAGTTTTTGCGCTCGCTTCCACTGCCAGGGTGGATGGCGATAGTTTTCCCGGCCTTTGGAACAGAGGGAAGGATTGGATGCCACGCGCGCACCTGCTTTGCCGGAATTTTGACCGTTGAGGCCAGGTACTCGGCCACATGCGCGTAACTATGCTCCGCTGGTCTGCCTGACGCGATGAGGATCTTTTTAACGCCAGCTTGCCTTAGATTGCCCTCAATAAGATCGTCAGGGTCACTCAGCCAGCAAATTGCTATATCGGTCGATGCGAGCAGTTCGCGCAATGCGACATTGTGAATGCCTGTTGTGGAGAAGAGTTCGCTCCATTGTATGTGCTGGAAGTCGGAAACCTCGTCTGCCACCTTCCATGCTATAGCCAGGGGCAAAATGCTGGCATTGCTGACAAACGTGATACGCTTTGTTCCATATTTTACGCGCAGTGCGTGCAACGTGGGGAAAGCGAGCAGCGCATCTCCGATTGCGCCGGGACGTATCACGAGAATATTCATTCGGTCTTCCTATTTTCGCGCCAGCGACAATACTTCAATCACCGCGATAATCCCCAGACTGACGATAGCTGTGAAGAGGCTCCAGCTATGCAGGGCGCGTAACACCAGGTTGAAGACGATCCAGAAGGCCAGCAATATGCCCTGACGTAGCGAGTGGCGCAGTGTGGCGCGATAGAGCCGCGAGGAGATGAAGCGCAGGCTGATGAGGTATGCCAGAGGCGAAAAGGTGGAAGCCAGCGCCACAAACAGCAAGATGAAGACCACCACAAAATTCATGACGGCGTTCGGCGGCTCGAAGTGTGTGAAGGCCAGCAATGCGCCCCACGCCAGCAGCGCGAGCAGGATCATCGTATAGAGCGCGCCGCGTCTTGTCAGGCGACGCTTTTGTGCATAGTTGTTCGTACTCATCGCAATAAATTGAAGTCTCTATTGCCGTTCAAGGGCGCTTCGTGACGGCGGCGGCTCTCTTGCGACTCCTGGCTGAAGTATTGCCGCCACATATCCGGCGCGTCCTTGCTCTCGCCGCCGTGTCGCGTGATGCGCGGGCGCACACGGCAAATGACAGGCGTATTGACGGCGGCCCCGGCGATAATCACCTGTCCTTTAGAAAGCGCGGGCAGATTATCCAGCAGGTCGCGCCCCACGCCTTCGATAGCGGCGGCCACGCTTTTCTGGTCGATTTCGTTCACGATACGCATGATACACTGCGTCTGGCACTGGCTCAACACGTCAGCGTCGAGCTTGCCGGGGCGCTGACTGATTAAACCCACGCCGATGCCAAATTTGCGCCCCTCGGCCAGCACCTGCTTGAGTATGGATGTCGAGACGACCTCGGCTCCTCCCGGCGCGAAGTGGTGCGCCTCTTCGATCAGCACAAAGACTGGATAGGGCAGGTACGATTCACCCGCGTGTACTTTGCCGCGCTCGGTATCCACACGCGCCTTATTCAGGCGGCGCAGCAGTGTTGCAACCACCACCTGCTGGTCGCGCTCGTCGATCTCGTTGAGTGGCAGAACGGTGCATTGTCCGGGCTTGAAGATTTCGGGCAGGTCCAGATGTTGCGTATCATCGAAGGTGAAGTTATCGACGAAACGCTGCTCGATACGCCACGTCAGCGCGTGTACCGTACTGGAGTCGTCAGCGCCCTCGCTCTCTTCGTCGCCTTTCTGCTTCGCAACGGCCTTGATAGCATTCAGCAAGTCGTGCGCGCCCCAGGGCGAGCCGCGTTTATCGCTTCTCAACTTGCGTAAGGCGCGGCTGAGCAGATGCTGTTGCTTCTCGGTCATCTCGGTCAGCAGGTGGCGCATGTCGCCCATGTCCAGCGATGAGATGCGCACCTTGACCTGTTCGGGTTTGTAGACGCGCACCGTTGCCGAGTACGCGGAACGTTTGCCCTCGCCTGCCTCGCTGAATTGTGGGAAGTTGGGCAGCTCCTCCAGCGTGCTGTACTCGCCGTGTGGGTCGATAATCAGCACACAGGCTTTATTATAGGGCTGCATCAACTCTTCCACCAGCACGCTGGCAAGATAGCTTTTGCCCGCGCCTGTGCTGGCGATAATGGCAAGGTGCGTGCTGACCACGTCTTTGACGGAAAGTACCACCGGCACGGCGTTGGGCGAGCGTGTCAGCAGCGAGCCGATGGTGGCCGATCCGCTCTCTCCGGCGCGTTTGCGGCTGAGGATGTTGGTCAGCATCTCGTGATCCGCCAGGAAAATCTGCTTGCCTGATTGCGGCGGAATCCAGGGATTGATAAACGAGGAGGAGATGGGGTCGTAGTAGCCCATAATGGCGACGTGCATCTCAAATAGTTCGTTGGCATGTGACTCGAAACCAACCATTGCGGCAACCTCAGAGGGGGCTATCTCTGGTTCGGCCAGGAAGGTATCAGGGTAAAGTTGCAAGGGTACACGTTTGAGAATGCGCCCCAACACGCGGCGCGGCTCTGTCAGGATGCCGTCAGGGTCGGCCAGTTCATAATAGACATATTCGCCGTTTTTCAATTCCTGCGCATCGTCACGCGAGACAAAGGTATACTCGTGCGTGGTTTCGCCTGGCCCCTTCGTAATACCCACCGCTCTTGAACGCGCCGCCGTAGTTGCTGGATCGAGCATGATGTATAGGTCTCCTTACCCTGTGGTTTCCACTTTGAGCCGCCAGGCGAAGTTGCGTTTGACAATCGAGAGCAGCGAGAGGTTCTGGGGAAATAAATGCTCCAACTGGTCGATGATTTGCAGCGTGACGATTGGCAACAGGCTATTGCGCTGCGCGATGATATGCGGAATGTAGCCCATGTGCAGGTATGCTTGCTGTTCTTCCTCATCATGAAAATAATGAAATGCCTGCACCTCTTCTGTACTCATAATCTGCACGTCGCTGCCCAGTTCCAGCGAAAGCAATGGCACGCCGTGCATCACGGAAAGTATTTCCTGCTGCCCGCCCGGCAACGCGCGTTGTTCGAGCATTCCCAGCACCATTACATAGATCAGCACCGCTTTTTCCGAAATATAGTCAGGCGAGAAGAGTTCAACCTGCGTCTCATTGGAGAGGCGCGGCCCCAGCGAGCCAAATTCTGGATTTACCAGGATGGTGTCATAAATTACCCCCACCGCATACGTCTGCGGCTCAGTGCTTTTTCCCAGTGCTGAAATAATCTGCGAGTCGTGGTCGCCATTCTGCTCTGAACGCACCGCGATACGCACAAAGCGCCCGAAGGCGTAATCCGCCGGAGCAGGCACCTGCTCCACCTCGCGCGGCCCATACACCTGGCACACGTAGTTGATATGCGAATAGGATTTGACGATCTTGCCGATATCCATCGCTTGCCCCTCCACAAATAAGAACAGGTTTTCGTTGCGATTTGCAGGCATTATAACATAGAACCCGGCATATGACACCACAAATTACCTTTCTTCCTCTCTTTCACTGTGATGGTCTCAATATGCTATAGTTTAAGAACAATCATTGACTCTATTTTCCTCATGAGGAGCAACCATTGCAATGCCGGATATTGATATAGCCTCTGCCATGCCTACCCTCGACGACATGCTACAATCCCTCCTGCTCATCGAAGAGGGCGAGCATGAATTTACTGGAGAAGACGATGTGCAGGAACTGCGCCATCTCTTTTTTCCGGTGACGCGCAATTGTATCTATTTGAATCACGCCTCTGATGGGCCGCTTCCGCGACCTACTGCGCGTACCATGCATACCTACATCGATGATAGCAGCCAGTTTGGCAACATCAATGCTAGCCGTTGGAGCATGTACGAACAGGGAGCGCACCGCCGCTTAGCCAGTATGCTCAATGTGCGACCCGACCAGATCGCCATGACTGCCAGCACAGGTGACGGTTTGATGCATATTGCTGGTGGGCTAGATTGGCGCGAGGGCGATACCATCATCACCGCCGAGTGCGAGTTTCCCAGCAACGTCTATCCCTGGCTGAATCTACAGCAACAGGGCGTGCAGGTTCACTTCGTCAAAATGTATGAGCAGCGTATTCGTGTTGAGGATGTATTGGCGCAAATTACAGGGCGTACAAGGTTGGTCAGCCTGAGTCTGGTAGAGTTTTCTACCGGTTTTCGCAACGATATTGCCGCTATTGCGCGGTATTGTCATGAGCATGGCATCCTGTGCGGCATCGATGCGATGCAGGCGTTGGGCGCGCTGGACATCGACGTACAGCAACTCGGCGTGGATTTTCTGGCGGCAGCTGCGCATAAATGGCTGCTAGGCCCGAAAACGACTGGTATTCTCTATGTCTCCGATGCGCTGCTTGCGCAAATGCGCCCTATGCGGCGTGGCTGGTTCAGCGTGGAAACACCCTTTGATTTCTTTAACCATGACCAGCCTCTCAAACAGGGCGCAGCGCGTTTCGAGCATAGTTCGTCCAATCGCGCGCCAATTGTAGGACTGGATGCTTCGCTGGGCGTTTTCGAGAGCATCGATGGTGGGATGCAGGCGGTCGAGGCGCGAATTCTGGGATTGACGAGCTATGCTATCGCTGGCCTGGAACGATTGGGTTATCTCGTTGTTTCGCCACAGGGCGCGGGCGAACGTTCGGGCATCTTGTGTTTCCAATCCCATCCAGAGCGGCAGGATTTGACGCCGCAGCATATTGTCGATGAACTGGTGGCGCGTCAAATCTACGCGGCGGCGCGTGGGACAGTCGCGCGTATCTCACCGCACTTCTACAATACTATCGAAGACATTGATGTACTGCTCAATACACTTGAGGAGTTGAAAAAACCGCCCGTTGCCCGTTAGGAAGGAGTATGTTCCATGTCCACTTTTGCGCGTCGTGTAGCGTCGTTTGGCACAACCGTTTTCACTGAGATCAACGCGCTCGCGCAACAATACAATGCCTTGAATCTTGGGCAGGGAAAGCCGGACTTTGATACGCCGCCGGACATTATAAAGCATCTGGCATGGGCTGCGCAGGCCGGGCAGTATAACCAGTACGCGCCCGGCTCCGGCACGGCATCGCTGCGACAGGCCATCGTCGATCACTCCGCGCGTTTCTATGGGATGGACATTGACCCTATAAGAGGCGTCGTAGTCACATCGGGAGCGACTGAGGGCATCTTCGCCGCTATTCTGGGTCTGGTTGACCCTGGCGATGAAGTGATCGTGATCGAGCCATTTTACGATTCATACGTACCCAATATCATCATGGCGAATGCTGTACCCGTCTGCGTGCCATTGCATCCGCCAACCTGGACATTGGATGTTGATGAACTCAAGGCCGCTTTCAGCAGCAAAACGCGCGCCATCATTCTGAACACGCCACAAAACCCGTCCGGGCGCGTCTTCACCATGCAGGAATTGAGCATGATCGCCGAACTGTGCATCGAACACGATGTGACAGTGATTGCCGATGAAGTCTACGAGCATCTACTGTTTGACAACGCGCAACATATCCCCATCGCCACGTTGCCGGGCATGTTCGAGCGCACCGTCACGATAAGCAGCGCCGGGAAGTTGTTCAGCGCCACCGGCTGGAAAATTGGCTGGGTCTATGGGCATCCCGATCTGGTAGATGGCGTAGCGCGGGCGCATCAGTTTATCACCTTCGCGGTGCATCATCCATCGCAAGAAGCTATCGCATACGCGCTCAATCTTCCCAACAGCTACTATCAAGGTTTCCAGTCCATGTACGCCACAAAACGTCAGTTAATGCTCGATGCTCTCGCTGCCGGCGGACTGAAATGCCTCGCCCCACAGGGAACCTATTTTGTGATGGCGGATTATTCAGACATATTCGATGGCACACCCCTTGAATTTACGCGCTACCTCGTCAAAGAAGTCGGCGTAGCCTGCATTCCGCCAGAATCATTTTACAGCCAGCAACATGCCTCTATCGGGTATGGATACGCGCGCTTCGCCTTCTGCAAAAGCGATGAGATGTTAGAAGAGGTGAAAAAGAGGCTTGGAAAGCTGCGTCATTGATGATTAGCCAGACAGGAGCATATCCCAATGTCACAGAGCGATTTACCCGTAGAACGTCCCAGGCCGAAACGCCCGCTCAGTCTTGGCGCGGGGGCGCTGGTTGTGCATGACCAGCGCGTCTTGCTGGTGCGCAGCACGTATGGAGTGACGAAGGGCCGTTATTTGCTGCCTGCCGGGCGCGTCAATCCTGATGAGTTGCCCGACCGGGCTGCGGCGCGTGAAACCTTCGAGGAGACCGGGCTGCGCGTGGAGATCGAGGGCTTGATGGGTGTGCGCCTGTGGGTGATGGATGATGGAGAGCATAACTACTTCTTCATGTTTCGCGCCCGGCTGCTTTCGCCCATTAGCGACCTGCGCCCTGAAACGCGAGAAATAGACGACGCGCGTTTCTTCAGCAAAGAAGAAATGCAGCATCTGAGTATGGACGAAACCTGGGCGGGCGCGATTGCCGTTGCTATCAAAGCCCTTGAACCGGATGCCAGCATCTGGCCCAACTACTCCGACCTATCCTCGGACTCTGGCGTCGATACGCCTGATCGCTGGCGCATCTGGATGTGACTCTTTTGTGGTATGATATATGTATTCAGTCATTGAATACTAGAGCATACAGGCAGGTGAAAGAGCATGAGCGCTTCAACCATTTATAACGAAATTCAGACTGCCCTCAAACAGGGCCAGAGAGTAGCAGTAGCCACCGTTGTCAAGACCATTGGCGCGGCTCCCTGTGGGGTCGGAACCAAAATGCTCACACATGCTGATGGCAGTACGAGCGGGAGCTTTTCTGGGGCAAAAGTCGATACACAGGTAGCGCAGGCTGCGCTGGAGGCATTACGCGAGGGTCAGTCTCAACTGATCCATGTTCACCTCGACGCGGATCAGGCCGTAGGAAGTTGCGGCGCGACGCTCGAACTCTTCATCGAAACGCTTCACCCTGAGCCGCGCCTGATAATCGCGGGTGCGGGTTACGTAGCGCAGGCTCTATCAAAACTGGCAATCAGTCTGGATTTCCGCATTGTGGTCATCGATGACCGGCGCGACCTGGCCGACCCGCATGTCTTCAGCGATAAGGTGCAACTGACCTTTGGCGACATCCCACAGACCATACGCGAGATTGAGCTAGACGAAGCAAGCTGGATCGTGATTGTGACGCGCGGCCATAACCTTGATAAGGATGCTCTACGCGCCGCGCTGGAAACGCGCGCCCGCTATGTAGGCATGATCGGCAGCCCCGGCAAAATCAAGAACATCTTCCGCGATTTGCTTAAAGAGGGCGTCGCGCGCGAACGCATTGAACAGGTGCATTCTCCCATCGGCCTGGACCTCGGCGCGGAGACTCCCGACGAAATCGCCCTCAGCATCGCTGCCGAAATGGTCATGCTGCGCAATAATGCCAGCGGCGCGCCACTCAAAACCATGCATCACTTCCTTGAAGAAGTCGCGCCAGTGAATGTGTAATATACACATCCAAGTCTTCAAGATCACCCGGATTGGCTTCGCTGGACGACTTCGCGCGAGAGATTCTTCGCTGCGCTCAGAATGACAACGTTCCGGCTGTCATTCTGAGCGCAGCGAAGAATCTCTTGTCACTGCTGACCTCATGTAACGAGTGACATCCGGCAAACGTTGATTACATAAAGCTATCTCGTGCATACAGGGAGCAATGTGTCTATGATTACGAAACGCGCTACTTTTCTCTGCTCTTTTCTGCTGTTCTGCTTGATTTCATTTTCATCCTGTAGCCAATCGCCCCCATCGATAACACCTACTCCGACCCGAACATCGGTAGTGCCTGCTGCTACCATTACTCCCGTAGTATCTCTCACTTCGACAAATACACCTGGCGTAACTCCAGAGCATTATAAGATACGTGTGTTGCTATCGGGAAAGTGGCGACCGGACGACCTGGCATTCGACCCACAGGGACGCCTGGTGTTCAGCGACTTCTACGCTGGCACTGTAAGCCGCCTCAACGCTAATGGTTCGGTAACGCTCTTGTTTAGCGGGCTGGCCGGACCGGAGGGTCTGGTTTATTTGTCCGATGGCACACTCATTTTAGCGGAGCAGCGCACTAATCGTATTCTGCAAATCGCGCCCGGCACCTCCGCTCCTACGGTGCTGCGCGTGTTGCCGGGTACGCCAAGTAGCTTGCCCTGTAAGGATGGCGTGGATGGCATAGCCCTTGACCCCACCAACAATACGCTCATCCTGCCCGACAGTCCCACCGGCAACGTGTATCGTATGAGCCTGGATGGCAAAACGCTTACCCTGTTGACCGGTGGTATTGTGCGGCCTGTAGGCGCGACGGTAGATGGTCAGGGGAATGTGTATATTGCCGATGAATGCGGGGGCGCAGTAGCACGAATTACCCCCGATGGCAAAAAAACGAGCATCGGCGGTTTTGGTATGCCCGATGATGTCGTCTTTGATGCGCAGGGCAATATGCTGGTCATCGATTTGAAACCCAACATACATGCGCTAATTCGCGTGTTACAGGCGACAGGCGCGCGTGAGACGCTGTTGAGCAAGGGCTTGATTGAGCCGCAGGGACTGGTCATCGATTCGCGTGGTAATATTTACGTATCAGACGATTACGCCAATACTATCACGGAGTTGACACCAGCATGAGTAAACTCAATTCAATGGCCGATGCCATCGCGCGTTACGTGCCGGATGGCTCATCAGTCGCGCTCAGTTTAGCCCTGGAACCGCTCATCCCATTCGCGGCAGGGCATGAGATCATTCGCCAGCGACGGCAAAACCTGACCTTGATCGGGCCAATCTCCGACATCCTCTTTGACCAGTTGATCGGGGCGGGTTGCGTCGCAAAGATAAGCGCCGCCTGGGTGGGCAATGTCAGCGAGGGATTGGCGCACTGTTATCGCCGCGCAGCCGAAAAAGACATTCCGCGTCCCATCACCATCGAGGAATATAGCAATTACACCATCGGTTTAGCCTTGCTGGCCGCCAGCCTGGGTTCTCCCTACATTCCCACGCGCACCCTGCTGGGCAGCGACCTACCGCGCCAGAATCCAGCCTTGCGCATCGAACCATCGCCTATCGATGGAACTCCCCTGCTGCTGGTTCCTGCCGTTCGTCCCGATGTAGCGATTGTCCATGCGCAGCGCAGCGACGAGGATGGCAACGCCCATATGTGGGGCAGCATGGGCCTCAGCGAAGAAGCCTGGCAGGCCGCGCGCGATGTAATCGTCGTCGCTGAAGAAATCGTGCCACGCGCCGTTATTTTAAGCGATCCCAACCGCGTAGCCGGACCATCCTACAAAGTACGCGCCGTTGTGCATGATCCCTGGGGCGCGCACCCCTCCGCCGTGCAAGGCTACTACAACCGCGACCACCAGTTCTACCACGAATACCACACCCGCACACGCACGTTGGAGGGTTTTCAAGAGTGGCTGGACGCATGGGTGATGAACACGCCAGACCGCGCCGCCTATCTACAGAAACTGGGTCAGCCACGCCAACAAAGCCTGGGCGTCAAAGAGCATCACTACGCCGCCCAGGTCGATTACGGGTATTGATATGGGGTATAACAACCCAGCCTTGGTGGAGCTTGCTTCCAGAGGCGTTAAGTGAAACACGGCTGTCATCCTGAGCGCAGCGAAGGATCTGCGCTCGGCCAGAGAGATCCTTCGCTGCGCTCAGGATGACATTTTGAGTTGTCCTGGCAAATGTGAGAAAGGAATTATGATATGCATTACACGCCGAGAGAATTGATGGTAGTGTGCGCGGCGCGCCAGATACGCGACGGCGAAAACGTCTTTGTTGGGATGCGCCTGCCCCTCATCGCCTTTGCTCTTGCCAAACGCACGCACGCGCCCAACTGTGTCGGGTTTTTTGAAAGCGGTGTCATTCGTGACGCCCCATCTTCTGAATTACTTTACACGATGGGTGATGCGCCCAATATTTACGGCTCGCTCTGGACAACCACTACGCTCAATGTCATGCGCCCGATGGCGGCGGGTGACGTACACCTCGGCTTCATCGGCGGCGCGGAAGTTGACCGTTACGGCAACCTCAACACTTCCATGATCGGCGACTGGCAGCATCAACACCCCAAAGTGCGCCTGCCCGGCAGCGGCGGCGGTGCTGATATAGCCTCTTTCTCGCAGCGTCTCGCTATCATCATGCAGCACGAACGCCACCGCCTGCGCGAAAAAGTGGACTACATCACCAGCCCCGGCTACGGCTATCCCGACGCCCACAATCCGGCGGGCGAGTCATGGCGCGAACGAGTCGGCTTGCCCAGAGGTGGCCCCTCCGCGCTCATCACCACGCTGGCCGTCTTCACTTTTGATAAGCAAAATGGAGAAGCGTTGTTGCAATCGTATCATCCTGGTATCACTATCGAGCAAGTGCAGGAACAAACCGGGTGGACATTGAGACTGGCCGACGATTGCGGAGAAACGATGCCACCAGGCGAAGAGGAGTTAAGAGTGATTCGAGAGTATGACCCGCAGGGGGTGTGGACAAGTTAAAGGCGAGGATTCTGTGAAGATTATTATCATCGAACTATATTTGTGCTGACACCACGTACTCAAAAAGCTCTTTCTTAGAAGTGCGTTTGCGAATGGTCTCAATACTCACTTCATGAAATCCTTCGGCCTCAAAAATCGCCGCATAGAGTTGCTCGGTAGGAAGAACTACATCGTAGAACTTGGAGTTGCCAACGATATAATGTACTTGCGCGTGAGAGGCAAGTACATTTTTTAGTGAACGAACATGCTGTATAGTATCCTCAAAATATTTTGTCACATAGAGGCTTAGTATCTGGCTATGTTGAGCAATATGTGAAGTAATCTCATCGAATCCTTCATAAGGTATCTCAATACGCGGGTCGGGTGTCCAATTCATAAGCTTGCTGGTGGCGCAACCCCAGGTGCCGCCGATGGCTTGCCAATCCAACTCACCAGCCTGATTGCCAGATTCGAGATAACCCAGCCAGTACATGTATGGTCGAAGTTCACGAATATAGCTCATGCGATTAGGGTAGGGCGGCGAAGTGATTACGCTAGTATAGTTTTTCAGAGGCAAAACTGCTTCTAACCGTCTTGAATCACCGGGAAGCGCCCGTCCACGTCCATCCTGCAATGCCTCATTTGCAGCGTCTAACACTTCTGAACCTATTCGCTGAAATATATTACGAAAGCGCATCTCTGCCAGAACCTCAAACAGGTAAGCGGAAGGAGTATCTTTCTTAAATGACATCGATTGATGCCCAAAGCTTGCAGAGGACAGCTCAATTAAGCAGCGACAAAAAATAATATAGAGAAGAGATTGCGCTTCATTACATAAAGTCAGATTGCGAATCTGCTCAAAAGCCAGAGATAACAGCTTCAAAATATCCGGTTCCCACCACTTATTGATATCTTTAATGGGAGGCACCCAGGCAGAATGATATTCGTTGTTTACATCAGCCAGAGCCTTATCCAGAACTGTTCTAGCTATTTCGATAGCATTTTCCGAGTAACTGGCGCATTTAACATTAGCGAGCCAGACAAGGAATGGATTGATGTCTACAGTATGGCAAGTAATCCCACGTTGTGCGCAGGCAAGCGCAGTTGTACCCGTGCCACAAAATGGGTCAAGTACCAGATCTTCTGAATTACATTTTGATACTAATTCCTCGACCAGATGCACAGAATACGCTGGAGTGAGCCGCAGCCATCCATGACGCCCCTGTTTGGTATTCGCTTTGAATGTGAGATGTTCTTTACGCGAGTGTGTGGTTGTAGTCGATGGCACCGACGAATCAGAAAATAGCGTCAGTTTGAAGTTAGTAGTCACTTGTAAAGATGTTATGATAAGCTATCCTTATAACAGTTTCAACGAACTCCTCTTCATATCCAAGCTTATTTAATCTCTCTCGTAAAGTTTGTAGACGCATAGCTTTATTAATAAAAGATAGATGATAGGAGCTATCCCACTTACTAAACATATCCTTTACGTCTTCTAACACTACAAATATCTCTTCGACAGCCTCATTTAAGGCTCGTATATCGCTCATAGTATCATCTCCTTAAATCATGAACTTCAGATATTCCGTGAAAGCATAAAAAACTCTTCTGCAGAACTATCAGCTTGTATGCCCATGATGTGCCTTTACTAGAGGCATAACGGTAATGTCAATAGATTGCAGTCAATAAAAGACTACCATTACATACACGCTACTGTCAAGGTGTTAAAACAGGTACACTACCAGCATGAGAACAAGACTACGAGTGAAAGAGGTTGCTAATATAAAAGGGATCTCTTTGACTAAATTATCCCAACGCTCAGAAGTTGCCTACAACACAGTACGAAGGATATGGAGAGACCCATATACAGATGTGACGCTCTCTACTTTACGGCGTCTTGCTGATGTGTTAGGAGTAAATGTGAGCGAGCTTCTTGAAACGATACCAGACGATTAACATAATTCAAGGTAACACTGCATCATCTTTTTAGAGCCTCTTGTGAACAGGCTGAGAGCTTATAGCTCTCTCTTTTTGCTCCTCCCTCTCGGCTCCGAACCATAATCCCCGAACGTATCATCTCTCTCCCGCACGGCTTGCCGGAAACTGACTTCTTTCTGTTTCTGGCCTCCTCATTACGCGCAAAAGCGTAATCATGTTTCAAGTCGTTTCATTTTGTATACAATACCATTTTTCGGATAAAAAACCAGAGTAAATGTTGAGCCTGTCTTGATCTATGCTTGAGGTTTGCCCGGTAGAATAGACGGTGTAAAGCAAATAACCTCTGATAGCAGCTTGAAGAGCCTGACCACAGCCGAGCAGACCATTCATAACGCTTTGAAGCAGGCGGGACAGGATGCCCACCAGATCGCTAAAATCCTGAAGGACAAATAACCCTTTCCAGAGCGAACCGGTACCCATGCATGAGTACCGGTTTTTTGTTGTCTATTGCATCAATTTGAGAGTCAGGTATCCTAAGCCTCCCCTGGCGTAGGGCTGGGGTCGAGCTTCTTCAATAGAGCGGATATGCGCTCCAGCAATGTAGGCGCTTGCTGGTTCCATAACAGACGGAAGTAGAGGCTGCGCAAGAAATTCCTGGCATTGGCGGCGCGCACCCAGCTAGCCACATCCTCTCCTGTTCCTCCCGGAATCTCTTCCGTTCGCGTGACAAAAAACGACTCAATCCATGTTTCGAGAAAGGCATCCTCAACCATGTTGGCTGTGATGACGCGATAGGCGACGAACGATAATCGGTCATCCTCCTCGTAGCAAAGGGGTTCGGGCAGCGTGGCGAGGTAGGGGAGGGTATGCATGACGGCTTCGCGGTCTGCCTGTGACATGTGGCGATTCTGGGCTATTTCGTCGAGAGCGTCGGAGAGGTGCGCCACAGAGTGCGTCCAGCCTTTACCTTTGATGTAGCCGCGCCAGTCGCGTTCTTCTCCGGCGTAACGTAAGAGGGCAGATTGAGTTTTGCGCGTGGCCTCTTGCGAGATTTGCCGCAAACGGGCGTCTGCATAGAGCAGCGCGGCGACGATCAACAACGAAAAGCTGCGCATGAAAACGCTGTCGCTGCTGGTTTCACCGATGTGATAAAAGAGGTGCGCGTTGTCGATACATGCCAGCAACAGTGATTCGCGTTGAGCGGTAGAGAGCTTATCAGCCTCTTGCTGGTCAACGATGGCATGGGCGAGAATCATGTAGGTCAGCTCATCGCGCAATTCCGCATCTGTGGTGGCGAAATTTTGCAGCAGCGCGTGTAAAAATGCATAGAGATCGATGTCATCTGGAAGCTGGTATTGATTGTTGGCGATGGTGTGCAAATAGGTTTTATCAGAGGCGAGTTCATTGATATTGCGCATCATTATTATCCCTTCACCGGGTGTTACTTGTGAATAACAAAAACCAGTTCAGCAGCGTAACTAAAACGTTGGATTGACCAGTTTTGGCCGGCAACCAGTTCGTTGAAATGGGTCTCGTAGTTCGTTGCCATGCCCTTACTCCTTCCGCCGAGGCTGGCAGCCGGGAAAGAGACGACGAGGTGATCGGCATGGATGCTTTGCAGCAGTCGCCGCCCCGCGTTCTTATCGACCTGTTCAAGCACGGGGATGGTTTTGAGTACGAAGGCGACATCGACTTTGTGGGTGGGACAATGTTGTATGACATCGCATACCGTCGCCTCTCCATCAACATGCAGCAACGGAAAGCAGGCTTGCAAGAAATCTGCCATATCCTGGTAAATATCGCAGGCATAGTAGCGCGCGCCGGGCGCAAGAGGCATCGAGGGGATCGCCAGGGGATTGAGGCCGCAGGCAATATCCAGGACCGAATGAACGGGCGCGATATGCGCCAGGATTGCGGAATAAAAGTGTGACAGAAAAGGCAGGCGTTCGCGGGTAGAGGCATGGAGTTGCATAATCTCCCTGCATGTTGCTTGCAGTTGCGCCGGGTCTCCGGTTAGAGATGCCGCGCGCAATGCTTCCAGCCAGCGAGTGTAGGATGGTATATTATCTTGATAGGCCGCGCCAACCTGGTGCAGCTTGTTTTTGGTCGCTTTGAGAGCTTCTTTGAGGTTGCGCCGTTTCTCCAGTTCGGCTGTACCCACGGCGCGGATGAACCCGGCATCGATATGGCGGTATTTCGCGCTGGCCTGAATCGCCTCAATAAGCTGGAGCAGAGGTGGCTGTGCCGGGTTTGGCATATTGTTCTTCTTTCAAACGCGCAGTCAACTGCGTCATGAAACGCAGGTTATGGATGGTTGCCAGCCGCAGGAAAAGGCTGTCGTTGATCTTGAAAAGATGGTGCAGATAGGCAACCGAGTAGCGGCGGCAACACAGGCAATCGCAATAAGGAGAGATGGGACCGTCTTGCTTAATGACTTTGTCGTCATTGACATAGAGGTACTTAAACCATTGCTCGTTGGAGCCTGGCGCGGGCAAGCCCTGGGCATGGGTGAAGGTGTACAAACGCGAGTGGCGCGCGTCGCGTGTGGGCATGGCGCTGTCGAAAATAGCATAACCCATGCGGGCGCACTCCAGCACGTTGGCGGGATGTCCCACGCCCAGCGCGTGCATGGGAAATTGGGGAGGGACGATTTCCCGCGTATAGCTCACGCTATCGACGTGCAAATTGCCCTGACCGTCCAGGGGCCAGCCGCCATAGCCAAAGCCGTCGAAACCAATATCCAGCAGGGCATCCGCGCACTGTTTGCGCAATTCGTGATACGCGCCGCCCTGGATGACGCCGAACAATAATGGCTGTTTTTCGGGAGGCAGGCGTTTCTGTTTCATCAGGCGTTGAAATTCGTCTTTACAGCGCCTGGCCCAGGCGATGGTGCGCCTGACCGATTCATGTTGTATCTCGTAGGAATCGTCCACATGCGTGCAATCGTCCAGGCATACAACGATATCGGCACCGTAACTGATCTGCAACTGGATGCTCTTTTCCGGTGCCAGGTGGAACTTGCGGTCGGAGCCGTCGGGTTGAAAGCTGATACCTTTCTCGTTAATGAAGCCGTATCTGGGGTTCTGGCGGATCAGCGAGTACGCCTGGAAGCCGCCGGAGTCGGTGATGATGGGATGGGGCCAGCCTGCCATAGCGTGCAGACCGCCCAGCGATGTGATGGTCGATGAGCCAGGACGCTGCATAAGGTGAAAGGTATTCATCACCACCGCCTGGATGTTACATGCTTCCAGGTCCGCGCTATCCACGTTGCGCACGACACCCAGCGTAGCATCGGGTAAAAACGCCGGTAGCTGTAATTGCCCGTGAGGCAATTGTAAATGCGCTGCCTGGCTCATGCTTTCGCCCCAATCTCGCGGCGATGCCAGTCCGTCAATTGCTGATAGGCGTGCGCGATGCGCAGGATCATGGCTTCCTCGAAAGGTTTGCCAGCGATCTGCAAGCCGATGGGCATTCCATCTTTTGAGAAGCCGCAGGGCAGTGAGATGGAGGGCAGCCCGGCCAGGTTGAACGGCATGTTGAGGCGCAGCAAACTCGCCGCTGAATGATCGACCACGCCATCTATGAGAATGTTCTGGTAGCTTAGCTCAACGGGAAAGGCGGGCAGGGGAATGGTAGGCAAAACAAGCCCGTTGACGCGCTGCATCACAGCGCGGATGGCACTGGAGAACTGGCGGCGTTCCTGTTGCGCCTGCAGGTAATCGATGGCCGGTATCTCCTGTCCTTTGAGGAGGCTATCGCGGGTTGGTTCGGTGTAATCGTTGCTACGCGCGGGAAACCAGCCGTTTTGTATATGCGCAAGCGTGGCTTCGGGACGCTGGATGTTGCGATAGGTGAGCATGGTGGGGCGCGGCAGGTCAACGTCGATGATTTCAGCGCCCTCTTCTTGTAGCACGCGCAGCGCGGCCTGCCATGCCGCTCGTACTTCTGAATCAAGCGGCGCGACAAACGACTCCTGTGGCACGCCAAGTTTGATGCCTTGCAGCGAGAGCGGCCCGCGTCCCTCAGCGCCGCCAATAAGTGATGTGCTGGGCTGCGCAGGCGGACCTGAGACGCTGTTGGGGTCGCGCGGGTCGTAGCGCGCGATGGCATCGAATATGACGGCGCAATCTTCCGCGCTGCGCGCCAGTGGCCCCACATGATCGAGCGACCAGCTTAACGGGATCACGCCGTAACAACTGACGCGCCCATAAGTTGGTTTAAGTCCAATAACACCACAACACGCTGACGGGATGCGGATCGAGCCGCCCGTATCGGTGCCAATGGCACCCAGGCACATACTGGCTGCCACTGCCGCGCCGGAGCCGCCGCTAGAACCACCGGGGATGCGTCCCAGGTTCCAGGGGTTGCGCGTGGGCGGCGTAAAGGTGCCATAGGCGAATTCGTGCGTATTGGTCTTGCCAATAATGACAGCTCCGGCGCGTCTCAACTGCTCGACTACTGTTGCGTCCTCGGTAGCAATATTACCGGCCAGCACCCTGGAGCCTGCCGTCAAACGTACACCTTTGACGGCGATCAGGTCCTTTACGCCGATGGGGACCCCATGTAGCGGGCTGCGAAACAACCCGGTGCGCTGCTCCTGTTCCGCCTTCTCCGCGTCGGCCATCGCCTCATCGCGCATGACGGTCACAAAGGCTTTGATGTCGCCATCCAGTTGATCGATGCGCTCCAATGCTTCAGCGAGCAGTTCGGTCGGCGTCGTCATGCCGGAACGCAGATCGGCGGCGGCTTCGGTGATGGATAGGTAGGGCATGGATGAGTTTCCTCGCTAGTCTGATTCACTATATCAGGTTGAGACTTTTCAGAGTGTCAGTCAGATCAATGACAAATTGCTGATATGCAGAAATCTGCATCAACCGTTCTAGCCTGATTTTTCTGCCAAGTGGCTCATACAGCAAGTATGCATCGATCCTTTGCTGGGGACGAAGTTGTTTATTGATCTTTACTATGGCATCATTGAGTCTCAATTTGGGTTTTGAGATTGACTCCACTTGTTTTGCCTTTTCCGGGATACCCAGATCACGAGCACTCAAGCCAGTTCTTACTTCAGCACAAAGTATCTCATAGTCTGCTAACATCCAGGCTTCGATTGCCTGTACTGGTATGATCGGTAGTAACTTCTCACATACTGCTTCTGTGGACCTCTGAACTAAATGAAATCCTGGCAAAATGCGTTCTTTAAGTGCTTTATTATGCAAAGGGTAATCCGCGTCTGAATGAACAATAAGAGCTTGATAGCGAAATGCCTGTCGGGCAGCTTCCAAAATGTTTTCTTCTCGTGTTGGTTTTTTCTCGAAGAGCTTGATTGGTTCTACCGAGGCTACACTCACATTGCTCTTTCTATATTCTGCCAATATCTTCTTCGATGTTCGCTGAATTATTGCTGTTAAAAAGCGGTTGTCAGTGTTCCCTTCGCCATACAGTGCTAGAGCTAATCTCATCTACTTTATTACCTACGCTTCATTAAGAGTGTTGCGGGCCGCACGCAATTGCTTACGCGCTTCGTCAAGGTCTTCACTGTCCAGATAACGTAATACCTCGTCGAGTGTATAAATTTCCATGGTTTCGTCTCTCTGTATGTCCATACCAACCTGTTTTTGCGTATTGGTCGTAACCACAGGAGTCATGCAAGTGATTTCAAGGGTTGGATTTCCGCTAGATAGCGGTTCAACTCTAGTCATTGTATATGCGAAAAGAAGTGAGTCAATTATCTCAGGCAGGCTGATAAATGCGGTAGAATGGGTTGTAATCAACACTTGCCTTAATGGCTCACTTATCTCATCGGGATCATTGAAATTTGTTGCCATTCTTCGCAGTAGTCGTGCCAAATTTCTTAAACGCTGAGGATGAACGCCATTTTCTGGTTCTTCAAGACAAAGCGTACCTTGAAATTGCGGATCGTTTTTAATGGTTGCCAGTGCAAGCAAGCGCAGTGTACCATCCGAAAGCACTCGTGATGAAAATGAACGCCCATCTGATGTCTGAGTAAAGATAATATACGTATCGCTTAGTTTATCTTGCTCTACTCTGATATTGAGGATGCCAGGTACTAAATTTGCCATATCTAGTGAGACACTATTTAAGGTAAATTTATCTTCAGCTTGCATACGGGCCAGCATTCTTGGTAAATTCTTGCCCTCAGATGAGAGAAAGCGAGATCCAATCGTCGGGCCTGGCTGGCGAAGTGATTCTGTGTTGAGGTGCAAGAACCTCAATAAAAGAAGTTCGTCCTGAACTGCTAAGATATGAGGATGTTCTATATCGGTTACTCTACTCATTACAGTCTGTTGAACTTCATTCGCATAAAAGCGCCTGGTTTTTTCCTGCTGGTCATTATCGGGATAAAGAAAAATCATGGGCTGGTCTACCATATAGGTTGATCTCTCAGTTTTTGTTTCAAGAACAGCTACAGGTGTAAGTTTAGTATCAATAAAGACTTTTTGATCTTTCTTTGGCTCTGGCAACCAATTGTTTTGGGATGAAAGCCCGTATCGTTGACACCACTTGTCATCTGCTTGCGGAATAGATTTAAGGGATTCATGGGTAAGATAAAGTCGCTCCAAACCATATGTATCTGTACCGAGGGTAATTTCTAGCTCATACCGTAAACGCGTATATTGAAGTGGAATATCCGGGCTAGATGTTATCTCCTCAATTAATTTGGTTTCCTCTCCTTGTTTGGCCTCTCCAACTCCTCGTATTTTTCGATTGACGAGCATTTCAATAGCTAGTCGTATTCGATTTATAGCTTTTCCATCAGGTAAAGTAGTGAACAACTCTCCGACTTCACCGCGCAGGTTTTGGAAAGCCAGGGTCAAATTATTGTCTGGTAACCTGGAAAGCAATTGCAGCGCGTCGAACAAGTTGCTTTTTCCCGACCCGTTTGGGCCGACGATGACCTGGAAAGGGGCGAGTTCTACTTTGAAGTCTTTGAACGTTTTGAAGCCGTCTATCTCGATCTGGGTAATCATGCGCTGGCTCTCTGCCCCCTTTCTCTCGCTTTGCTGCTTTACTGGCAGTATATCATAGTCGCGCCAGGAGAGGGAGCAGTCCAAACCTTACATGCTGCTGCAACACTCAAATTCTGGGCTATGGCGTTGGCGAGTTTGCGGGGGTCGCGGTAGGGGTTGTGGGTACGATGATAGTGATGACCTTCGCAGTGAAAGTGGTGGTGGTGGCATCGCAGGCGGTCTGGGAAGTGACGCGGACGTGCTGACCGACGGCGAGTGAACCGAAGGCGACGCCGGTGTCGCCGCGCTTGTGAAAGGTGGTCTGGGGGGCGGCGCTAACGGTGATGGTTTTAGCTCCTTTAGCTTCCGTGACAACGAAGGTCGAGTTCTGAGCGTTGATGGATGAAACGATGCCGGTAGCGCAGGCGTGATTGGCAGTTGAAAGAGGCGTGGTAGCGAGAGGTATTGGAGTAGATGTCGGGCTGATGCCCGTGGCGTTGGCGCTGGGC
>JBOGTO010000539.1:0-1690 GCA_050695155.1 Ktedonobacteraceae bacterium
ATGTCTGACAGCGCTGTCAGACATAGCTCCTCTTCTATTTTTCATATTGCTTGACGAGCTTATCGACAATGTGGCCTATTTCGTGCCAGATGTAGTGTTGATAGTCCAGCATTTTGGCCTGGTTCAAGTCAAATTCTCGATTCGAGGCATCCTGGCGGGCATTCTCCTCGAAACGACGTGATAGCGTCAGTTTTTTATCGCCCTGGCTGTGCAGGTATGTTCCCAATTCTTGTAAATCCTTCAGCAGGGAGGCCAGCTTTTCTTCACTTGTTGCCATGTTCTTTTTCCTCTATTGCCTGTGGCGGCAGATTCAACTGGAGCGCATCGGCGTAGCGATTAAAGAAGTTGAACAGGCCGATCACCGTAGCGATCTCCACAATTTCTCCATCGTCAAAGTATGCCTGTAGTTCATCCCACAGAGACTCGTCCACGTCGCGCGCGCCCGTCGTCATAATCTCGGCAAAACGCAGCGCCGCCAGTTCGCTTCCTGTAAAGAGGGAGCTATGCGTATCGATATGGTAGAGTGCGTCCAGCAACTCTTCCGTCACCCCGAACTGCTTTGCCAAAGCAGTATGCGCGGCCATTCAGTAGAAACAATGATTGACCTGCGAAACGCGCACGGCCAGCAATTCTTTCAAGCGCGGGTCAACCGTGCCGCCGCGCATGGCCGTTTGCAACAATTGCATACTCTGCTGCATCAATTCAGGCCGGTGTCCCATCGTGCGAAACAGCGTGGACATGCTCGCAAAAGGCAGCGCTTCGTCCTGTGGAAACGGTATATCTTCAACCGGAGGTATACGTGACATAGGCTCAATACATCTTTCATATCTTGTAATAGATCGGTTCTTACGACACTATTGTAATGGACTATGCGTGGTTGCGCAATAAGTAATATGCGTCTGCCATCGATGAATCATGTATAATGACACGTAACACGTATCACAAAACAGAGAAAGTGAAACCAACTAGCCATGAGCCAGCAGTCTGAAAATCCAACATCCGCGCAAAACGGCCATACCGCGCACCGTTTCTTTGCCAAACAATATGAGCGTGTTTCCCGCAGCGAAAAAGAACAGAGCTTCATGAATCCCCTGCGCCAGGAAGTAACCAGCCAGGCGCAAGGGCTGGTACTGGAAATCGGGGCAGGCAATGGACTCAACTTCGCGTTCTATGACCCTGTTACAGTCGAGCGTGTGGAAGCCACTGAGCCGGACAGCGTTATGCTGGGTTACGCACGCGAACGAGCAGCAAAGGCGCGTGTGCCAGTCAATCTCACCCAGACTCCGGTGGAGAACCTACCTTTCGCGGACGAGAGCTTTGATAGCGTCGTTGTTACGCTGGTATTCTGCTCCGTCAACGATCCATTGCGCGGCCTGAGCGAAGTGCGGCGCGTACTCAAACCGGGCGGGGCATTACTGATGGTAGAACATGTACGCGCGCATGGAGCCATTGCCGCTGCCATGCAGAATATCATTACCCCCGTTACAAAGCTAGTAGCTGGTAACTGCCACTGGAACCGCGACACCGAAAAAACGGTTAAAGCAGCAGGTTTCCAGATCGAGCAGCGACGCGACGCGGGAGGATTTGTGCTGCCGTTTGTGGTGTTGCACGCGGTAAAATAAACATCCTGTTTCCTTGACGAGTACCATAAGCGACGGGAGATTCTTCGCTGCGCTCAGAATGACAGGCC
>JBOGTO010000540.1:0-8046 GCA_050695155.1 Ktedonobacteraceae bacterium
GAACAGGGGAATGGAAGCATGACGCTTCCATTCCCCTGTTCGATTATCACAATTCCTCAAATAAGTTGGTACTGTAATTGCTGCATCCTATGCTATAATGGGGAAAATGTGTTGCAGTTGAAATCTACGTATCAGGGGATAGTATGGATTTGGAGTTTGAGCGGCCTTTACGCATCTTGATGCTGGCTGCTGAGATTGTGCCTTTTGCCAAAGTTGGAGGGCTGGCGGATGTTGTGGGCGCGCTGCCGAAGGCGTTGCAGGAGCTGGGGCATGACGTGCGGCTGGTGATGCCGCGCTATGGGCAGGTCAATCCTGAACGCTTTCAGTTGACCACTGTAATCGAATCTATGACGATCAAAATGTCACAGTATTCGGAGCAGGTGCGCATAATGCAGGGCAGCATTGGCGATGACATTCCGGTGTATATGGTTGACGCGCCGCGCTACTTTGACCGCGAAAACATCTACGGGTATATCGACGATGGCGAGCGCTTCATCCTTTTCTGCCGCGCCGCGCTTGAAGCCATGCGCCTGCTCGATTGGTCGCCCGATATTATTCATTGCAACGACTGGCAAACGGGCATCGTCCCCAACTGGATGCACACGATCTATCATGAAGACCCGTTCTTCAGCGATGCTGCGACGGTCTACACTATCCACAACCTGGCCTATCAAGGCATCTTTGGCTATCGTATCCTGGAAGTAGCAGGCGTCGCGGCGGGCGGTTTCCTCTACCCTCAGATTGTGGAGTTGGCGAACGTCGTCGATATTATGGCGCGTGGCATCCACTTTGCCGATGCCATTACCACCGTCAGCGAGCGCTATGCCCAGGAAATTTTGACTCCTACCTTTGGCGAAAAACTCGATCCGCTTTTGCGTACCCGCAAAGACCGCCTGTTTGGTGTGTTGAACGGCATCGACTACCTGGAAATGAACCCGGCCACTGATCGCTACATACGCTCGCAATTCGATAACACCAGTCTGGCGAAACGCGCCGCGAATAAACAGGCGCTGCAAGAACGAGCGCATCTGCCAGTGCGCCCCGATGTGCCATTGCTTGCCATGATCTCGCGCCTCGCCGACCAGAAAGGCTTTGACCTGATCTCGCAAATCTCGCAGCCATTGCTGGCGCAGGGTGTGCAACTGGTCATATTAGGCATTGGCGACCAGCATTATCATGAAATGTTCCAGAACCTGGCGGTGCGCTATCCCCAGCAGGTTGCTATTTTTCTCACCTTCAATAGCGAACTGGCGCAGAGTATCTATGCAGGCAGTGATATGTTCCTGATGCCTTCGCGTTTCGAGCCGTGCGGCCTGGGCCAGTTGATCGCCATGCGCTATGGCAGCGTTCCCATTGTGCGCAGCGTTGGCGGACTGGCCGATACGGTGCAGGAATATGACCCGCGCACCAGCCAGGGCAATGGCTTTACCTTCGACAACTATGATCCCTGGGAACTCTTCGCGGCCATCGTGCGCGCGCTGGAACTCTTCCGTTTCAAGGATGTCTGGCGCACCTTGCAACAGCGCGGCATGGAGGCCGATCATTCGTGGCACGCATCAGCGCTGCGCTACGTCGATATTTATCGTAACGCCATCGCTTTTCACAAGAGCGGCAAATAAATGTCACAGCTCATTGCCTATCTCGATTGTCACTCTGGCATCAGTGGAGACATGTTCCTGGGAGCCATGCTGGATGCTGGCTTTCCCCTGGAAACGCTCAAACAGGCGCTAGCCAGTCTTCCCATTACTGGCTATGAGTTGAAACTGGAACAATTCCAGGATAAGGGCATTCGCGGCGAGCGTTTCGATGTGAGGCTAACCGAACAGGAGCAGCCTGCGCGTCACTTCACCGATATTGTTTCACTGTTGCAAACCGCAACGTTATCTCCACGAGTGTGCGAACGAGCCATTTCCATGTTCCTTTGTATCGCGGAAGCGGAGGCCGTTGTGCATGGTTCCACGCTTGAGGAGGTGCATTTTCACGAGGTTGGAGCCGTCGATGCCATCGTTGATATTGTAGGAGCGGCGTTGGCGATTGAAACGCTGGGCATTGAGGCGCTGTACGCCTCTGCTTTGCCATTGAGTAGCGGTCACGTTAAGACGGCGCACGGCCTCTTGCCGGTACCCGCGCCTGCCACGCTGGAGATATTGCGGCGTGTGGCCGCGCCCTGGCGACCCTGCCCGGTTGAAGGCGAGATGGTGACTCCCACCGGCGCGGCCATTCTTGCTACATTGGCCCGTTTTGAGACGCCAGCCATACGTATCGAGCGCACAGGCTATGGTTTCGGGCGCAAGTCTTTCCCCTGGCCCAATTGCCTGCGACTTTGTCTGGGCAGACCGCTTAGCGCAAGTATGCAAGCGGGCGAGCAGGCCGAGATGGAGACAGATTGGGTGACGGTAATTGAAACCAACATCGATACCATGACGGGCGAAGCGCTGGGCGACCTGATGGAGCGACTGCTGGCGGCTGGCGTGCTGGATGCCTCCTACACGCCGCTTCACATGAAAAAGAATCGCCCCGCCGTCATGCTCACCCTGATCTGCCGCGTTGAGGATGGCGAGACGCTGGCGCAACTTTTGCTGAGCGAGGCTGAAACGCTCGGCGTGCGTATGCAGCAAACGCAGCGGCGCAAAGCTCAGCGCGTCCAGCAATCCATTGAGACCCCCTTTGGCAAGATGCAAGTCAAAGTGAAGCTGCTGGGCGGACGTGCCATCAGCGCCGCGCCAGAATACGAAGAGTGTCGGCGTATCGCGCTGGAACAATCGCTGCCACTGGAAGAGGTGTACGAAGTTGCGCGGCAGGTCATTCAGCACGCTATAATATCAGTAGAGAATAAAGGATAGGGATAATCGGTATTCATATGACCGGGTGGGGTCATCCCGAAATGTAGGGACGCCCCTTGTGGGCGTCCGGGGGAGGCGTCGGGTGTGTGAGTGTTTGTTATGTAGGGACGCCCCTTGTGGGCGTCCGGCCCCTCCCTGCAATTGAATTATGGCGGTCTATTAGCATACTAGCGGGTGACTTATGGATTTCAAAGATTGGCGCGGCGTCGCCAGAAACCCTGATGAAGCAGAACAGCCTCGACGGACGAACAAATTAAGCGGAAGACAATACCGGCACTACATCGAAGAACAGATTCAGGAGGCGGTGGCGCGCGGCGAGTTCGACAACCTGGAAGGCACAGGTAAGCCGCTCAATCTCGAAGATAATGCCCTGGCTGGAGACAAAACCTCCGCTTACCGTTTGCTCAAGCAGAACGGTTACGCGCCTCCTGAAATTGAACTGCTCAAAGAGATTCGCGGCGAAAACGAGCGTGTAGAGCAGCAACTGAATCGCCTGCGTACCCAGGCCAGAGACTTGCACGCGCGCCGTGTAGCTCCCTTTGCCAGCGAAAAACGCGCCTACAATGACGCCGTCGAGAAAACCGCAGCCGCATACGAAGAGAAGTTACGCGCCTTAAACCGCAAGATTTTGACCCTCAATTTGAGTGTTCCCGCCACTATGCACATGACTTTTCTCGACGTCGAAGAAAAAGTGCAGCAGTTTCGAGACGCCTGTCCACTGCTGCCTGAATAGCCAGGGGCTGCTCACACCCCTGTTGGCAATCCCATTATCAACACCTTTTGCATGACTGCGGCGGCAATCGCGCCACTGGCATTGCTGGGGGCAGACAAAACCAGCACTCCCTCCTGGACGCCAGCCGGGAAGGTGGACTGGTAGCGCAGGTTGGTCGTGAACGTCGTCTGGCCCATCCCAACCGCTCCTATGGCATTCGCCTGTCCCAGGGAATGGTAGAGGTGATCCAGCACAATGACATGGCCGATGACACCCTCAAAAGCATTGCCCGTGCCTTTCACATCGACCGGGTTGCTGAGCGTAACCAGCGGATCGGGACTAGTAATCGACATGCCATCAACTTTGACCGCGATAGCTTCCCAGATGCCGCCGTTGGTGTTTCCTTCCAGCCGCGAGAGCGTTACGAGGATAGCTCCGCTGCCGGGCAGGCTGCTCCGCACTCTCACAACCGCGCCGACATCGTGCGTCCCACCGCCGCTCAGCAGCGTGGTTGGCGAACTGGCAGACCAGTTAAGCAGGCTCACGGCCAGCGTGTTGGCAACGTGTGTCGCGCTGAGTTTCCGGGGCTGGTGTCCCTGATTGACGCTTGCCTGGTCAGCCTCGGCCTGGTAGCGCGTCAGGTCAGGGAAGATGCCGGGGAAGGCGGTTTGTACCAGCTTGCCAGCGCTGGCAGACCATTTAAACTCGCGGAAAAGGTCTGCCGTGATGGCAGATTCGGGTTTGCCCGCGTTGAGCGCCGAAAGTTCGTCCACCTGCGCCGTCATCACAGTATTGTAACCGCTGATCTTCGCCGCACCCTTGACAAGTCCCATCACCTGAAAGATCTTTGTTGGTGAGGCGTTAGTGATGTTGTTGAACACGTAAACATCCAGCGTCGGGCCAGCATTGCCACGATGATCCGTTACCAGTGCTTGAAACGAAGTAGAATCCATGATATTGCCGCAACTCACGCTCTGTACCTGCTGCGAGCCGCCAGCAGTGCCAATGATCTTTTCCCAGTACGCCGCATTACCAGTATCGCCAGGGCAAGGTTGCGCGCCCGAACGCACACCCGGCGTTTTAGTGGGAGACGCGCTACGTGTAACAGTCGCGGTGCCAGTTGGTGGATTGCCTCCCGTACTGGTAATGCTACCACAGGCGGCGAGTGTAGGCATAAGAAAGAGCATTACGAAGAGACCCATACCGATACACATGCGTTTGGAGGGTAGTGAAGATTTTTGCATAATGATGTATCCTTTGATTCATCAAGTCATACAACGCATTTTGTAGAAGTGATCTGCGAGACAGAATATGTGTAGAGAATAGAAAAGATAGGGCGAGCTTAGCATATAAACTCAGGAATAAATGTGAATTAGTTCACAATTTGACGGGTCATCCTCATTTTATGTCAAATTAAGTAGCGTTATAATGAGAGGAAAGAAACGAGCATCTTTACAATATCTTTTCAAAACACACGATCTCGTTTTCTCCGCGTGAAGGAGTCGATACCACAAAAAAGCCTTTCTGGCGGTAGCCTGCTTTCTGGTAAAATTCGAGCAACTTCCTATGTCTGGCATAGGCATCAAAGCGAATGGCCTCGTACTGCTCTTCGTTCGCAAGTTGCTCAATGTGGGCGAGACACCAGGACCCGATCCCTTGTCCTCGCATAGGGGGAAGGACGGCGAGACGATTCAGAAACAATGCTCTCGCCTGCCCCGATTCCCAGATGTCGCCCAATTCAGCATAGTATGATGGAGCCTGCGTTCCGAGCGTGAAGGTTGCGATCACCTGTCCTGTATTAAAGACGGCATATACCCGTTTCTCTTGAGCAGATTGGCGCATCAAGTGAAGTGGGTAGGGCGGAATCCAGTGCGTGAGACCAAAACGCTCCTTCATATCTTCACCACACTGTCTGAGAATATCATGAACCACTTCAACCTCATGCGGCTCGACGCGCTTGACCTCAAATCTTTCCATGCGCTTTTCCTCTTTTTTCAGATCAGATCAATCTTTCACATCCTCTATTAACTCCGACGTTGCTACTCCTAACGTTTGAGCGATCTTATGCAGGGTAACAATATTTATCTCATAGTAAGGGTTACGCCATATTTTTTTAATAGTGACGTATGAAATATTTGAGGCACGCGATAGGCTCGATTGATTGAACCCGCGCTTAATGGCTTCTTCTTTGATGCGCAATCTATACATAGCCATTATTGTAGCTGAACTTTTGATACCTGCATATTGCAACTTTGCTTTCTATATGCTAATATCAATATCAAAGCATAGATACTTTGATTACCTACTAAAAAGAATATCGGCAAGAAAGTGGCAAGCAGTATGTCAGAAGAAAAAGAGCGTGTAATTATCAGAACGAAAAAGCTCAACATGATAGTTGATGATATTTTTGATGTGTTTGAGAGTATTTATGAGATGCTGCGAGACTGGAAACGCGATTATCATACGTCATTTATTGAGCAAATCATGAGGTTAAAAAAGTTAGAGTGTGAACTATACGCACTTGGATACGATGAAACATACGCCCTTATGATAAATTGTATCGTGTATCAATCTGTTTTTCCCAAACATGCACGCTCAATGTTATACGGATAAGAACCAGATATTAGAGATTGGTTCAGGACGCATAGGAGTACACTTTACTGCATAGACTGCGGTATAAGTCATCCAGCAGTTTTACAATTTCATCATCGAAATAGAGCAGAGAAAAGTTTTAACATATCTGACGTAGTTAGAAGAGCAACCAGTATCAAACAGATAACAAACGAAATCAGAAAATGTGATGTACTCTGTGTGAATTGCCATGCAAAGCGACATTGGAGAGAAACACACGAGACTGATAGTTGGGAAGAAGTAATACTGTCCTAATCCTGTTTCTTCCGTCTGCCCGTTTTCCTACGCTGAATGAAGTCGTCAAGATCGGCACGAGAAATGCGATATTCCCCCCCAATATCCAATGCATCTAATTCACCTGTTCGTATCCAATTACGCACCGTTTCGGGATTGACCTGTATTTGATCTGCCACTTGCTGCACAGTTAGCATTTTATCGTCGCTCATTACACCCTGCCTCGTAGGTTTTCCTTATTCTACTACGTTAAATGGCGTTCGGTCAACTGCTCTCAAACAAGCAAGCATTGAATGTTGTCAAAGAAAATGTAAGCACACCAACCTTGACAAATTAGTATATAGTCATATAAAATAGTATCAGATGACTCTTGATACCATTTAGTCATGTCAGAAAGGACGTAAATGTATGGCAACAGAGCTACAGGCGAACACAGTTCAGTGGGGCAGCATCGTATTCAGTCTGGATAATGAAGCGTTTCGTAAAGGTTTCGAGAGTGGACGACGTTACTACTTCTTGGATGCCAACGGAGAAGAGCCGCAACGAGCAACAACACTTTCGGCAAGGGAATTGTTGCATCAGATTGCGGTGCCTGATGCCACGACAGGTCACTACCGCTTTGATGAAGAGGCGATTGACTATCTCGAAGAGTACCTGGGCGTATTTCTTGGGTATATGTCAGGCCCGTTACCAGTGTCGATGAGCATGTAAAGGTGAGTAAGAGAGGCTATCCTTCGGGGTAGCCTCTCACCGGAATAAGAGGAAGCATATGGGGTTTCTAGGCATGAAGTCCAAATCAGAGAAGACAGAAGCAGCTATACTTGCACGTTTATCTGGGCAGGAGGGAGTAACTGTACTGCTCCCATTTGGAGGGGGGAATGGTCGATATGATCTAGTAATCGATGACAATGGGACATTCTACAGAATTCAGTGTAAGACGGGACGACTTGAAAGGAATGGGACAGTCGTAGCGTTTAATGCAGCCAGCTCGACCTATCACTATTATGGAGGAAAGGGTCGTGAATGGCGAGACTATCGGGGACAGGCTGAGTATTTCGGGGTATATTGTCCTCAAATCAATAGAGCCTTCCTTGTCCCTGTTGACATTGTAGGAAAGACAGAAGGCACCCTAAGATTGGCTGGATCGAAAAATAATCAGTCGAAGAATGTGCATTGGGCTGAGGACTATGAAATATAAAGAGCCGGTGATGGGATTCGAACCCGCGACCCATGCTTTACGAAAGCATTGCTCTACCCCTGAGCTACACCGGCTTGCCATTGCTGACATACCCGATTATACCGTTTGCCTTTGTTGCTGTCAATAGATTTGGCGCTGCCATCAGGGCGATTGGAAAGTCGAATGAAGCGTGTGGCCCCGACCCCACCCCGGACGCCCACAAGGGGCGTCCCTACATATTAAAGACATCCCCATCCCACTCCTGGTTGTCTGAGGTGGAGGGAAGGTGGGGCCACTCCAAATGTAGGGACGCCCCTTGCGGGCGTCCGGGGTGGGGTCCGGCGCGTGGCTCAATTACGGCTGGTCGGTGCGTACTACTTCAATGGTGCAGTGGGTGAGGATCGCGCCGATGGCGGCAAGGGCGGCGAATTGCGGAGCGAGTACGGTGC
>JBOGTO010000541.1:0-57629 GCA_050695155.1 Ktedonobacteraceae bacterium
ACGCGCAACAACGCCGCCTTCGCCTGGGTGGCTTTGACTCGCCTTAGGGCTACGATGTCAGGAACTCGCCACGGTCACGAGGTGGGTAAACCATACAGCGACCCTTGCGGTCGCCATGTGTCTCGTAGCTTTGGAACAGTGCATATAAAAGTTTATCAATCTTGACGGATGTTGTAACAGGTGTTATGCTAGCCTTAGAAGCAGAGATGCAAATGCCATTCGTTTACATCGATGTCGTTAAAATACCGGGACCGAACTTGTGGAAGATGTTCAGAAAAGATGAAAGAATCTTCATGAGGATGCTGACACGGACGAAGTTTTATGGTATGATAGCGATGGAATGACACTGTAAAACTGCTGTGGGGATGCGGATGCAGAGGCGGAGGCTCCCCCTCGGCTTACTTCTTCGCCAAACCTTGCCAGGTATTACGTGGTCAGGTGGGTGAATACTATCCTCTCTTGAGAAGGAAGGAGGCGATTTCGTGGAGAATGCATTTCCCCGGTGTCGCAAGTGTAGTGAAGGTGATCTGGTTCCGCTTTCGGATTTCGGTAGCCAGGGAGCTTCTATCGAGTACAAGGCATGGGTCTGCACAAACCCGTCGTGCCTGTACAACATTAAAATCCGTAACGGCGATATCATCATTAACGAACCCATCAGTGATGGGTCGCTCCACCAGTATCGCGGCAGCCGCCAGTAAGGTTGCCGCGTAGTGTGTGGGACGAGTGAAGGCAAGAGGTAAATCCTTTTCCTTTTGCCTTCTTTATTTAATCCAGGCAGCGAGAACACGTAAGGAGTTATTACAAGCGTGCTCAATCGATTTTTTGGGCAAAAACCGCAGGAAGAGCCGAAAAGAGAGTCTACCGTTACACAGGAGCGCGTTGGAGAGAACTCCATGTCTAACCCCGACTCGAACCCTTTCAAGGGGAGTTTGAGCCGCACCCGTAAATTATTTGGCCGTATCAGCGAGTCTTTTGTCAAACAAACTCCCATTACCGATGAGTTGTGGGATGATCTGGAAGAGGCATTGCTTAGCGCGGATGTCGGCCCTGGCACTACCACATGGCTGATCGAGCGTTTGCGTCAGCGCTCCGTCGAAGAACACATGCGCAACACCTCCCAGGTACAGACTACTTTACGCGAAGAACTCACCAAACTGCTTGGCAAACCCGCCGATTTACGTTTTTCCACCAAATCACCGCTCACCGTGATTCTCGTCATCGGGGTCAATGGATCGGGCAAAACCACCAGCATCGCAAAAATGGCTTACCGGCTCACAGGAGAAGGTCATCGCGTGATCCTGGCAGCAGCCGACACTTTCCGCGCCGCCGCGATCGACCAGTTGAAAGTATGGGGCGAGCGTGTAGGTGTGCCTGTCATCAGCCAGAATCCCGGTTCCGACCCCGGCGCGGTTGTCTACGACGCCATCCAGGCGGCTGGCACGCGCGGATGTGATGTTCTGCTGGTGGACACAGCCGGGCGACTGCACACTAAGTACAACCTGATGGAAGAGTTGAAGAAAATCAACAAAGTCATCCAGAAGCTGCTTCCCGATGGGCCGCAGGAGTTGATTATGGTGATCGACGCCACCACGGGCCAGAACGCGCTTTTGCAGGCGCGTAAATTCGCGGAAGATATTGGCCTGACCGGCGTTATCATCACCAAGCTGGATAGCACCGCTAAAGGAGGCTTTGCCTTCGCTGTCGCCGATGATTTAGGTGTTCCCATTAAATTCATAGGCACAGGCGAAAAAGTCGAAAATCTCACACCTTTTAACCCGCAGGACTTTGTAGCCGCGCTCCTGGCGCAAGACTGACAAGGAGGTATGACATGGCGAAAGAAGCTGTCGATCCCCCGGCATCTTCATCTTCCAGCAATCAGCCAGGGTCAGGTTTACCTTCAGGCAATCTGGTGGTCAAATGCAATCGCTGCAAAGAGATATTGATTTCCCGCGAGTGGGAAAAAAACCTGAAGGTTTGCCCGCGTTGTAATTATCACTTCAAGCTTTCCGCGTATGAGCGCATCGAGTTGTTGGCCGACGCTGGCAGTTTCGTAGAAATCGATGCTAACATTACCTCGAGCGACCCGCTGCATTTTGTGGCTCGCACACGGGACGCGGTGCAGGAGTACGCCCAAAAACTAAGCGATGAGCGCAAAAAAGTGAACATGAACGAGGGGGTTGTGACCGGTCATATCACGATTGATGGTATGCCGCTGGCCCTGGCGGTCATGGATTTCCGCTTTATCGGCGGCAGTATGGGGTCTGCGGTAGGCGAAAAAATTACGCGCGCGGTTGAACTTGGCATCGAACGGCGCATCCCGGTACTGATCTCGTGCGCCTCTGGTGGAGCGCGAATGCAAGAGGGGCTGTACTCCTTGATGCAAATGGCGAAGATTTCAGCAGCCCTGGCGAAGCTAGGCGAAATCGGCGTTCCATACATCAGCCTCCTGACCGACCCGACCACCGGCGGGGTGACGGCCAGTTTCGCCATGCAGGGCGATGTTTGCCTGGCAGAACCAGGCGCGCTGATCTGCTTCACCGGGCCGCGTGTGATTGAACAATTTATGCATGTCAAGCTGCCGGAAGGCACGATCAACTCAGAGTTCGCGCTGCAACACGGCATGATTGACGCGGTCGTTCACCGGCGCGACCTGCGACATACCCTGGCGCGTATCATCAGCCTGTATCCACCCTGCAACAGCCAGGACAATGCGCAGATCAAGCATTAAGCGGGAGGAAGCGATGGCCTACGATCTGGAATTTGAGAAGCCACTGGCTGATTTAGAAAAAAAGATTGTTTCCTTGCAGCGCAAAGGGGAGCGTCTAAAACCCGACGAACTGCGGCAGTTGCACGACGCGGAACGCGACCTGCGGCGGCGCACCGAAGAGATCTACAGGAACCTCACTTCCTGGGAAACGGTGCAGGTGGCGCGCCACAAGGACCGCCCCTATTCCAGCGATTACCTGCATTTGATGTGTGACGACTTCTTCGAGTTGCACGGCGATCGCTCATTCAGCGACGACCACTCCATTATGGCCGGCGCGGCCAAATTGGACGGGCAAACCATTATGTTTGTTTGCCATCAGAAGGGCCGCGACACGAAGGAAAGGCAATTCCGTAACATGGGGATGCCGCATCCCGAAGGCTATCGCAAGGCCAGTCGCTTAATGCTGCAAGCTGAAAAATTCGGTTTTCCCATCATCACCCTGATCGACACTCCCGGCGCATTCCTGGCCCTGGAAGACGAGGAGCGCGGCCAATCAGAAGCTATCGCGGCCAACCTGTACCTCATGGCGCGCCTGCGCGTGCCGATTATCGCTGTCGTGATCGGCGAAGGCGGCAGCGGCGGCGCGTTAGCCATCAGCATAGCCGACCGTATTCTGATGCTCGAACACAGCATCTATACGGTAGCCATGCCGGAGGCGTCCGCCTCCATCCTGTGGCGCGACAACAAGTACGCCCCCCAGGCAGCCGAGGCCATGCGTATCAGCGCCAAAGAACTGAAGAATCTCAATCTGGTGGACGAACTGATTCCCGAACCCCTGGGCGGCGCGCATCACAACTATCGCCTCACAGCCGACAACCTGAAAGCCGCCTTGCTGAAACACCTCGCGCAACTCAAAACCACACCTGTCGATGAGTTGTTAGAATTGCGTTACCAGAAATTCAGGAATATCGGCGTATTCGACGAGTTATAGAGGCATAAGCCTTCTTCACTACAATCATTCATAAGTCCTGTGTACCAGACCTCTTATGTAGCAACAACTAGACAAGTAGTGATATGATTTAAGGGTCCAGATAAGCATCCTATCGGCTAAAACCACATTGAACTTCATGAGAGGGATGAAGCATGGGTATCGATATCGATTACAGCCAGTTGAAGATAGGAACAGTCATCGCCTACAAAATGCGTCCCGGCGAAATGCGCAACCACTCTGAAGAAATGGTGTGGTATGGAAAAATCATAAAAACGGTTATTGGTACAGAAGATAGCGCCGACCTGGTATGGGTAGAGAGCCTCGATGATGGGTATAAGGGTCTGACGAAGTATGTGTTATTGGAGCAGATTATCAGTATCGAAGGTGATTTGTAAGGACTATTGTGGATACCCTGACACCGCTCGAGTTGCTATTTGACGCACAACGCGGGGCTGATCTCCCGCTTCCGCCTGAACTGACAGCAATCTATGGTCAACTCCGCTTTCCGCTATCATCTGAGCGGCCATATGTTTTTGCCAACTTTGTTACATCGCTGGACGGGGTAGTATCGCTGGAAGCGCCGGGACACGCAGGTGGAGGCGATATTAGCGGCAACAATACGCACGATCATATGGTTATGGGCATTCTACGCGCCGTTGCCGATGCCATCATCGTCGGGGCCGGCACGTTGCGCAAATCTCCCAATCACATCTGGACCGCCGAACATATCTACCCGCCATTCTCCACTCTCTACCAGCAGCTCCGTCAAGCTCTAGGCAAGACTACGCCGCCATTGAATGTGATTGTCACAGTAGCAGGCAATATCAATCTTAACCAGCCCCTGTTCCAATCTGGCGAAGTTCCCGTAATGATTATCACCACATTGCATGGCGAGCAGCGCCTGCTCCAACAACCTATTCCATCTTCAACGCAAATAGTCGCCCTCAAGCAAAGCGAAAAAGGCTCTTTGAGCGCGCAAGCTATACTGGAAGTCGTGCGGCAAGCACGCCCCTGCAATTTGATCCTCAGCGAAGGCGGCCCACAATTGCTCGGCGGCTTCTTCGCAGAACGCTGCCTGGACGAACTATTCCTGACACTGGCCCCACAAGTTGCCGGGCGCAACGAGACTATCGAGCGACCAGGGCTGGTCGCCGGAAGGCTATTCGCGCCCGAATTCCCCCTGTGGGGATCGCTGGTCAGCGTCAAACGCGCAGCGAGCCATCTGTTCCTGCGCTATAGCTTCGATACATCGCTATAGCGCAGAAAGATTCCTCATGAAACTGCCAGATTATAATTCTGACCGTTGTTGTTGTCCCACGTACTACTCTGGTTGAAAAACGCCATATTTAGCCCGGTGGCAGCCGATGGAACCAGGGCAAAGCCTGTCCACGCGCCGCTAGATGTGCGCGTCATAACTGTGTCAGTAACGCCGCTCCAACCGTTGTAGCCCCAGTGCATGGTGATGCTCGATGCGCTTGAGGCCAGCGAACCATTGTAGAAAATTTGCACGGCCTGAGCATGAACCGGCGTGCAGGGGCTGCTGGTGACGGTACCGGACGCGCACGAGCCGGAGATGCTGGCGTTCCAATTCTGACCGTTGTTGTTATCCCAACCGCCCGCACCATTGTTAAAGACGAAGTTGATTTGCGAGGCATCGTTCGGCACGCTGATCGTCGTTTGCCAGAAACCATCGGCGCGTTTGACCATCGGCTGGTCTGGCGGGATGTTCTGCCAGTTGTTCTCGCCCCAGTGGATGTACACATGGCTATTAGATGAGAGCGAGCCGTTGTAGTAGATGGTCAGTGCCTTGCCCGCGTGCAGTTGCGCCGGGTTATAATCAACCACGTTGCCGCTATGCGGTGTGTACGCGCCGCTGACGTAGCGACTGGCAGTGATAGATGGCACATCGGCGATGCTGTTGTTAGCGGCCGAGAAGAGCAGCGTAATGAACTCGCCCATGGCCCAGTTGAGCGGGTTCATCGACCCTGTTGGCGTACCCGGCGTATCGCCCGATGGCGCGGCATTGTCCCACACCTGTTCGGGGATCATGCCGGACGCATTTTCCGACGCGGTCATATCTGTCAGGTAGGCATCGGCGTTCGCGCCTGTGGCGATGGTATAGATGCCGCGCTCGCCGCTAAAGATGGGCCACAGTCGCCCGATGCCCGTGCCATTAAAGGCTGAGCCATCGGCGTGTTCGCCATAGCCATCATGATTGTAGCGGAACCAGTAGCTATTGCCGTTGACCGTCTCCTTGATGGTCGAGTCGATGACGGGCAGCGAAAGCGTGACATAGGGCGAATTGGCGGGGAAAATGCCCTGGCGCACCAGTTCGAGGAAGCCGGCATCAACTACCGAGCGTTCATCATACGTGCCGCCGCCATTGGCAATGGTGATACTATCGCTATTGGTGGGGTTGCCATCGGCGTCGATGCGCTCGAAGTAGTAGCCCCCGCCAAGCGAGCCGTTCGTCGTGAAGGTCCAGTTTTGCACCATGCCTTGCCAGTAATCGGCGGCGTTGTCGTACAGCGTCTGGCTGGCGGTATCGCCGTTGACGCGGGCAATGTCGGCGGCTGTCACCAGCCCGGCAATTTCCGCCGCGATGGTCGAGGGGCTATAGCCGCCGTTTTCCTCCCAGCGTTCCTCACCGGTTTTCGGCCCATTATTGAGGATGTAGTTGGCGGCAGGTTTGATATGGTTCTGGTAATCGGCGCTATCAGTCACGCCCAGTTTCCAGGCCAGCATGATGGGAAAAGCCTGTTCATCCATCTGAATGCCGGTCCAGAAGGGTGTGCCATTGACAAAGCTGTTCTGCGGGAAATGTCCATCGGGCTGTTGCTGTGAGTTAAAGGCCCACAACAGGGCGCGTTTAGGGTCAGAAGTATCGCCAGCCACGATCAACGCGCTGGAGAACTCGTACATATCGCGTTCCCATACCAGGTGATAGCCATTATCGCCATCGCCATTGCTGGCACCCCAGGGCGTACCCAGTCCGGCCACGAACGCGCCCGTCTGCTTGTCCTGCGCGGCTTTGAGTACATTGGCGGCCAGGTAGTATTCCTGCTGGCGCGCCTGCTGAATGGTGGAGTTGCCACCCACCGCCGGAGGCGTGTTCAGGCTGTTATCGAAACTATTCCACTGCGAAACGTAGGTACTCAACATGGTGGAGAAGTTATCACCCAGTGTACCGGCCAGGGTTTGCTCCGCGCTGGTGGTAGACGATGTGCCGCCGTTAGTTTGTCCGAACGATAGCACCAGGTCGAAGGTAATGCTGGTCGCCGTTTGCGTATTGATAGCGCCGCCATCGGAAAGGTCAAGCTCTCCTGTCTGAGCCGTGTTGCCACTATTGGCGGAACTATAAGTATAGTTCATGGTGTCATCGGGACAGGTCCCACTGCCGCAATTGCTTGAACCTTTCAGGTCCGTCCAGCCGTCATTGACTCCTACAAAACCAGAACTGGTCATGCCCGATACGTATGGAATCGAGGCGGCTAGCGCGCTGGCGTTGTTGCCCGATGAATCGGTCGTTACCAGCATGGTGGTCCCGTTATAGGTCTGCGTGGAACTGCTGTTGTTGTTGCCTGCGTCGTGCATGGTGGGGTTATACAGCGCGTACAGCAAATAATTTGAGAGTGTGCCACTTAACGCAGCAAAGGTGACTTGCTGGATGAGCGAATTGCGCGTAGGGTCTGTGTAGATGGTCTTCGTAACGCGATACTTGCCGTTGCTGGCGGTATTCGTGACCGTCCAGGCTAGCGAGTGGTTATTGTATAACTGCGCCGAGGAAGTGGTAGCAACCTTCTCTTCATCAACCCAACTATGCCCGCTATCGCCAACCAGGAACTGGAGATCGGTGCTATTGGGAGTATCGGCGGTGGGATAGAACACCTCGCCGACGATGCCATTATAGCCGCTAAACCAGACATCGCTGCTCGTATTGGCTGCCGTGCCAAGAATGGTATTGTTAGATGGCGTCCAGACGGACGACGCGCCCGGCCCGTTGGGCGCTACCCCGGCAGCGAAAACCTGTTGGGCAAATCCCCCGAAGGCCAACACAAAAAGCAATACGAGGTACATCACTTTTGAACGACGTAAGATGTGTGCAGTGTGTTTCGCAGGAACGCGCTCATCGCGTCCGTTCAGGCTGACCCAGTCTGTAATGCTCATGCGCTCACTCCCTCTGCCATGTCCTGGCAGGCATCAAAGTCCTGAAAATCCTACCATAAATAACGACAAACATGCTAAATTCAGCGAGGACGATTCAAAGGCGGCATTGAAAAGACGAGCAAAAGACATGTTAGCCCATCAATACGGGCATGGCATGTGACACATAATTATATCGCAAGAAACATGCCGAAATGTGTGCTACACACTGTGGTTTGGTCAAACGCGAAAAAAGGCTATTGACGCACCATCAGACCTGTGCTATTATCCCTCTTGTAGCCAGCCGGCGTGGCGGAACGGTATACGCGCTTGTCTCAAAAACAAGTCCCCTTACGGGGTTGAGGGTTCGAATCCCTCCACCGGCATTCCCCGTCTACCTATGTCTCACGCCGTCTCCCGCACACTCCCCAGTTTAAACTCGCGACTATGGATTCGCTTTTGCATCTTTCTTCTCCTTGTCTGTTACCTCTGTACGATTTTTTTGGAGAAGTTGACTTCGATCTCTGCCCAGTCATATGGGTTTAGTCTAGAGAAAATATATAGGAAAAAGAGAGAAAAAATACAGTGGAGTATGATACACTTCTTACAACAGGCTCTTGTTGTGGTAAGAGTCGCTCTATCTAGTAAAGGGAACATGCTGGTGTTTGACGCGAGACCTTCCAGGCGGGGGAAGACACGTTTGACGCGGGCGACTCCTGCACCGAAACCGGCCAATGTGAAGCAGCTCAGTACCCAAAAGTCAGGGGACCTTACACGGCTACCGATCTACACTCAGATGTGGGGAAGTCAACTGCCGTCGCGGCTGATTTTGCCTGTCCAACGACGGGGACTTCATGATGGGAGGCCACTGGAAGAAAGAGCAGAGTTGCCAGCACAACAGCAGGAAAACACTTCTCATCTGCCCGACACACTGAAAACCGGCGTTGAAAATCTGTCTGGCCTGTCCATGGATGATGTACACGTCCACTACCATTCCTCCGCGCCCGCTCGTGTGCAGGCACTGGCATATACGCAGGGAACCGATATTCATGTCGGGCCTGGGCAAGAACACCACTTGCCCCATGAAGCATGGCATGTGGTGCAGCAGAAGCAGGGGCGGGTGGCGTCAACCCGGCAACTCAAGGGTACGCTAATCAATGATGATCCGGCGCTGGAACGAGAAGCGGATCAGATGGGTGCGCGCGCCAATGCTTTGAAACAGCAGGTAGTGGATGTGACGAGGCGAGGCTCCAGCCGTGTAACGCAACTGCATAGTGCGGTTATCCAACGCGCGATTACCGTGCAGAACATCGATTATGACCCGGTTGCTAATGAGTTTCGGCATGGCATCATCCAGCAGGCGCAGTTCTATCAGACACTACGAGCGGCCATTCAAGGAGACGACCGATTTGAAAATTACCTGGGGCAATTGAACAATGTAATGCAGATCGTGGCGGCACAGGACTTTGCCCAACCCGATATCGATGCTGTCACCACCGATATGGTTACTGCCATCCGGGCTGCATATGTCAATCGAGGTCTGGTATTGAATAATGCCGCCCTGGTCGCTGCGCTGACACAGCATATCCGTGTTGCTGTTGTAGCTCATATTCAGCCAGACCACGCGGTGGCGATGGATCAGAATGAGCGGGCAGCATTCGATCAACTGGCAGGGATTGTGGGAGCTGGACAGATGTCGCGTGCTAAGGCGGCCCCTAGCCAGATACCTTACGGCTCTCTTCCAGCAGCCATTAGCCATTCGGTAGATGCGGTACTGGCTGACATCCGCGCGGAAAATGCGTTATGGACTGTGGCTGGCCTGGGTCCGCAATATACTCTGCCCGATACAACTACCTTTGCGACAACAATCGCGAATCGGCAAGGGGACCTGCGCTATCAAGGCAATCATACTAACCTGGCTGGTTGGCTTCCAGCAGTGGCCGTGCCTGTGAACCAGATTCCGATCATTGCCAATGCTATTTACGCGTCCGCTACTTCAGGATTACAAAAACGGCTACTAAGAAATAATGCGCTGGTGCTGATGGGATTCGTAGGCGCTGGAGTACCGCATCCCAACAGGTACAGGAACGAGTATAACCAGTTGCGTGTCCCTCGATTAGCTGCACTTGGAAACGCTGGCCTACGCCTGAGCGCCTGGGCTGGCCTGGCGCAAGGCGTCTCCGCCTACATCGAATTCAGCATGGCAGGCGGTATGAGTCGCCTGATATATGATCCGGTCAATAACCGGGTCTATATCACCGCCCATTACAAGTGGCGACAGGGCAATAATCCCTTCTTCCAGGTGACCGGCTTCCCAGCAGTGTAAGTACGATTGTAGGAGCATCTATGACGCAGGATACTCGCACCACCAATGCCCTGTTCTCCAACCTGTCTGAAGGGCCGCGCGGTCATTTCCTGCTCCACCTTTATGCCGTCATAGCGCATATCCTGACCCATATAGATAGCGGCGAAGCGGATAGAAACCACCTGGATCAATTCCCATTTCTACTGGCCTATCAGGCAATTCTGGGTGAACTTGTCCCTGGTGAGGTAACTGGTCTGGCGCAAAATGCATGGTGGGAAAAGCAGATTACCAACTGGGAGGATGAAGCGACCGGGCGGCGTTCGCAAACGCTTATGCCACTCCATTTGCCGTTGCTGGCGCTCAGGGAGGAAGGGGGACTGACCCTATCTGAAACACTCCTGCTGGTCGCAGTGGGACTCGTCGAGGAAGACATTCGCTTTGGCGCGCTCTTCGCCACCCTGCAAGCGCCGCTGAATGTGCGCCGCCCGTCTCTGGGTATGCTCGGCTGGTTGATGGGTGAATCGGACCATACGCCTGATGATGCCTGGGACGCCTGCCGCACACTGTTGGACTGCGGCCTGCTGCAAGTCGAAAATCCCTCTGACCCGCGTGCCGAGTGGGTACTCCGCATACCTGCATCTATCTGGGACGCGCTGCGCGGAGAGCCGGGTACAAAACCGGCACCCGGTCTGACCTTGCAGCCTGCTTCCGACTTCCCTCTATTGGACGACTTGATCCTGCCCGCAGCAATCCAGGAGCGTATCTTGCACCTTCCTCGCCTGTTGCAGAGCGCCCAGGCCAATACGCTCCTATTGCGCGGTATGAGCGGCAGTGGACGACGCACCACGTTGGGAGCGCTGGCACGCTCCCTCAATCGCCATGTCTTGCTCTGGGAAGGAGGCAAACCCGGTGACGATAGCTGGCGATTACTGGGACCACTGGCAACCCTGGTGAGAGCCGTTCCCATTCTACGCCTCGACCTTGCTCCTGGCGAAACGCTCGATCTGCCTGTGCTGACCGGCTACAACGGCCCCGTTGGGATCACACTGGGGCGCGTTGGCGGCTTGCGCGGCCCGCTACTCGCTCGCTCGCTTGGTCTCAGCATACCTCCTCCTGACGCGGCGGCGCGGTATCGTTTCTGGCAGGCCGCACAGGTCCCCATGCAGCCCTCTGCCCTGGACAAGATCGCCCCGCGCTTTTTGCTGACGGGCGGGCATATCCACAGGGCGGCTACGCTGGCTCATACCTATGCTCTGCTCGATAATCGTTCGGATATCGCTCCCGGCGATGTCCAGCAGGCCACGCGCCTGCTCAACCGCCAGGCATTAGAGACCCTCGCTACTGCCCTGGAACCGGCCAATGGGTGGAGTGACCTGGTCGTCAACGCCAGCGTCGCCGGCGAACTGAGCGTCCTGGAGACGCGCTGCCGCAACCGGGAGTCTTTGCGAGAACAGGTTGGCCCGGCTCTGAAGCAGAGCTTGAATCGCGGCGTGCGCGCGCTGTTTAGCGGCCCCAGCGGAACGGGGAAAACCCTGGCCGCGCGCGTTCTGGCCGCCGTACTCCAGATGGACCTCTACCGGGTAGACCTGGCAGCGGTGGTCAATAAATATATCGGCGAAACCGAGCGCAATCTGAACCAGGTGTTTTCACGCGCGGAAGAGCTTGATGTCGTCCTCCTGCTCGACGAAGGCGACGCGCTCATGACCAACCGCACCGATGTGCGCACCGCCAATGATCGCTACGCCAACCTGGAAACCAACTACCTGCTACAGCGCCTGGAAACCTACGAGGGCATCGTCATCATCACCACCAACGCCGGGAGCCGTATCGATAGCGCCTTCTTGCGCCGCATCGACGCCATCATCGAATTCGCTCAGCCCGAAGTGCCCGAACGCTGGCAAATCTGGCAAAGCCATCTCCCCTCGTCGCATAGCGTCAGCCAGGCATTTCTCCAGGAGGTCGCCGCGCGCTGCGTCTTGACTGGTGGGCAGATTCGCAATGCCGCCCTGCACGCCACACTGCTGGCGGTAGACAATGCCGGTCAGGTTAGCGATCTCCATATAGAGAAAGCTGTGCAGCGCGAATATCGCAAAGCAGGAGCGGCCTGCCCGTTGCGCGCGATCGGCTCATGACTTTTCGGCTATTCAGGTTGCGCGTACATAGCTCCTGGATATCGTCGTACCGCACGCCATCAGAGCATCTACAATACGCCCGGCGGCTCGCCCATCTCCATAAGGATTCACCGCGTGAGCCATCCGAGCGTAAGCCTGCGAATCGTCCAGAAGTTGGGACGCTGCATCCACGATACGTTGGCAGCCAGTCCCTACTAGCATGGCCGTTCCTGCCGCAACTGCTTCTGGACGTTCCGTTGTATCTCTTAAAACTAGCACAGGTTTGCCCAGGCCCGGTGCTTCCTCTTGTAACCCCCCGGAATCGGTTACTACCAGGTAACAGCGCTTGAGCAATTGCACAAGCGGGAGATAATCCAGCGGCGGGATCAATGTGATCCCTGGAACACTGGCTAGCTGGTGATGTACCGGTTCCCACACCAGAGGATTCAAATGTACCGGGTACACGATATGCGCACTATTCGAGTAACGCCGGGCAATTTCCCGCAGCGCTTCGCAGATCCGCACCAGTGGTTGACCCAAATTCTCACGTCGATGGGCCGTGACCAGAATGATACGCTTCTCCCAGGGAATATTTGCCAACGCCCCGGATGCCGGGTTATATGGCAACATGCTGACTGCAAAGAGCGCATCGATCACCGGGTTGCCGGTAAGTAAGATCGTCTCTGCGGGTACATGCTCGCGTAGCAAATTGGCGCGAGCCTGCGCCGTCGGCGCAAAATGCATATCGGCTACAACTCCGGCTATGCGTCGATTCACTTCCTCAGGAAAAGGCCGGGTTTTATCATGCGTGCGCAACCCGGCCTCGATATGTCCCACTTTTATCCCCGCGTAGCAGGCAGCAACAGACGCGGCCATGGCGGTAGTTGTATCGCCTTGAACGAGTACCCAATCGGGGATCTCCTCCAGCAAGACCGGCTCCAATCTTGCAAGCACCTTTGCCGCTACCTGCACAGGAGATTGTGCATCCTGCATGACATTGAGATCATAGTCGGGTACAATCTGAAACAGGTCTAATACCTGGTCGAGCATCTGCCGGTGCTGCGCCGTTACGCATACCAGGCTCGTAATTTGACCTGGATACCTTGCAAGCTCTCGGATAATTGGAGCCATCTTGATCGCTTCTGGCCTTGTACCCACAATCGAGAGTACTTTTATCACTGCGGCTCCTCAGAGTTCATTAGCTCCTGCTCATCTATTCAGCACTAGACGTTCATAACGACACGCCTGACATCCTTCAAAGGCCCATTGTTGATTTCCGGTACAGATGCCCATTTGTCAATCACATACTGTTTGCGCCTGTCGTAGAGCGCTGCGGGGTCGATGCCTCGTTCGCGCATAATGCGAATAGAAGAGCGCGCGGCGCGATGCAGATAAACCATGCCGAAGAAACGCTGGTTCAAGTAGCCTTTCACATCCATCTGGAAGGCCAGGTCGTTATCCTCGAAGCCCCAGCCGGGTCCGTGAAACGGCTCGCGCTCGTCGAAGCGGCACCCATCGTCGAAGACGGCGCGGCGGAACATGCCGTACTGGGTCCAGGCAACCAGGTTGGTAGTTTCCAGTTTGCAGCCGTTGATACTATAGTGGTAAGGGCTTGCAAGCTGCCGGTGGGGCGTCTGTCCTGAGGAATCAGCGCCGATACAACCCAGCCTGCTTCCACTGTTTTCCATGTAACGCAGCATAGCGAAGCTTGAGAAAGGCACAATTTCAATATCCCCATCCATGAAGAGTACATAATCAGCAGCGCATTGCCGGGCGTAGTCGATGATCTGGTTACGCGCAATCGAGTTGCCGAAGTTTTCACGGTTCAGGATGAACTTATGCGGGATGTCGAGCTGCTCTTCCAGTTGGCGCAAGGCATCAGCAGTTCCATCGCTCGAGCCGTTATCACAGACGCAGATAATTGGTTCCTGCCCAAGCCGTTTCAGCATATGCGCCTCTCGAATATAAGCCTCCAGCGACTCTATGCTGATGTCGCGTGTATTCCAGGTGAGCAGCGCAAGCACGACCTTCTTCCCTGCTGGCATCTCCATTCGTGGCGACTTGTAGAAAACCCCGCCAACGCAGGCATGAGTATATGGCTGCTGGTTGAGGTAAAGCGTAGAGTCGTTTTCCTGCGGCTCTACAATGGTCTCATCCTCACTCATCGGGTGTAAATCGTGCTTCTGACAGAGCGACAGCCATTCCTGCGGCGTCACCTTGTTCCAGCCATTGAAGATTTCCTGCCGATCTGCGCGCATCACACCCGCGCGCAAGAATACTGGCCGTTCCCAGGACGAGTCGAAGTAGTAATCAGAGGTCAAGATCAGCAGCCCACCGGGCTTGAGCTTGCGAGCCATCGCCGCCACGAGCGCATCCCGCTGCTCTTTGAGCAGGTGTTCCAGCGTGTTGACGCAGACGACGCGATCAAAGGATGCATCGGGTACGCCAAACGGCAAGGCAAAACGACCGTTCTGAATGGGACTCCAATGCCGGTAGAGGGTATGCGGGTACAGGCATTGCAGGCGTTCCTGAAAACTCGCCGGATTGATGGCGCAATCGAGGAGAGCTATCGTGTTTGCCAGGCGTGCTTGAAACAGCGCGAACGGCAATTCCCAGCGCCGCATCCTGGGCAGGCTCTGTCCCGCGTTAAAGGCCGCGAACTCCGGCAAGGCCAGATCGGCCTCTTGCGCAACAGCTATCATGCCTGTATTCCTTTCACCGGTAGGGAGAGCGAGAGAAACTGGCCGCGTATTTGCTGTACCGGTAGCAATGGGTTGATGAGGTTGGTAGTATGCCCAGTCCGCTCCTAACAACTGGCGTATCTCTTCGTCAGGGTAGGGATGCCAGTACGCCCCGTGTGTTTGTTTGGGGCTGACATTTTGCCTGTGAATGATGCCAACATGGAAGGTCGAATCCGACAACACCGTCATACGTTCCTTGCGACCATTCCACACAAAACGCGCATCCTCGCCGACATTGATAGCCGCGAAGCGATTACTGTCCCAGAATGCCCGCCTGTAGCACAATGTGCTGCCGGATAACCAGGCCCTCTGATGCTCCGGGTAGACATAGCGCCAGGCGCATTCCGCGTCCATATCGTAGAACAGCAGATTATGAATGCCACACACGTCCGTTCCCTCACGTAATAGCGCCTCAACCTGGTAGCTTAACCGGCGGGGCGCTTGCCAGTCATCGTCGTCCCAATGCGCGATAATGTCGCCCCTGGCCTGCTCGCACGCCCGGTTACGCTTGGCTCCAAGCGCTGCCTTTGCATTCAAGCGCGTATAGCAAATGCGCGCATCTTCTGGAATCAAGTCGTCCACTGGATCGCTACCATCATCAATAATAATGAGTTCCCTGTTGCTATAATCCTGACGCAAAAAGTACGCGATAGCCTGCGGCACAAATGCGCGGCGGTTGAAGGTCGGCATGATGCAAGAAACGAGAGGCAGGTTGTCAGTATCCTGTCCCATCTAGCTATTCCTCTCTAAGCAGGCGCGCGATTCGCCTCCTCAATCTGCCAGTGCCATCAGTCACTGAAAATGAAAGGCAATAAAGCGACCTGCGGCTGGTACCCATCCAGGGTTGCGATCAAGTCCGGCCATACGAATTTCGACAGGCAGGTCCTTTAACGCAAGTAAAATATCCACATGTGTCATCGTCACAGAGATGGATGCGGAATGCAAACATAACACGCGCGACGGGTCCTCTGTCTCCGCCAGGCCCAGCGCGCGCTGCAAACGCGCATAGATATAGGGCATAAGCCAGCGCAACCAGCGTAGCAATAACGGAGAAACATCACCGGCAAAGCTATTGACGGCTAGACGACCGCAAGGCAACAGCCTGTCATCAGGAAATAAAGGCGCTCGCCCCTTGCTTAGCTGAGGCGTTCCCTGCCCTTGCAGGTCGGAGTAGCCCTGCATCTCACGTTTCAGTTGTTGCAGTGGGTCAAGCGTTTCCAGAGGCACATCCAGCAGCAGAAATTGTGCCGGGTGCAGCACACGCAAACGCCCATCCTCCACGTACCACAGCCAACTTCCCTCATTATCCTGCGCGGGAAATGCGCGCAGCCATGTGACCGGCACGCGCCACTGCTCTAGTGGTTCAAAAGCATAACCAGGAGCTTCCTCCTCCTGCCGACCGGATAGCGATGCCAGGAGAGACCAGACCGGGTCGGCTTGCAGGCTCTGCCCCAGCATTTGCTGTCCCAGCAGCGCGACAAAATCCCACATGGAGAGGGCAAGACCCGGTTGCAATGGAGTCGTAAAATCGCCGTACAGGTCGAGAAAAAGCCCCAGATTGATCAAGTAGAAAATCCCTCCAAACGCCGTCTTAATCCCCCCATCCTGGAAACCTTTTCCAGCTTCGACCCCTCCATCCGCAGGAGTAGCAACGGTCAAAATTGGGAGTGGAGGCTCTTGTGGCCTCTCAGGTTCTTGTCCTTTTTGGGAAACATCCTCTGCCAGCGTGAATTGGTCACGCATATGAGTACCAGGTTCATCGCTGGTGGAGGCTTCCGATGAGTGAAGCGCGCGCGCTTCACCCCCAGCGCCTTCGTTTCGATCATCGCCTTCATGGTACCCGTCAGGGGTATCCCTATCATAGACGGAGGCTTCGTTTATGGTAGGCGTATTCCCTTGCGAGTGTTCTTGAAGTGAGGGCGGGAATGACGGGGTTTCCGGGATTTGTGAATACACTGGAGGGTTCCCACACTCTCCTTCATTCACCAACAATGTCTCTAGTGGTTGTCCAGTTACCCTCCCGTCGCTATCATCTACTGGCACGGATTGAATAGACGCGATTACCTTACCACTCTCATCTACGCCTTCGCCCCCGTTCTCAGATGCATCCTGCGTTTGCCCTCTTTCCATCCCTTGAACGTCAAGTATGTCACCCTTTGGCATGTATGCAGGACGCGAGCTGCCATGTGGGTTCCCTCTATCCGTCTGAACTGCTCCCGCTCCTACTGCTTCCAGGTTTATCTTGCCACACCACCGGTATACTGCTCGCGCAAAGGAGGTCGTTCGCACAATGGACGGTGTACGCATAAGCATCAGCCCGATGCCGAGCAGAGCTTGCTGCTCTAAAGAAAGACCCTGCTCCATGCTCTCTGGTACCCATGGACGCCAGGGCATTTCAGGGGGCAGGAAAGATTGTTTACGATGAGGATCGTCCCGAACTGTTCCATAGCTCGCTTGAGGAGCTATTGGAGTTTGCCTGGATTCTTCAAGAGGAGACGCTGCGCCTACTGGTAGTTGCAAAATTTCTTCTGCTAGAGAGAATGCAGAGCTACCGGCGTGCTGTGTTGATTGCCGTTCAGAAGCTGCAATGTTAAACGGTTGTTCGGTTGCTTCCTGCCGGGATGGCCTTTCGGTTCTCTGGGATTGAAAAGCGCCAGTAAGAATTGTCTGAAGCTCGTGGAGCGCAAAGTTGTGAGCAATGCTTTGCAGGAGTGTACGAACGTCATGGGACGGCAAGCGTCGTACAAAGGGTACGGCCCTATGTTGGGCGGCGAGATAGTGCAGCGCGGCTGGAATATATTCAGGCATCTCAAGCCAGGCGGGTAACAGTAGCTGATCTGTATTTTCAGTGCGGAACAGGCTTTGCCACCACCAGTGATCGCTGCCATTCCCCGCGCGCCAATCACTTGCCAGGCAGGCCAGTAATTCAGCGCGGTCGGCGAAGATGACCGCCTCTGCATCCACCGGCACGGCGCCTTCGAGCGGATAGGCCGCCTGCTGGATCGCCCGCTTAATCAAGTCGCGCACACGTTCTTCCCACCACAGGGGCGGGCGCTCGCCTCCATAGCGCGTGTATTGCGCGGGCAGATGGGGAGCATGTAAAGAGCGAATGCAGATGATAGAAGAGGCAGGCACGCCGCGCGGTTGCAGGTCAGCCACGGAGAGTACGCTGCTCAAGCGCAACTGCAACGCCAATGGGTCGCGCTGTATAACTTTTGCACTCGCCCCTACAGAGATCGCTCGCAACTTGCGGATATAGGTTTTGCCTGTTTCGATAATCACGATTGCCTGCCCTATTCCAATGGTCTTGGGCGACCGCTTAATGCTGCCCGAATGCCTTCAAGGACAGCCCGCGACACGCGCGTAACACCTCTGAAGGCTCCTGCAACACGCTCTTCGGTCTGTTCATCAAGGTTCGCTATGGTATTGACACCCAGCCTGTCAAGCTCACTAGCCACCTCTCTAGTGATAGTAGCCACTCTCTCGACTTCCATACTTTCGCGGCTGGCCTGAGCCGCGTCTTTTTTGAGCGTTTCCAGCGTCTCCTCGGAGATGCCGGTAGACCGGGCTAACTCGTCTGGATTGACTTTCGCCATTTCATCGACCGTCGTAATATCCGAATCGGCCAGTTTGCTGGCAATGACCGCGTCAATATCCGGTAGTAAGGTCAGATCGGTTGTCTGGACCTGTTTGATGGAATCGGCGGTAATCTGGGTAATGGCAGTCGAGTGCAAATCGGCAACCTGCTGAGGAGTCATCTTCAAAAGGGTAGCTATTTTGTTGCGGCCAGATTCGGGGTCGATCTTGAGAACAAATTCGCCCTTTGAACGGATGCCCTGGCTATTGAGCGCGGTAATTTGCTCTGGCTTCAGGCCCAGGCTGCCGAGGTCCCAGGTAGATTGCGGCACAATCGCGCGGGCCTGTTCGATCAGACTGGCGGCAAAACTGCGGCTCTTGATCTGATTTCCGAGCGCATCGGGGTCAGCGTTCGCCAGGCCAACATCGTCTACAATCGCCATCTCCTGTAAGATTTCCGCCGTTTTCGCATTCATACCGCTATAATAGCGGCGATGGGCGCGAATATCCGCTAGCGCGGTGATGGCGTCTCGAATAAGGTACCGTCCATAGTCGCTTGAAAGGCCGGTAGCCGCGACGATTGCCTGCGACCAGGAGCCGGCAAGTTGATCGACAGAGGAGAAACCATAGTCTTCAAGAGCCTGGGCAATATCATCACTCAATCCGGGGATACCGGACCGCGAGAGCGCAACTGGCCGGGGCAGCCTGCGCGATGGCAGGTTGACCAGCAGCGGGATTGCTACGGTGTTGAACACGGCATAAGCCTGCGGCTCGTCGGCAATGTCGCGGGGATTGAAGTAGGGATGCATGTAGATGGCCGGGGGTACGCCTACAACATTGAGGCTGGGATATTGGCCGTTCAGCCAATCAGCCCAATTCCCCAGCCACATTGTTACATTCACGTCTTCTTTGACCTGCTCTACACGTACCATGCTGCTCAGTCGCTCTGAAGGGATTTCGACGGCCCGCAGCAGCATTGTCAAATATACCTCTTGTAAGGCTGGCTCCTTGATATCCGTAACTTTTATAACAAGTGGCCGCTCTCCCTGCTGCACCTGTTGTCCTTGCTGCGCTTGTTGTGGTTGTTGGGAGTAAATGGGTTGGGAGGGCTTCAAGGGGATGGTCAGTTGTGTTTGCGGCCCCAGCTTTACGGCGATCTGTGCCGGCTGGAATCCCGTCGCCTCCACCGTCACGTTGAGGCGGTTGCTGGTCGTGCGGGCAAAGAGTACCCAATCAGGCTGAGACGGGTCTTGATAGACATCGACCGGCGCAAGGGCTTCACTACTGCCCTCCGCGACTACTTTGATCGGGCCACGATAGAGCGATGCCTGTAAAAGAGAGCGCAATAGCCCGGCATCAACAGAAGTGAGGAAGCGCGGAGCGAGCGGGCCGAGGAAGGTATTCCAGTCGAAGCCGCGCGCATCAACCGGCAAGTAGCCCGCCGGGGGCAGGTAATTGAGGTAGCGGGAGGCTGCCACCAATTTGGGTGTGAGCGGAGGTTTCTGGCTGGAGCCGGTCGCATTGACGATGTTGTGAATATCCGTTACCTGCTGTTGGAATTGTAAAAACATTGCCTCGGCCTCGGCTCGCCGCTCATCGTTCAGCACTCCTCCCCATTCGTTGGATGCCGCCGGATGGACGACACGGCGGCGCACCGACCACAAATCGATGAACTTGATGCCATCGGTCGCGGTCAGGTAGAGTACGGCCAGCGGCACATCGCTATCGGCCAGTTTCCTGGGACGGTAGGTATCGAGCAGAGCGGAGCTTCTGATTAATGTGCCATAGGGGTTGGGCTGGAAAGGCTGAGCGCTGCCGTCGGAAAAGCCGAAACAGAGGTACGCAATCGTATTTTGCAGGTGGTCGGGATCATTGAACAGCTCTCTATCCAGGCCAAGCGGCAGGAGGCGGAATTCGACAGTATCGATGAAATACGCTGCTTTATATGCTCGCGCGCTCGCGCCCGTGCTGCTGGTCAGAGAAAAACCTTCGTGTTCGCGTACAGGCGAAAGCACCAGGACATAAGCTCCACCGTTGACCGAAGAGGCACCGGCAAAAGGCGCTGTGGATGTACTGGCAGACGGGAGATTGGGGAGATTGTCGAGCAGGACATCAATATCGCCCGGCAAGGCCAACAATTGCCCCGCGCGATTGATGGCAGTCCCCGCCTTTACCGTCACGGTAGGAGCAATATTTGCATCATTCGCCTTAGAGAGTACGACCTCCAGGCCCGCTACAATCCCGTCGCCAGTAGCTGCGCCAAGTTGTCGATGCTCTTCGCGATTGACCGCCTGTTCATTGCTCAGGTCGTCGCCCGAAAGGATGCGACCATCAAAGAAGTTGACCGAGCGCGTGCCAGCGTCAATCAATGCTTTCTGTATTTCTATCGAGGCCATAGGAGGTCACCCCTTCATGCATAGTGACTGATCTCAATCATCAATTCCAGTTGTCGGAGTTGATCGTGGTGTATAGTATTGCCAGTACCATCGGTTATGCGCAGCATAATGCCATGTCGCTCGAAACGTTCAAAATGAACCAGAATGGATTTTATGCGCCCGTGCAGCTTGGGCAGAGCTTTGACAATGTAGGGATGTCTTTTTGGCTCCTCGTAGCCCCGAAAATGCAGGAGCACCAGGCCGGTGGGGCGACCAGAAGGCTGTGCCTCTTCTGCCCTTGCCACCAAACCATTGTAGGAGGAGAACTGGCTCTCTCCGTCGCAGCGCACCAGGCCAGCAGCCACGATCCGGTAGCTGCCCGCCCCCCTGGGATGTTCGACACCGTTATCCTCCTCCTCTTCTTCGTCTTCATCCTCGTCGGGGAGATCAGCAGGCTGCCATTGCTGCTCGTCCGCGTTATACATGAGTACCTGCCCATCCTCTGCTGGCGCAGTGGAAATAGGCGGCAGACTGGCAGCCTGCCATTGTTTCGCGTCAGCATTGAAGATAAGCGCCTGCCCATCTTCTGGCGATACATCGGAGATGGGCCGGGTTTGCAAGCCCTGAACGGTAATGGAACCATCCTTATCAGCGGTCACATCGCCACGCAGGGCCGGTGTTCCGTGGCTATGATCGGCTCGACTGTAGCTCTCGGCCTTACCGGCGTGGGAAGCCTGACCAAACTCCCTGCCGTCGGCGACGGTATCGGCGGCAGGAGTCTCGCGGCGACCGCTCTGCATCCACTCCTGCAAGAGCCGCAGGGAGAGGAGATAGGGGCGATCTGCATCATCCACTCTCTCCACACTAAGGGTCACGGCAGGAATTTCTTCTCCATCGCCCTCCTGGCCGGTCGCGGGAGTCACCTCCGCATTTTTCCCCTGTTGTCTTCTACCTCTGGCAGACCGGGACTGGTGCGCTGGAGGAACATGAGAGGTTTGAGTGACAGCATCCGAGGTTGGCATACTAATCTGTAGATGGAGGGTAGCCAGCAGCACACCATCATCATCGGGAATATCTCCTGTGCTGCTCGCCGGTTGCCATTGCGGGCGCAGTTCGGTCGCCCAGAGACGACAAGCGGCACGCCAGTAGAGACCTGCTTCATTGGCAGGGATAAGCAAACCTGCTGGCGAGCTAAAAGACATGAAGGCGGCGGGCGGTGAGGCGGTGAGGGACGCCGGAAGGTTGGCCGCTGCGCGGATGGCTCCAGTGAAATCCTCGAGCGACGTGTAGGACTCTCCCGGAGTCGTTTGCGCATCGCCAACGCGCGCCCGCCTCAACCATGCCACGAATGCCTGTAGCGCTCCATCATCCTTTTGATCGGGCGCGTTATAGCGCAGATCTAACTGGTAATCGTCGCTTATGCGCGAGGCCGCCGAGGTCGATTGCGTGGAGACGCTCGACTCCGCCGCGATGGGAACGCTATCGGTTAAATCCGCGCGGTAGGAGAGTACAACATAGAGCGTCAGGGGCTGGCTCTGCCCTGGCGCAAGCGACAGACCCTGCAAGTATGATTGCTGCCCGTTCAGCCAGTCGCTGAGGTGGGCGCACTGCCTTAGCGGGACGCGGATGAGTTGACCGCCCGGGCTAAGGGCCACGCCCGGCTCAACGAACACGATGGGACTATCATTCTCCATGTCCGCGCTGACTTGCAAACCGCTCACCGTACCATAGCCCAGAAGTTCGCGGGCGAGCCATTGATCGCGCCCCGCCAGGTAGGTAAACTCCTGGTTGAAATCGTCAACGCCCAGCACCATCCCTATCGTGTAGTTCACATGCTTGTGCGGGTCCAACGGCGCAACCGGTGGTCTTGCCGCAGAATGTACGAATGTGCTGCTCATGGTATGCTCTCCTCTATGAAATTTCAGTCGGTTATCCTCTCAGTTGCTCTCTCCCCAACGTATAGCCTCCCGGTATGCGCCCCATGCCAGCACTGGCAAGGTAGCCACCGTCCAACGCATCCTCCCCCAACGTCAGCGCGGGCAGCGACAGCACAGCCCGGCCACTCTTGCCAAGCTGTGTATCCTCACCAAGCTGCGCAGTGCCAACACGAAACGCCGCTACATAAAATTGTACATCGCAAAGCGTATGTGCCGGTTTTTCCATATCGAGGACGCGCCGCGCGAGGTCGCGGAGCTGCCGTGCCTCTCCGGCAGCATTACCCCCGGCGGGCGCGGGTAACAAGACCGTAAACTGGTGCGCCGCATGGTACATTGGCAAAACGAAGCCCTCGAATTGATACCAGTCGTTACACGGCAGATCGCCCTGCGGCAGATGCTGGAGCAGGGGTACCTTGCCAAAGGATACGTACTGCGCCTGATAGGCATCGTTCAGCGCATCGATTTCTCCATAACGCTGGAGGAGGAAATTCTGCCATATCTGCAAATCTGGCAGATCGCCCCACGTCGCAGACGGCACAAACCCCAGCGTGTCCCGCGCGAATTGCTGCCACACGGCGTTGAGCATCGCATCTCTGGGAGCGAGTAGTGGAAACTTGCGCCCATCCTCATGCCCCTCGCGCCAACCATGCTGCCGCAGATATTCTCTGTAGAGAATATCGAGCTGCGCCCCTCCTTGAACCGGAGACCAGCGCGCTCCCTGCTCAACCAGTGAGGATCGAGAGAACACATCGCCTTCGCCAGCATTCGTGGAAGGCACAGGAAGGGTGCGGCGCGCGCGGAAACGTTCTACGATAGATATTCCGCCGCCCGGTGGTCGCCCGCTATGGTGATGGGTAAATATCGCTTCACCGGGATGCTCCTCAAGAGTGAGTCGCAGCGCCATCAGCAGTCCGCGCATCGTGCCGCGCCATTGAAAGAATTCCATTGCATGGCGCAGGAAAAGCCGCTTTTTATACTCGTTCCATGACCGCTCAAGCGCAATAGCGAACCAGCTTGCCAGCCAGTCCAGCGTCTCCGGTGGCGCGCTGCGCACATCAAATAACATATGGACGGCGTCCATCTTGTCCTCCAGCGTCGTATAGAACCCCTCGACATTGGCGAGAAAACGCTCTACAAACGAAGCGGAGTCGGCATCCTCGCGGTATACAGCCGGTAGATAGTGTGCGAGGTACGAGAAGCGCGGGTAGTAAATGCGTACAGCCTGGATGCGCGGCGTGGTACGGCCATTGCCCCTGAGAATGAACTGTAGTTGGAGATAGCGCCCGCGAGCCGCCTGGAAGAGCAGTTCCCAGGTTCCCGCGCCTCTGCCACCACTCACCGCAGGCGCGAACGGCAGTTCTGAACCATCGGAGCGCATGTACAATGCCGGTTCCTGTTGCCACGCAGCGTCGGCCAGCGCATCTTCCCGGTCAGCGGCGCGGCTCCAAACCTCTATTGAAGTCTCCGGCGGGATACACGCATCAAGGAGAAGGCGATGCCACACACAATCGGGCATATGCCCATCAAAGGCCGAACGGCTCATGGCCGACCCATCAACTGCTACGGGCTGGAGGCCCGGCAAGCTGGCGAGCGGTGTCCAAATCGTCGCCGTAGTCACGTAGAGCGGGCGAGGTTGTTCAACGAGCGGAAACCATCTTCCGTTCATATCATAGAACACGGCCTGCCCCGTTGCTACCAGTCCTCTCCCCCCGTACCGGTGCAGTGGGAAGTAGGCAGGCTCTACCTGAAGCGCAAGCTGACCGTTTCGCAGGGAGAGCGTAAAAGCGTAGCACTGCTTGCCCGTTCCATTCACGATATAGATGCGACCGGGGACGTGTTGCCCGGCAAGATGCGTATCGTTCTTGCCAGCAGGCACAAAAACAAAGTCATGCCCAATCAATGTACCGGGCGCGACGCGCGGCATCGCTGCGGCAAGCGAGATCGGTTCACCCAATTGTTGCCCGAAACGATAATGATAAATACGCGAGAACTGCTCGCCGGAGTTGCCATCAAGGATGAGGACGGTACCATCAGGCAGAGCTTCAATGGCAAGCGGGTCACTGGCCGCGAGCAGGGAGGCGGTATTCAGTGAAATGCCCTCTGGAAAAGAGCGCGCTGGCGTTTGTCTGGCCGACTCCGCATTCACCGGCTGAAAGATATCGACATGCGCGGGGGTTATCGTAACTTCGGGCTGCTCCTCTCCCTGCGCGTTAAAATAGCGATCAAGCGCCCAGTAGCGGGCATGCTGGCGATCAAGAATCCAGACGCCGCCGCCTGGCCTGGCCGCCATATCGAACGGCACGAACGGCACATGCGGCGGCCAGAGCAGTTGCAGGGGCGGCTCTGTCGTATAGAGATCGAAGATCAAGAGACCGGCAGGCTCCAATACGCCGACAACCAGGTAGGCATCCTCAGTGATAGTCAGCCCGCTCATGTATAATGGCTGAGGAGCGGGCGCGGCGGCGACGGGCTGGAAATCGCCGCGATCAATATGCGCTTCACGCTTCACCTCATCGTCAGCAGACCAGAAGTGTTCAGGTTGCGCCAGGTCTCCCCGCTGGATACACAACTCGGTCTCTGTGCCAGCAATCCAGTACCAGCGTCCGAAATGGTCGCGCCCGGCACCACGCCGACTTCCCGGCGGTAAGGGATAGCCCCTGACAGGCGGGGGAAACTGAAACGGAAGCGCGCGCAGCGTCAGCCCGGCGTGCTGAGCATCCCACGCCGTACCTTTCTCCGGGCATGAACTTTGCCAGGACTGAGAGAGTTTTTGCAGGCGGAAGCGGGTGCCATTGGCTCCGGCATCGCGCGCCTCATCAACATCTATGCAGTTGGCCCAGTCCTCCTGGGTTAAGAGTAGCTGAAAGCGAGTTCCATTAACGTCCATCTCACATGCATTCCTTTGGTGGTACTGGTGGCGCTGGTAGCGCTGGTGGCACGGCTGGCGCGAAAGGGGAGCGTTGCTGCCCCGGCTGCGGCGGCGCTCCACCACTCCCCGGCCCTTTTGGCGCTTGCACAGGCCGCGCGCCTTGCGCCGACGCTATTCCCTGTCCGGGGGATGGCATGAAACCCGGCGTCTGCGGCTGAGAAGGGCTGCCGGGCGCGAGCGATGGTCCCGTTCCAGGGATAGTTGGCGTACCGGGCAGCAAGAGCGGCCCTCCCTGTCCGCGTACCTGGTCGATGTCCAAAGGATCGCCCAGCGAGACGAACATACCGGCCAGGTGCGGCAGTTCTAACCCATTCATCTCGATGAGGTCTGTAGGCGGACTGCTCCCTTCGGCAATCAGCGCCTGCGTAATCAACAAAATCCCCTCAACCCTGCTGGCTACGGCCAGCAGTTCCTGCGCCCGCACCGGCTTCAGGAGCGGCCAGCCTCGCAGCGCTTTGCCCTGCTGTGAGGGCGTGAGCAGAGCAACCTGGTCATCGGGCATTGTACCGGGCGTGTTCGGGTCGGGCAGAGGCGAAAGAAATTGTGCCAGCGCGCTCTTGACCCCTTCGCGCACCTGCGCGATGCTGTAACCGGGTACGACCTGAATACCGATAGAGACCCACACCGGTTTATACACCGGACCGCGCGCGAATACCTCAGTGGTAATCAACCGCCTCACATCGAGGTAGTCGGCGATGGTATCCAGAAAGATACGGTCGGGTACCGGAGCGTCGGGATGATCCGGGTCATAACTTGGAATGACCATCACCGTCACCGCCCCCGGTGCCTCTGGAACGATCAGCGCCAGGTCGGGGTTATAACTGGCAAGAACCTCGACGCGGCCAATATCGACTCCAGGAGTACGCAGCGTGATAGATTCGAAGTCAGAGGCAGTGACCAGGCGATCGCGGTGCTGGAGGTAGCGCGCGCTCTGCTTCTCCGCTTCGTCGATGGTCTCTGCTCTGGCTCCTCCCCATGTACGCAGCGGATTGATCACCTTGAGGCCGGGCGGCAGCGCCGCGCTCGCGCTAATGGCACCGGCCTCTACATTTCCATCGGTGCCAAGACCATAGGCGTAATTGGCCCGCACCGTCGCTCCATAGGGCAGGCGTTTGCCATGCAGGCCATCACCGAACCGTATCTCGCCCGATTCGCAGTTGACGGTAAAGACCTTATCTGGCTTCTGCTGGCCGACCTGAGTACCCGGAGGGTAGCGCGGATCAGACTTCGTCACTTCGGAACCTGCATCGAGCAGATCACCGATCTCTTGCCATTGCTCTGGTATGCCATTGACCGTTACTGTCAGGCTCACAGTGTGATCTATGACGGGCGTTTTTGCCAGGGTCACTATCTGATCTGGCTCCCCGGTGCCGATCGGTAACAATTCATTGATTACATTCGATTGCTGTGTTACAAAAACGGTATTGATGCCGAGCCACAATAGCTTCACCTGCAACGAGGACGGCGTTTCCAGCGATGTTATGCTCGTCGTATCCGGCAAGGTATTGGGCGCACTGATACGCAGCCAGGTAATCAAGCGGTTGTTGACCTGTGTGTCTTCGAGCGAAGGTGGAAAATCTTGTATGCTCATCTCAAACGGGTCCGAGATGTCCCAGGTTCCCAGTTGCCGGTAGTCGCCAGGCAGCGTGATCTCCACCACGCCCGGCTCGGTCAGGACATCCGTGGGCGCGTTTGCATCGAGCGGCAGGTATTGCGGCGCGAGCAACTGCGAGTCGCCCGGTAGGGAACCCGCGCCGTTGCTGGGAGGATGAGGAATTCGATAGAGGAGGGGCGGTCCCGCGTTGGACTGCGCGCGCGGCAAAAGGCGGCGGCTGGCATCACTGATAAGCGGCACAATGCCCAGGCTGATCGTTTTACCTGCGATAGCCTGGCGCACTTCGTCAAGCTTATCGCTCCATGTCTGCGTGGAAGCTGGTTTGTCCGCGCTGCGAGCCAGCAACGCAATCCACAACGAGTTATCCGTGACCTGGCTGAGATCAACTCCCGCTTTGTCGTTCGGCAGCAGTTGAGTCGTCTCATACAACAGAGGTGTGAAATCCGCCGCGCGATTTGTGTGGAACTGGTAGAGCTGATGAAAATACGCCGTATTCGCCCCACCTGGGTCAAGCGCTTTGCGTTTGTAATAGATCTGGGTTTCGACCGGCAGCACATCCAACCCTTTCTCCGTCCGAAAAGGCACCTGCCCGGCCCGCACTTCCAGTTTATCCTGCAATGTAAATGTCTGTAGCGGTCCGCGAGCATTTGAAAACGTCACCAGGCCACGCGCAGACGAGGCGGCTTGCAGTGAAATACCCAGCAGCGAGAGAAACTTGCGGCGATTGATTTCAGGGATCAGGTTGCTCCGGTAGAGGAGGTTCTCGTTGAGAAAGACAAAGAGTTCGAGCAGCGTCACACCGGGATCGCTCTCGTTAAAATTCGTCCATTCGGGGGTATGGGCTGGAATACGTGCCAGTACCTCGCTCAATATCTCTTGATAGGTGCGTGTGTCAAGCGGCGGTATCTTCAATGGCATGAGAAACCTTCCTTCTGTACTCAACCTTTCTCAACTGGCAAATTGCGATGCTGCCCGCAGGCGATACTATCCTTTCCTCAACCCGCCAGCGTCATAGTCACACTGACTCGTTCGCGCGCCTGGGTCGCAACCAGCTTGTAGGTGATTGTGGCGATGGCCGCCTGTTCGTCATCTGGGTCCGACACCACTTCCACCGATTCGACTATGATACGCGGCTCCCACTGCGCCAGTGATTTGGCAATGCGGTCTGCAATCTGGTGCCGTGTCGTCACCGTATTGGGCTGAAAGAGGTAGTACGCCAGGTTGCCACCGAAGGTGGGCAGCCGCAGGCGCTCGTTCAGATTCGTCATCAAGATGATATGAATCGACTCGCGCACATTTTTCTGGCCTTCGGAGTAGGCCAGTTTCCCGTTATCAATACGCGGCGGGAACGCGATGCCCCGTCCAAATATTTGTCCAGGATCGATCATAAGCTTCCCCCTTTTTCGTGTCCATTGGAACGCGGATCACGCGCGCCCCTACTGTTCTGACATACTTCATTAAGCTATCCTGGCTGTCCTGCTTCGCCATTGTCCTGCTTCACCATTGTCATTCTGAGCGCAGCGAAGAATCTCACTCTGGCCTCAGATTCTTCGCTTCGCTCAGAATGACAGTGGGCGGCTCCATAAAGCTTGACAGAGTACTACGTACCGGATAATAAGTGTCGCAATTTGTCCAGCGTTGCGGAAATGATCTCCGGCGGTGTCGGTGTATGGCTGGGACGGGTCGGCGCGTCGCTATCGTAAATCGACGCGATCTGAAATGGCTCGGTCGGCTCGCTGATAACATCAGTGACCCATGGGACGCATTTCGGTCGGCTATAGATGCAGCGCAAGACGTACAGAGCCTTGCCAGTGGGATCGAGCTTGGGCTGTTGCGTGGTCCCGCCTGGTGATTGCTGATAGGTCTCGCTGCTCATGGTGGGTATATAGCCCGCCAGCATAGTCCGCTTCTTGCCCGGCGCTGTTTTATCAGCGTATTTCACCGGGAAGAGAGGGAAAAGCGCTTCGCCAGGAACACTTTTTGTTTGCTGGTCGGCTGCCAATTCCTGCCATGCCTTGTTGGCAGGAGGCGTTCTGGTTGCATCGCTGACCCAGGCCATCTCTTTGCCACCCGGTGAGAGGCATCGCAAGACAAATTTGGCCGCTTCCTGCTGTGTAGCATCGACAAGATGGTCGGGTGGCAGTCCAGGCAGCGTGTTCACCAGGCTCGCCAGCAGGACATAGTAGCAGCCATGAATGGGTAAATAGAATTTCAAAGGGCCGGGTGGCGCAGGCAACCAGCCCAGGAGCGGACCGAGCGGGGTGCGAAAGCTCCCCGGTTTGACAATATAGTCTTTGACCTGCGCTGGATCGCTTTGCGCCACAGCCAGCAGATCCCGCATGAATGTGTCGGATTTGAAGCCCAGCAGAATCGGTTGCTGCAAATCTATACCATCGCTCCATAGCGCCGCTGGCGCGGCCCATTGAACTTGCGATCTGTTTAACTGTGTTACCATGCCTACCTCACAGACCTATAAGATATTCCCCGCGCCAGGGGTATACGCCGAGCTAACAATACTCTCCGCGATGAGTGCAGGCGTATTCACAACTCCGACAAATTCTGTCATGGCCGCCTCAACTGTTACCATCGCGCTTGTTACCTCGGTCATGGTGGCCTCAATCGACAGCATCTCTGGAGAGGTGATCGTAATGCCTGCTTCCTCCAGCAGAATACTATTCCCAAAAGCGGTCAGCGTAATGCCTGCTTCCCCCAACATAATGCTACAGCCCAGACTGTTAGACAACGTGAGGGAAGGCGGCTCATCCATCAGCGTCACCTTCTGAGCCAACGGTGTCTCCAGAGTGAGTGAAGAAGGCTCAGCCATCAATGTCACTTTTTGCCCCATTTGCGTCTGGATGGTGATGGAAGCAGGCTCATCCTGCATCGTCACTTTCTGGTTTCCCTGCGTCTGAATGGTGACAGAAGCAGGCTCATCCTGCATCGTCACTTTCTGCCCGCTTGTTGTTTGCAGGACAATGGACGGTTGTTCATCCTGCATGGTTACTTTCTGCCCCTTTGGTGTCTCCAGGGTCAGCGTCTCCTTCCCATCGGTATCATCCAGAGTGATTTTGATGCCACTGCGAGAACGCAGCACTTTCGGATTGTTTTTACCCTCGCTGTCCATTGTTTCCGGTGGCGTATCCTTGCCATTCCACAACGCGCCGATGACGTATGGGCGGCGCGCGTCACCTGCCTCAAAGCAAATCAGCACTTCATCGTCCACTTCGGGAATGAACCAGCTACCGCGATTATTGCCCGCCATCAGGGTCGCCAGCCGCGCCCAGGCCAGGTACTCTCCATCGATGCTATCGAGCGCCCAGCTCAGCTTGACCTGCACGCGACCCTGCCCGTCGGGGTCAACAATATTTGTCACCAGGGCTGGGTACACGCCATACCAGCGACCACCCAGGCCGCCAGGTAGACGAGCATCCTGAATTAGTTCGAGCGGACTCTTCTGTTCAATCAAGCGTATACTCCTGTATGCTATCCCCCGCTCCCGATATAGGGACGTTCGGCGGTAAACTCGGTACGCATACCATTTACACTATCGAAAAGGTATGTCACCTCCGAAAGATAATACCTGCCACTAAAAAGCGCCCCCAATCCGATCAGGTCCACTGCGTTGCCAACTCGCAACTGGCTATTCGTCTCCGCCACGCCATGCCCCACTACGAAACGCCGCGCGCTCATCTTAAAATAGGCTTCCGCGATATGCTGCGCCTCCTCCACAGAGCCGGGAGTCGCGTGAATCAGCGACTCTTTGCGCAGACCCAGGACACTATCAACGATAGAAACGCCGCTTACCCCATTGCGTATCTCGCTCGCAATCGCGCTTGAAGTGGCTTCATAACTTACCACATCTTTGTCGGCAGGACTCCAACCACTGGCAGTGACGCTGGTACGCTGTTCCGCCAGGTCTGCCAGAACAGAGAAACTGCGCAGGTCAAGTAGATAGGTCAGCGCCGCTACCAGGCTTCCACGGTTCGCGTGTGACTCGACATGCATGGTGTCGTTCTCAATCCACAGTTCCGCGTCGAGCGCGCGAGCGCGCTCACGCATAAAAGCCAGGTCGCTTTGATTCAACTGCGCCAGTATCTTATGCTGTGTCCCTGTGATGCTGATAGCTGGCGTCAAGCCATGATCGGAAATGATTTGATTCAGAACGTCATCATCGCTGGTGTCTAAGAATGTACGGGTACGACGGGTCATACGCAGGTCCTGGAAACGATCTTCGGCCAGCACTGTAAACGTTGGTTCCGCCCGGGCGGGGAAATGGGCCTCCAGCCCCATAATACGGCCATCAAAGAGCGCGTTTCCACCGTACTTCACCTGCATCGTTGTGCCGAAATCGAGCAAATCACGGTTAAAATACAGATAGTTAATATCGTTGTTGATTTCACCCCAGTTGCCAAAAGTCGCTTCACAACGGTAGAGGCCACTGGTATGCTCGACAATCAGCAAGCTCAGTAAGCCTTCCGTCAGTTCTAAGCTGTCCTGACCGGCAATATTGATCGTTGGCCGGCCAACGATGATCCTGATTCCCTGCATAGAACACCACTTAATAGACTCGCACGCGAGCGAGACGCTCTTTAATGTGACGCACAACGACTTCGATATCATGCGGCGTCGGCACGCCTGTATCCTGCGCGGCAATCGCCTCGTCGCCCGGGCTGCCAGGCGCTGATTCCCCTTCGGCCCTGGCGTGCGGTGACTCGGCGACAACTTCAAATTCACTAATCACGATGGGCATTGAACTGTCCTTTCCAGGGCGCTACACCTGATGAGATAGCCGCATAACATTAAAAGAACTTTTTAAATACTTTAATGAGCTGGCCCGGCTGCGGTAAACGTGGATTCTGAATCCCGTTGGCAGCGGCGATAGATTGCCAGTTTCCGCCCATGCTATCTGCTATGCCCTGGATAGTTGACCCGGCTTTGACCAGGGTCAACGGGCTGGTACCGGCAGAGAACATTCCTCCTATGGAGCCTGTATTGCGAATATTGATCTGCTGGATCTTCTGCTGCGTTAATTTCAAATCAATGCTGGCTCGCAGCGGGATGCCTTCGCTCGAGAAGAATTCGAGCGATTCGGTCAGCGATTCCATCACGCCATCGTATTGAAACGATCCCCAGAGGAAGCGCACCGCCGGTGGCCTGATGTTGGTCGAGGCTCCTTCCTGTCCCGCAGGTGTAATGTAATACAGAACCTTTTTCGTATACTCGCGCACATCGCTCACCTGGGGATCGCTGTCAAACAGGGGTACGGTAAGATCAAACCAGAGTTGCAGCGAAAGCCCCGTCGAACCTTCGCCCACATATTGCAGCCCCTGCGACCCTTTCTGGTCGCCTTTCACCGTATTGGTAAAAGCCACTTTAAGGGTCTCCGGGTTAAATTGCACTTTGACCCATTTATCCGGGTTGATCTCCTGATCGAAATTCGCGTCCAGTTCGCGCAACTCTGCTTTCGCCACCCTGGTAACATCAGGCACGCTACCCCTCCTTCCTGTGAGGCAAGGGCGACGGTCAGGGTCGCCCTTACCTCACGTTGTTATGGTCTGCGTTTCAGCATTTCATATGCCAGTTGTAATTCTTCAATTGCCACTTTGCCGTCGGCAGCGCTAAGCGCGGGCGCTTTCAGCTTCGTAGGGATGCAATTTGTGAGTACAAAGCTCGTCATGCGCGTCTCCCCATCAGCGGCCAGGATGACCACTTCGGCCTGCGCCCGCAAACGCGCGTTCGTCACCGTAGCGTCGAACCAGTTCCACAAGTCGAACGACCTGGTTATGCCGCGTTTCAAGGTAAGCTGGCCGTAACTGACGGGTCCGGCAAAACGTATTTGCCGGCCATTGTTGCCCCCCTCGCGAATGGTCTTGATCTCCATCGTCATCTCCAGGCCATCGCACTCCGAGAAAGCGGCGCTGCATACCATCGGAGAGATGCCGTCCACCTCGATCTCCACGGAAAAATTGAAGTTCATAAAGGGATAGATAATGGTCTCATTGGCCCGGTTAGACATGGCTTTTCTCTCTTCTCCTCAACTCTCCATGATTATTGAACCTACGCCGGATTGCATCAGGCGAATGGTCAGGAACGTCATCGGCAGCGAAGGGGCTACGCGCAGCTCCACAAGGAAATTCCCGGCCTCCACGCTGTCCGGCTTGTTGATCGTGTCATCGCAAACCACCTGGAAGGAGGCAGCAGGAGTATCGCCCGCGAAAGCGCCGCGCATAAACATGTCGTTGAGCAGCGCCTCGAAACTACGCTGCACCGAGCGGCGGAATACCGCGCTGTTTGGCTCAAAGACATACGTTGGACCCAGGCTCAGAGCCAGCCGTCGTAAAAGCATCATGAGACGGCGCACATTGATAGGGCGAAAGTCCGCGTCATGGGTATCACAAAGGGTGTCCTGACTGAGTACGAGGGTGCCGCGCGCGCCATCTCGCACAATATTGACCTGCACATTCATCATGCGTTCGTAGTACAACTGATCGATGTGCGGGGTCAGCGCGACAATGCCCGAAAGCGGCTGATTGGCAGGGGCAATCCACGCTCCCGCCCTGGGATCGAGGCTGACTTGCGCTATGATGCCGCAGATCGCCCCTTCGGGCGGAATAGTATTCAATGCCCCGTTTTGCGCCTCTTCGCTAAAGACCAACCAGGGATGGTAGAGCGCTCCATAGGTGAACGCGACCCTCTCGCCATAATTTAAGGGCAAAGCAGACGGAAATGGTTTTTCCGAGGACCCAACAGGAAGAAGTTCGCCGTTTTGTGGGAAGTGCTTGACCATATCCTGCGCCCTCGTTAATGCGCCATTCTGCTTGAGCGTCTCAACGTGAGCTTCGGCTTCATCCACATAGTAATGCGCCGGTAAGGAGAGTGCCGCGAAGAGATCCCCGCGAGCCGCGCACATGCGCAGGAGCGCGCGCTGTATTGTTAGCAGGTTTTCGGCGTCGTACTCCGCCACAGTTTTGAGTCGCCACTGGTTCTGTATTCCAGTCTGAACGGTTAGCGATGGTGGCACGCCGCTGTGAACGCAATCGTGAAATGGCCCTCGTCGCTGCGCGTGTGATCGGGATAATGGCTTGAGAATAGGCTGGTTCTCCGCATCATCCGGGGTTTGGACCCAGCCGCGATGGATGGCGTCGGGAACGGCAATCAGCGTGACCTCGTTAATATACAGCGCCGCGTAAATGCCATTGAGCAGGCGCGCGTAGTCATTCTGCGCGAGAAGAAGATCGGCCTGATCCAGCAATTCGCTGATAGAAGCAAAAATCAGCTCCTGGTCAAGAAAAAGACTCGCAGCAAATACACTCAGGCCATCGCGCTCAAGAGGCAGAGCAGGCTTTTGATCGGGTTCGCCGGGTTTCTGATCGACACTGAGGACATAGTCGGGAAAATAGGTTGGCATCCCGATGGGGATATACACTTCGTCTTCGTCATAATTGCCGGCCAGGGGGAAAACAGCCGCTTTTTGCCACAAATCCTGATGCACCGGGTCATATATCTTATCGGAGGAGCGGTAGAATTGTGCGTCGATTGCCAGGGCATTCCAGCAAGTTGGATGGCGCATATCAAAGGTCAGAGCATCTAGCTGTTGGACAGTGCCATCGAGCTGCCGCGCCCATAGTGAAAAGCTGAGTTGCTCTCCCTTTACCACGCAATCTGGAGGCAGCGAGGGTACCTCCGGCAAGACCCAGAGGCCATCTCCTACCACTTGCACCTTTACATCCGCCGGACTGCCGTCATGCGTTTCATGCACTTCTTGCACTGTCGTCCAGAGTTGCTCTCCCGTATTTTCGTCACGCAGCGCAAGAACCATTCCCGGCGCTGGCACATCATTAGCCGGCGGTGTCATCACCAGGCTGATGCTCTGGCTATCGCCTGGGTCATTTGGCGCGGGAGAGGACAGCACCTGACAGGAAGTGGATGATACCTGCATTTGTGGCAACAGGGAGGCATTGTCTTCTTTGTATCCGCAATGATAGATGAATGCTTCCTGGGCAACAGGCGGAGAAGATGGTGGGGATAACGAGCCAGGAGAGGGCTTTCTGAGCCAGAGTACGCTGCGGCAGGTAACATCTACGAGCTTACCGCTTTGCGGTTTCGTCCGTGTTGCCTCGTAGTTGCTCACTGCATCAACGACGACCATCTGTATGTATTCATCCTGCGCCCCGCCGCTATACGTCAGGCGCAAGAGATCACCCACCACAACATCAGAAGAGGGATGCGGGGTCATGGTGATGACGAACCTGCCCGCCAACAATAGCTCCGGCGCTGACGAAGGATAGATCGTGATAGGGAGAGCAGAAAGCATTGTACTGGTCGATAGGCCATCTGACCAACTCCCCTCCGAGCAAGCGTGAGCAAAGGCGGGGGTCATATCCATCACCTTTCCGTCCCGATCTAGCTTGACCCTCACCAGGCCAGAGATGGGGAAGTAGTTATACGTTGCCAGTGGCCCCGCGACACGAATCACCCAGCAGCGTTTCCCCCCATTGCGAAAGAATGAGCGTACTGCCGGCGCGAGATAGGCATAGACGGGTGTACCCTGCTGTGTATCCCAGGCCAGAAGTACGTCTTCACCGAAGACGGTAGCAAACTGTGTCTCATCCTCCACAGCAAACGGCGTATTGAGCGGGCCGTGCGTCGCAAAGCCAACGAAGATCGCCACATCCATGCGCGGCAAAATGTCGCTCAACGGTGGTCGTCGCATCTCGAAAGCAATGCCGGGCAGGCGGCGCGGTGTTGTCGATGTCGTGGAGTTGAGAGCGGTCATTCCTATTCAAACTCCAATCTCTCGTAAGAAATGGTCATCTCCTCCATAGCGATATCGGAACCTTTGGCGTTGAGCGGCCCGTCTGTATACTTGGTCAGACGCGCTCTCAGCAGCTTCCACGTCATCACCGTCGCGGTATGATCTTCGCTCTGCAACTGGATCACAACGGTGCGCAGCGCTGTTTGGTCGCCGTTGCGAATCTGATCCAGCCACTGATAGAGCGTCAGCGAACCGATGACGCCGCGCTTGAGGGTGACATCCGTCGTCTTCGTCAAGGCCGACATCTTACGCACGCTATTTTCTTTTTCATTGCCATTGCGGTACTCGGCGACAGCGATTTCCATGCCCAGCCCGCTGACCTCCTGAAAGCCCGCCTCAGCGCCATCGGTGGAACCGGTACCCAGGTCCACCAGGAAATTAAATTGCACATATGGCCGTTCACGCAATGTAGCCATACTACTCTCCTCCTTGCTTTATGTTAAGATGCACTACTGCCTGTCCATTGGCCGATGCGGAAGATGACGAATTCAGCCGGGCGTAGCGGCGCGACGCCTATCAGGCAGACCAGACGCCCATTGTCGAGATCATTCTGCGTCATGGTGGTGCGGTCGCAACGCACGAAGTAGGCTTTGTCCGGTTTATCGCCCAGGAGCGCGCCAGACTGCCATTCGTTTAAAAGGAAGTCCTCGATGGTGCGGCGCACATTGGCCCAGAGCGCGTTACCGTTTGGCTCAAACACGGCCCACTGCGTCCCCTTATCCAGGGAGTGTTCCAGGTAGGCAAAGTAGCGGCGCAGGTTGACATACTTCCATTCGGGATCAGAACTCGCCGTGCGCGCGCCCCACAGGCGGAAGCCGCGATCCTCGAAGAAACGGAAACAGTTGATGCCCTCGGGGTTGAGTACCGCCTGCTGATTTTTGTTAATCATCGACTCGAAGCCAATTGCCAGGTTGACCACCTCATTGGCCGGCGCTTTGTACACCCCCCGGTTGATATCGTTGCGAGCATAGATGCCCGCCACGGAGCCGCTGGGCGGCAGGTTGATCTCCTGGCGCGTCACGGGATCGAGAATGCGTATCCAGGGATAATACAGCGCCGCCCAACTGGAGTCGATGCGCCCGCGCATGGCTCGCACATCCGCGACACTCTGCCCATCGCCGCTGTCCAACACAGCAATGCGATAGCGCATCTGCTCGGCATGGATGATGAGCAAGTTGGTGATGGTAGCGGTCTCATCGCGGTAAAGCTCATCGTCCCAGTTGTAGGTAGAACCGGGCGCGGCAATGATGGAGATATCATCGATATCCTCGAAGGCCTTCAGCCCTGTCTTAATTGGCGTTGTGTCATCCGCCTTGCCCTCGTAGGCATCCGCGCCAGGACGAGAGCCATCGTTGCCACCCACGAGTTGCGTATCAACCGAGCGAGCAACATCGTCGGAAGCTTTGAGCTTCGGTTTCCCATCTCTCCCATACGGCAATAAAGCAGCTCGTAAACCAGAATTTTGCCCGAACAATAAGTCTACTATCGTTAACCCATCTGCGCTTCCCGCTCCCGTCTGCGTAATTACCAGAGGAGTACTGCGGGCCATGCTGACGCTAGCAGGCGACGGCGCAAACTGTGATGCCCACGAATCGGGTACTTTATCGCGGGTATGATTGGGGTCGAGTGGAAGCCCGCTCCAGGGGGGCAGGAGGCTTTCACCTGTGTTCGAGATCAACGTTACGGTCAGCGTCACCAGCCGCACAGTATCGCTATTGGCGGGATTCGGGTTGAATGTCAGGGCGCTGAGCGCTATTGGCTGGGACCCCGCTGGTGGTGATGATGGAGGAGAGGCGAGCGCGGGCGCAAATACCCAGGCGGTGGGATCGGTGCTATTGGGGTCCTGATCCACGAGGTAGAAGTCACCCTCACCGCCAACACTGTTTTGCCGGATATAGACCACGTCGCCCGGGTTCAACGAGCTAATGCGCGGGGTATAGGTCGCTGCTGACGCTGCCGGTGGGGAAGTCACTGATGATGGCGCGCTCGCCGGTGTCACCCTGTCCCCTGCCAGGATGTTCTGGCCCATGCTCAGGGTAAAGCGCACAGTCATATTGCCGGCCTCGCCGGGAAAGCGCGCCCGCAGGTTCAGACTACCAACGGATGCGCGAGCATGGCCGTCATTGTACAGATCGCCCGCTTTTTGGGGAGTTGCGGGGTCCAGACCATCCGGCGGCGGGTAAAGAGTGCCATTGAGGCCAGCAAAGGTACGCACAATGTAGACCCGCTGCCCACCCTCCTCAAAGAAGGAGCGAACCGCGTGCCACATGTAGTTGTGCATGGGAGGGTCGTACTGCAACTGGTTCCGGTCTCCGTAGACCGCTTCGAAATCGCCCAGGCTGGTGAGGACATCAGGCACCAGGTCAATCGGACCATAGCGCGTCGGGCCAATGAAGCCGGTCGTCGTTGTACTCACGCCCTCGATCGACTTGGAGCGATACGATACCTCTTCAATGTAGACGCCGGGAGTTAAATATTCTGGCATTCCTTTCTCCTTGACATGTTCTGGCGTTCCTGGCCGATCATCACGGGTCAAGCCGCCGGGCTAATCAACAGTACAGAGCGGAGCGTGGCATTGTCTGATCTCACGACAAGTTCTCGTCCAAATTTCAACGTCACCTCTAGTAGAGGTGATGCGCCTGCGGCATCGCTCCACAGCGTGGCAGGAGCCTGCTTCAGTGTGGCGCAGAGTTCGGGAATGGCCGGGGCCGGAAGCGTTGGAGCGTACCAGGCCTGCAACTGGACGCGCCACTCCTGCGCGGCAAGCGCGGTATTCATCCCGTTACGCAGCGGCGTCCCCGAAGGGTCAAACGCCTGGACGCCAGGCACCGGGAGCGGGAAAAACAGAGCCACCTGCCCGTCCGCGCCTGCGAACCCACGCGCAACCTGTTTGCCGCCAATCGATGCCGCGAGCATAGCCCACGCCGCAGGAAGGTTGTTCGTCGCATCCCACAGGGTGGCGCGCGCAACAGCCAGTCCACCCGCCGGGGCGCGGGTAGGCGCGGAAAAGAGGGGTATCATCGTACTCGCGGCAGCAGGGGGCGAGGCATCCTGCTCGCATGTCCAGGTGAGCAGGCCGCGCAACGGTGCCTCGACCGGAAACGCAAACGGTTGAAAACGGTGCAGGGTATCAACTACCTCGACGATAAAAGGCCGCGTTGGTACAGGGCTACTCGTAGCATCGACCGTTTGGGCTAGAAACGCTTCATCGCCGGCACCATACGCAAAATCTCGCAATCCAGGCAGATTCCGCCATGCATACACGCCGCTGCGATTAGTATAAGCCTGCGTTCCGCGCGCATCCTGCTCCCGCGACATCCCTGGCAGGACTGGATAAGCGATGACGCTCAGCCCGTCGCCAATCACGCGACCAGATACCGCGTCCCAGAAGCGCACTCCTAATGGCGCTACCAGCGTCTGGACATCCAGCAGCGATGCGGCATCGTTCATTGCGCCACCCCCTTGCTGTAATGGCTCGTTCGCGCCTGCACAGGCGCGCCCTCGTCCACGGCTATGTCAGAATCAATGAGTACCATGCGTACCACGTAGGGAACGGCTGTCTGCAAATTCGGCTTGAAAGCATCCCAAATGTTCACAATCTCTTGCAGCGTGATCGGTTCTTGCACCAGCTCGACCGCCTCATCGGGTCGAAATGGCGCGTCGGCGGAACTGTAGTGGTTTAAGAGGCTGGCGGGTAAGATAGCCATATCTTCAAGCAGGCGCATACACCAGCCGAGCAGCCACTGCTGCTTCTCGGCAGTTTTCGCCCAGGGAATCAGTAAATAGTGCAGATCAACCGGCAACGATGGCCGGAAGCGACGTCCTGTGGCATCAACACGCGGCGGCAGATTGCGCACTCCCGTATTGATCGAGACCGCATAAAGGTAGAGCGAAATACCCGTCGCCATCGGATTCTGAAAATCGCCCGGCTGGTAGAGTAAAAATTGAGGGGCGTCAGCTTCAAATTCCTTCGGACATGCCGCTTTAAGCATACCAAGCATGGCATCTCCTACTGCCGCGATTGCGTGATATGTTGCCATCTTGCCCTCTTCTTGCCAGGCGGTAGAAATCCATCAATCTGCGCGAGAGAACGTTGCCTCGACAATAGCTTTGCGCGCATCCTATCTGGATGTCCAACACATTGTGATGCTATGCTTTTCCAGGCCCAGGAGATTTTGCTGTATCATCGCTATCCAGCAGAGAAGAAAGCAGAAAGCTCTCCAGCATCGCTCCCCCCTGGATATGTACTTCGCGCTCACTGGCGAGGTGTCGAATGAGGCAGCGTATTACCTCTACATCTGCATCGGTATAGGCGCGTAGCAGGAAACTTCCATCTTTCAACCGGATAGGTTCACCACTGTCAACACGCTGCACACGCACCATAGTTTCGTGCGTCTGAAGATCATTCCAGAACCAGACCAGGACAGAGAATATTTCCTTGCTCATTGCTTATTTCTGCCTGTTTTGCGCATCAATGCACAATAACGTACACAGACAAGACAAAGGAGCGACCTCCCATATCCCTGGCCCTGCTGTATGTTCCATACAAGCTCTCCTGCCAGTAACCTTACCACGAGAGGCTTTATTTTCTCTGTATTTGCTCTATATTTTTTCTATATCGAGCAGATCAACGCGCTCAGAGGCAAGGAGAGCCTTATATAACGCTTGCGTTTCGGGCAGAGGATGTACTCCCAGTTCCTCGGAGAGAAGACGTATACAGCGATGGTAACATTGCAATGCTTCGTTGCGCCGTCCCTGAGCGGCGTAGATTTGGATAAGCAGCCGGTGAGCGGCTTCATCACAGCGATTTTCTTTGAGGAGCGCCGTGGCCCAGACGAAGGCGTTGTCATACTGCCCGATCTGCAGGTAGTGTCCGGCCAGGGCCTTGCACATATTGAGGTAAATTTGACTCAACTGTTCTCGCCGGAGAAACGACCAGTCGGCGTACCGGTCCTCGTTTAAGAAGGGGCCGCTATAATAGCTACACGCTTGTTCGTAGCAAGCCACGCGCTCAGCGGCATTCTGTTGCCCCATGTGATAGCAGCGCAGAAATTTATCTACATCGGTCTCTATCGTAACTGTGGTTGCAAGAGCGTAGGTACCATTTTTGAAGACGATGCATTCGCCCAAATGTCCGGCAGCTCCACTTTTGAGCGAACGGCGCAGCGAGCTGATAGCTATATGCAGCTTGCGTTGCGCCGCCTCTGGCGCATCGTTGGGCCAGAACAGGGCTTGCAGAATATCGCTTGTAGCGCAGCGCTCTGCCTGGGCCACCAAATAACGGAAAATACTCTGCCCGTTCCGACTGGCGCAGAGCGCGACGGGTTCGCCCAGCCGTCTGACCTCAAAATGCCCAAAGCAGGCGATGGAGAACTCGGGGGGCGTTGCACTTCCCTTCTCTTCGATATGCAGGACACGCGCCTTTAGAGAAAATGAGGCCGGAAGGTCCTGTGGAGCAGCATCTGCACCCGAAAGAGGATACCCGCTCGTAGCCGTCTCTCCTTGTTCATGCGGATAATGCGCATCATCCAGGCTCTTGATAAATGGAAGCACGAGCCTTTCAAAGTCCGCGACGCGCATCTGTTGCTCCTCGCGCGCTTCTATATATCTTATGCGGACCTCTTGCAGCGCCTGTTGAGCATGTTTATAGCGGGTATAGTCTTGCAGAAAAGCGTCCAGAATAGCCGCAATTTCCTGCTGCTGGGGCTGTAATACTGTACGAACCAGGGCGAGCAACGCCGCGCCTTCAGCATAGTCTCCCTGCCGGACATAATCCAGACCCTGCTTCAGCAGAAACCCAGGGGAAAGAGTGACAGGCACTGCACCGGGCAGCAATTGCCCCGTTGAAAATAAAGAGTCCATGCACTTCTCCACAAGCCCAGGTCCAAATAATAAACCACACAGCATGTGGCCGAACACTACAAGGTGATCAGCATTTCAACAAGATGAAGTGGAGAGGGAAACATGAATTACCCCACATACCTCAAGTATACCCATTCGTTTGCCATTTTACCATACTTTTTCAGGGTATCTCGAAGAATTTGCCAGGCAATTTTATATATTATGTTGTAGACCATTAAACGCCAGGAGATTGAACTGATGATCGATGAATTTGTCGGAGTTGCTCGCAAAAAAAGAGCGGATTTTCTCCTGTTTTCACCAGTTACTTGCGCCGAACCAATGCATTGATATCTTCAGCAGCGAATAAATTTTGTAGACTTTCCAACTTGCCTTTCCATTTGTTTACAAAAGCCCTTCCTCCGTCTCCAGTGCCGGGTTTTACCCCATTAACATGGCGGTCTTGAATTATTTTTTCGGTTAACCAATCGCCAAGAGCATGGGGGATATTAGCATAATAGCTGGCAATCTGAGCGGCGATCATATCCTGGTCATCCGTTACAAAGTTCGATTCTTCGGTGCCTACGTACCCCGGCATATAGTTGCCCTGCGCTTCTATCTGGCTACGAATCGGGGTCAACTGGTCGTTCATCAAGATAGTAGGAGATGATAGTGTTTTAAGAACTTTTTCCATTTTTTTAGAAGTTGTCTCGCCTCTTATCTCATCCTTTAGCCGCTCCGGTACCTTTTCACGCTGTTTCAGCGCATCCAGGTAGTTTAAAATTCGTATGGCAGAGCCGCCGATAATCTCCAGGGAATCGTCAGCAGCGCCCAGTCCGATGGCTACATCTATTTGGCCTGGAATGGGATCGAAATTACCATGTACTCCTAAGATATCCTTAGCTTTAGCTAGTAAGATACCAGTAATCCGGTCTGACTCTTCATCGGCAATTTGGCCTACTTTGTTTTGCACTCGTTCTTTGACACTTGCAGTGATACTGGCATTGCTCGGCTCTCGCGATAAAGGAACAACTGCTCCGAAACGCCCTTGTTTATCAAATTTGAGTTCCAGGCCCTGGGTCGCGGTCTCGTCCAATACATTCCACACTTTGGCGACATCTGGCCCTTGCGCATAGACAAGAAAATCTACCATTACTTCTTTTTCCTGAGATACTCTCCATCCCGGATTATTTCCCAAAAACTTCTTTTCAGCATTATCTCGTGCCTTCCCTGGATTAGGTTCTTTATCCCACTTACCTGAAAGGTTTAGCTTTACCTCTTCTCCTGAAATAGTCCAGCCATTTAAATAGTCAAAGTATAAATCTACTAACCCCTTACGTGTGACCTTATTGCCCATCCCTTCGGCTACAGCAGGACCGCCGCTCACTACCCAATCTACAAACATACCAAGCTTGGTGGCTTCGTAGACAGCATCTGCTCCCGCATTTGGGCCAGCTACACCTATAAATATAGACGTATTGAATTTAGACGTATTGATAGAATATGCCTTAAGTACGTCAGAATCAGGGTCTTTGAGTTGTCGCTGGAAAGAGTCCAGGTCCATTACACGCTTTTTCTCCTCAGCTTTGTCTTTCTCTGTAGTGATTTTAGCGGCCTGTTTATTTTCGGGAATAGTGTGCGGTCCAATACCCAGTCCGAAAACCACCTTATCTGCATAAAAAATACCCCGGTCAGTTTCAATCTTATACCACTTAGTTATGGTTTCTCTACTGACTTTTTTGATGGTAGTATTTACACGAGTGGGAAATCGTTTCATTATTTGCCAGATATCTTCTGTTAATTTAGCAGGATTGCCCTCGAAGGTTTCGCCTTCGCCTGATGCTTCCTTCGGAAGCTGGGTACCCTTACGGTTAGGAGAAATCATGTGCATCGGGTGGTTAACAAAATCGATTCCTCGCCTCTGCGGGCTAAATTTTGAGGGGTCCCAGGGCTGGATTTTGCCAATGATCACAGTGTCTTTAGGATTAAGAGACCTGCCATTTACGGCAAGGTAGTAGGCAATGCTGGCACCGGTTCCCAGTAAAGCTGTTTTATAAGTATTTGCTTTGAGGGAACCCTCCTCAGGTGAATATTCTTTATGGATCTCCCACAGTCTCTCTTGATGCTCTGCCTCGTCTTTGTCTGATTTTTCACTTTTCTGTTGAAATTTATAATTGCGCATCAAGTACTTTCCTGCGTCTTTAAAGAAAAGGATGACATGCTGAGGATTGTCCAGGTTAATTTCACCATAGTCTATGGGACTTCTTACCATATCGGGCAGGATCAATCTGAAAGTAGTATAATCATTCAATTCACGGAAAATTTCGTCGAATTGTTTAGGAAAGATGGATGCTAAAAGTTCGCTATTTTCTTTTATGGCCGACTTAACTTTATCATATATCAGAGCTGCTTTTGGCGGATCAGCATACCCACTAAAAGTAATTTTTCGTTGGATGGCGGGTGTTCCATGCACTATTGTCAGGCGAGATAAAGCAGGATCAGGTATCCGTTGTAAAGCTTTCCCGCCCATTACATCCGCTTCTTTCTCCAACCCCAAATCATCATTAATAGCTACCCCCTTCGCCTGTACAGTCGGCTGCACCCGTCCTTGCTTTTGCTGTACTACATGCCATGCTTCATGAGGCAGGTGCTTTTCCTGGCCTGGCCCTACATGGATATCAGCGCCCTGTGTATAGGCCAGCGCCTGCACCTGAGCCGGTTCGGAGGAGTTGTAGTGGACCCTCACATCATCCATCGAGAGGCCGGAGAGGTTCTCAACACCGGCTTTCAGCGTATCAGGGAGACCAGTCGTGTTTTCCTTACGTTGCATGGGCGCAGGTGACTCTTGCGGTGACGACTCTTTCGCCTGTGTCACCTGCTGCGAAACGGGTAGGCGCAGCCAGGGCGGTGGCTGATTACCCCACGCCTGGGCATAGGGGGGAATGCGTGTGAGATCCCCTGTCAGTTGGATACTGCGCTTAGCATCGCCCGGCTTCTGTGTGGGCATTGCCCGCGTCTGGTCAGCCTCTCGCTTAGAATGCTGCGTATCGAACATCGAAATGCTCCCCCTTCAGAGAAGCGTGTCCTGCATTGAGGATAAGCCCATTCTATGAAGTATACTATATCGCTCTTTATTTTTTCTCTCTTTTTGCTTTATTTTGCCTATACTCTCTTTTTAGAGATGGACTTCTCCCCTCTCGCAAACCACTTCAAATACCGGACCACGCCCGGTTTAAATTCCCCGATCCTCTGCATATCGTCTGCGTTCAATGGTTTGATGAGCGTCAGCAGGGCGATTGCCAGCCCAAGAAAGACGAGGCCAGATGCGACCAGCATGACGCGCCCCAACGGGTGCCAGACTATTGCTGGCAGGGCGGCAATGGTCAGCGCCAGTAACATACGCAGCGTGAAGCCCAGAGGGTATTTTTCGGGCAGGTCGCGCCAGACGAAAGCCAGCATAAGGCCACCCGTGATGATTTTCGAGATGCCATCGGCGATGAGCGCGCCCGCCGGGCCATAGTGGGGAATGAGCAGGATACCGCATAAAATGAGGGAAGCCAGCCCGATCAGCCATGCCAGCACCACCAGTTGCGGCCTTTGCAGCACATAGAGGGTAGACTGGTGGATGGTCGTGCCAAGTATGCGTACCAGGATATTGAAGAAGAGAAAAATGCCCAGCAGTTCTCCGACAACGCTGTATTCCGAGGGGTAGAGCGCGAGCGCGATAGCTCGAGAGTTGAAGAGGCAAAAGATCAATACAGGCGCGGCTAATAGCGTCTCAAATTTTATCAGCGTTTGCCAGGTGCGCGCCAGGCGCTGGTGGTTTTTACCCACGAAAGCAGCGGCCAGCGCCGAGATGCCCACACCGCCGAAGCCTGATACAAGCAACTGGTTGGCGGCGTCCGCCAGTTGGAAGGAGAGCGTGAAGAAGGCGATCTGTGCCACAGAGGTCGAGAAAAAGATCAGTAGATTGATCGATACCTGTTTGAGCAACGCGCCCATTATCAGATTGGGTACCCAGGCCGAGATGCCGAGCCGTAAAACCGGGCGCAGCGGCTGCTTGTAGACCGCGCCGCGCGTGAAGATAAGCGGCCATTGCCAGATGGCGAAGGCGGATGCGCTGAGCAACGTGGCTATAGCCTGCAACCATAACACGCTATCGATACCCCACCCCAGTCGCAGGGTGACAAAGCTGAGCGCCAGTAAAAAGAGTTGCGCCAGGCTGCCCACAATGAAGACGATGCGCATACGCATAATCGAGGCATACACGGCGATCAGCAGGCTGGTGATGCCGTTGCCCAGCACCCAGAAAGCGATAGGGGCGATGTGGCTGAGCAGAGCGGGCGAGCGCAGTTGTTGCGCGATGCCCTCGAAAGTGGGCAGCGGAATAGCGGCGAAGATTACCGCTACCAGGGGCAAAGCGAAGAGCATGATACCCAGGCTGACGGCTAAAATAACGATGCGCAGCGCGAACATGCGCCGGATCAAGTGCGCCGCGCTGGCCTGCCCATGTTCCGCCAGCACGCGCGGCACATAGGTATTGGTGGCATCCTCGAATCCAAATGCAACAATGTAGGCGATGGTATTATAGGCGGTCGCGGCTATGGCATACACGCCGTACTGCTCCACTGAGACCTTGCGCGTCATAATCAACGATAGAATGAAGAGCGAAGCAAAGACCCATAAGCCATAAAGCTGATTGAGCAGGTAGCTGATGGGTGTGCGCCGCAGCAGTTGCCGCGCGCCTGCTTCGCCCAGTGGAATGGTTGGTTGAGTTGTGCCGGTTGATAAAGGCAGCATGTCGCCCTGACTGGTATCGCCCGTTTCGGCGGCGATATGTGTTACAAATCGATCTTCCATCACTATACCACCCTCATCCCTTTGCCAATGCGAAGCGTCAGGTTGCTCGACGTTAAAACGCACAAGCCGCGTTGGACGCGGTCTTGATTTCCCGGTTCCTGTTTTCATTATAGTGCCGTCGTGAAATTGCCCGAAAGCGAATTAAAATTTGAGGTTAAAGAGATGGCGCGCCAGCCAGCCGATGCCGCCCAGGGCTGCAAAAAGTTCCAGCACACTGACATTGGACGTGACCTGCGAGGGCGAAACCAGGTAAAACGCGCCTACTCTGGTGGCGGCGGCAATCACGAAGAGTCCCAGCCCGATCCAGGCGGGTAGAGTGGCGAAGAGCAGCGCCTTTTGCCAACTGCGACTCAAGAAACCGATCAGCGTAGGTACTATATAAAGCAGGGCCGAAATGACGGGCGCGAGCGCTGCCGGAAATGGTCCATCCTGCGCGGCGGTAGGAGAAGCAGGCAGCAGGCGCGTCCACAGTTGGGGAGGAACCAGCGCCAGCGTGACCAGAATCGTCTCCAAAACTGTCAAACCAATAACTGTATAGAAAATGCGCTTGTCCAGTTGCGCGCTCGCAACACCAGATTGAATCATCTCTTTATCCTTCGTGTGGGACGTGATTGTCCTTATGAATATTACCGACCAGAATCGGTCTTGATCTGTCATTCCTTGCAGGCGACCGCCTGCAAGGAATGACAGGCCCGACTTTGATTGGGAATAGTCATCAGGGCGTCCATCATAAAACTACTAATTGGTTGGAAGCGTTAATAGTCCCAGTTCATACTTCATGGTCAGGATGCGCCGTACCGAATCGTCGATGCGCTGCATCGAGATCGCGCCTGAATTGTAAGCCTGCTTGATGCCCTGAATCATGGAGGCAAGTATCTGTGGCGTTGCGGCACCCATCAGCAGATCATCGCCCGCCTCAACCGCCAGGGCTGCGGCCTGAGACTCCGAGTATAAGGCTGTGATGCCTTCCATTGTCAGGCTGTCGGTCATAATCACGCCCTGGAAACCCAGTTCATCGCGCAGAATGCCTGTCACTACTTTATAAGAAAGAGTAGCGGGCGCGGAAGCGTCAATGGCGTGTAAGACATCGTGCGTCACCATGATGGAGTGGACGTTACCCTGCTGGATCATGGCGCGATAGGGAGCCCAGTCGATGGCTTCCAACTGGCTTTTTGAACGGTAGACATCGGCCACGCCGATATGCGGGTCGGTGGCAACATCGCCCAATCCTGGGAAGTGTTTAAGCGTGCCAAAGACCTTGCCGCTCTTTTGTAGCCCTTGCAGATAGGCTTCCGCCATACGTGTCACAATATCGGGGTTGTTGCCAAAGGTGCGCCCGTATAACTGTGGGTTGTAGACGGTGTTCACATCGACGACGGGCGCGAGATTGAGGTTAAAGCCATAAGATGCCAGGTCGCTGGCATCAAGCACGCCTTCGGCCTGCGCTTTGCTCGGATCGTTGGTCGCTCCAATCGAAGTAGCAGAGGGGCGCGCCCCGTCCAGAGCAACCAGCCGATCAACATAACCGCCCTCCTGGTCGATCGCTACCGCCAGCGGAATGCCGTTATGCGTGCTATCATGCTGCATCTGTGAAATCAAGCCTGTAAGTTGCGGTTTGCTAATGATATTGTTGTTGACGGTGAAAAGCAGCGCCGCTCCCACGTTGTACTGATTAATCATGGCGCTAATATCGGGCGAATAACTCGGTCCGAGAAACTGCACAATCATCATCTGTCCCAACTTCTGATCGAGCGTCATGTTCTGGATAATATCGTCGATGTATTGCGCTGGCGTGAGCGGCGTGGCAGTGGCGGATACGCCCGGCGTGGGGCTTTGATGCAGTTGTTGCTTAACCTTGTCAAGCGGGTTGCTGTTGTTTGAATTACTCGATCCGCCCAGCACAAAAGCCCAGCCCTGCGAACCGATGAATTGCGCATTACCAGCGATGGCGGCGTTGAAGACCACAATTACCAAAAATAAAATACCTATCAAAGCTTTTCTGCGCGAAATCGTAATCCTCGGCTGCGAAGCCTCTACGAGAGGCCGCGTAGGAAGTTCGCCCTGCTGTTGTTCTACGGCATCTCCCCCGGCTGTATCCTGATTCTCACTTTCTGCCTGTTCAACGGCGGTTACTCGAGCGGTTTCTTGATCTTCAATGGCGTCGCTCGCTTCATTTTCCCCTGTTTCATGATTGTCTATAATGCCTGTAGACGAGGGCGCGCGCGCGGTGGCAAGCGGCAGCGTATTCTCCTCTTCAATGGCATTGTTGGCCTGTCTTTTAGGACGCTTAGGGATATTTAGATTCATTCCAGCCTCAATTCATAGCGCGATGGGATCAATAAGATTGTCAGATACATAAGCATAATATAGTGTGTGCGGTACGAGATACGAAGCCCCTACTATTGTAACGCAGAAAATCCCAAAAAAAAGCGATTTAGTTCACAAAAGCAGGACAATTGGCTTTTTTGCCTGCGTTGACCAGGAGGGACAAGCCCCGCCTTTCACCAGTAGGTTTTTGTGGAAAGGGCATTCCTACTGTAGGGGCGGGGGTGGGGTGGAGCGGGGAGGGGATGCTTGCATCGCCCGCCGTCACCCGTTGATGACGCGGTTTGTTGGCATTCGAGGAACGAGGGCGACGCAAGCGTCCCCTCCCCTACAAAACGCAAAAAACCTACTGGTGAAATGCGCCGATCTCGCCTGTCACTCCTCGCAGGCGACCGCCTGGGGAGGTCTGGAAGAATCTGCGTCCTGCCCGGCGAGAGATTCTTCGCTGCGCTCAGAATGACACCTCCACTTTGCTGCTGCCTTTCCGAAAAAACCCACGAGTGAAAGGGGGGCAAGCCCCCGCCCTGGTCAACTTACCTTCACTATTATACACGTATACCCGCTTGTTAGTATACAGCAGGTGCGATATACTGTGGCTATCCTGAACTGCAATTCCTGAAGAAATGGTGTTTGAAGTATGGCAAAGGATGCGCGTCCATTACAACCACAACAGACGAAGCAAGAGGTAGATTACCAGCCACCTTACCAGCATGTCGCGTCAACTCGCGCTTTACGCGCTATGCTGATTGGCGCGGGTATCGCTCTTGTGCTGACCGGCGTCGAGGCTCTGGTCTGGCTTATTACTGCCCATAGCTTGCCTACATTATTGTGGATTTTACTTATTGTACAGCTTATTGTATTCGCATTGCTGGCGTTGGCGATGAATAGACCCCTGGCGCTTTCCCGCTATGCCAGGGATGTAGCGAAAGCAACCGCGCGTTACCGCGCAGTCTATACGCCGCTGTCCGACTGGTTGACGCTCTATACCGCTACCATCACCTGCTACCAGCATTCACCCGATCCCACCATACCGGAGCGCGCGCAGGAGTTGTCGCTGCTCGATCTTGTGCGTCCGAGCAACCAGTTTCTGGTAGACCCACAGGAACACCTGGTACTGTTGGGAGCAACGGGCGCGGGTAAGACGACAGCCCTGTATTTCTTCCAGTTCATGGCTCTTTTGCGCCGCCGCCCGGTTATCTTCGGCCATCAGAAAATCCCCATCTACATACCCTTGCGCAATTATAACCTGTTCCTGAGAACTCATGCCGCATGGTATGCGCAAGAAGCCGCGCTCCAGCCCGGTATAGGTCGCCTGCTGGATTTCCTGGCGAGCAGTGATTTGCCCGGCATCCAGCCTGCGCGCCCCTATTTGCGCAGGCTGGCAGATCAGGGGCGTCTCTTGCTGCTTTATGACGGGCTGCACGACATTGAAGAGAGCTATCTGCCAGGCGTGATCGCTGAACTGGGAGAATTGATGAGCCAGTCGCGCAGCCGCGTAATCGTCGCGTGCCGCCCGGAGGATTACATGCGCCAGCCCCAACTGGCGCAGGCCGTTGAAGCCAATCTCGTAACACGCGCGGTTGTGGAACCCTTAAGCGAAGAGCAGGCGCGTAGTTTTGTGGAGCGCTACATCGAAAGCGAAAATTCCGGCAAGAAGTGGCGTCATACTGCCGGTCAGATTATGGATATGATCGCCAATACGCGCCTGCGCGCCACCTGTTCTACTCCTTTACTGATGCTGGCTTTGCTAAGCGTCATCGATAGCATCGGCATCGAGCGCGGCAAACGCCTCGACACGCGCGGTCGCCTCATGCGCGCCTATACCGCGCACTTCATCTCGCAGGTACAGAAACGCCCCGCGTGGCAGAAACACGCTCCGTCAGAGAAAGACGTGCTGCTCTTCCTGGGCGAAATCGCCACCGCCGCGCGCTGGTCAAATACGCCGCTGGCTATCCAATTGCACGAGCATGAACAACTGCTGCGTATGGGACAACCAACACTCGAAGATCACACGGGCGCGTTACAGAGCTGGCTCGGTGAACACATCGACGATATGTTTCTCTCCGACAATCTGCACGACAACTACAGTCGCATCGCTATGAGTGATCTGCTGGCCTTCGCGCTGGATGCCGCGCTGCTCGAAATCAGCCCACACGGCATTCTGAGCTTCCGTCATGAGATGCTGGCCGCTTATGCGGTGGCGGAATATTTTGTGGCGCTACAAGCCACTTACGATACGCCTTTGCAGCCTACATCGTTTGTCGGATTGCTGGCGCAAGCCATGAAGCGCGGGGACACGACCGACGCCTACGCGCGCTGGAGCCTGCCACTGGCGTTGTGGGCGGGTCTGCTGGATGACCCACCGGCGCAGGCACAACGCTTCGTTGAATATGGACGCAAGCACCCCGGAGCTACGTTGGATACGCTGGCCCTCAGCCTGCTTTGTCTGGGGGTAGCCAGCGCGCCTCCCTATGTTGCTCACGACCTGGTAGTGGCAATGCCTCCAGGCTTTGAGGAGACGCTGCGCGATGTCTTAGAAGATGGGTCGCAGCGCGTAGCCCTGGCGCGCGCGATCACGCGCCATGCCGAGGAGGATGCGCAGGAGATTTATCAAACGCTGTTCTTGCTGCTGATGTTGCCCGACATCGACGAATTAATCATCCTGCTCGACATGGAAGTGGTGCCTGCCCTGCTTTTCAACCGATTGCGCGAAATTGTGGACGATAGCGCCTATGATGCGCAGGTCAAACGCCTCGCGCGCGTCATTGGACACCTGGGAGCGGTGGCTGTGCCACAAGCCGCCGCGCTGAGCAAAACTGAAGTGGACAGAAGTCCGCGCCTGCGTTCCGCCGCCATTAACATCCTCGGCGGTACAGGGGAACCGGACGCGGTTGACGCCTTGAATGCCTGCCTGTATGACCAGGACCCTACCATTGTGGCAAGGGCTACCAATGCCATGATCCGGCTTGGCCCGGAGCTTACGCTGCCATCGCTGGTGGAGGAACTGGAAAATCTCACTTCAACATCCGCCACTACGCATATCCACGCGGTCGCGCTGCGCATCATTGAACATTTCTTGCAGGAGCCTGATCCCGACCGCCAGTTGACGAATGAACAACATCAACAGGTGATGGGTATCCTGTCGCATATTTTGCAGGGCGGCTATGCGCCCGAAATTCAGCAAAAAGCAAGTGAGATGCTGGTGTGGCAGGGACGCGCTGCCGCGGAGAGCGCGAGCGGCGAACTGGCCGTCGAAGTGTTCATTCAGAACCTTGCGTCAAACGATGAGCAGGTAGCAAACAGCGCGTCGCGCGCCTTACGCGAGATCGGCACAGCTGCCACCCCTGCTCTCTTAAAAGAACTGCGTGAGTCACCACCGCACGGCGTAACCGTGCGCATCGTCTCTCTACTCGGCAGTGGGCGCGACCCGCGCGCGCTGTCGGCCCTGTTGCGTCTGCTGGCCGACCCCTCGCCAGTAGTGTTGCAACAGGTTGGCAAGGCTCTACAGCTTTTCGCGCCCGAAAGCATCCCCGGCCTGATTTACCAGGTTTTGCAGGGCGAAGACGACCTGGTAGCCACCGGCGCGGAACAGATACTGGGCGACATCGGCGAACCTGCCGTAGAGCCGATCATCGAGGCGCTGATTCCGGTGGTGCCGGAACGCACTCATTTGCTGGTGCATGTGCTGGCGCGCGTACATGATATGGAGGCTGTGCCAACCCTAATTGCGCTGTTGGAAACAGAAGCGTCCGGGCAAGCGTCAGAACAGGTCGATCAACAACTAGTGCTGGCTTTGATTGACGCGCTCGGACAATTCCAGCATGAGCAAGTGGTTGCTCCATTGATTGATATGCTTGCAAGCGCCAATCCCCTGTTCTATGAAGGAGCGGTGAACGCGCTAAGCAACCTGGGAGACGTAGCATTCGATGCGCTTCTCAACGCGCTGGACGCTGATTATGAAAGCGCCATCACTTCGCGCATCGAACGCGCCTTGCTGGGTATGAATCCATTCCCCGGCGAGCGTTTGCTCGCAGTCTATGCGTGGGGCAGTGATGCGCAGGCGCGGCATGTCACTAACATTTTTGCGGCAAAGGGACCGGAGGCGGCACAATTGCTGGTCAGCCACCTGGTTGATGCCAACCCACGCATTCAGGACCATGCGCGCGAAGCCGTCGGGCGAATGCCAGGGCAGGTGATTGTTCCCGCTCTGCTGGAGATCATCGATCATCCCGACAACGATTGGCGGGCTGTAGCAGCAGAATACTTGCTGCAAAACCCGGCGGAGGCTATTCCCTCGCTTGTCGGCCTGTTAGATGACAGCGCGCGCGGAGCGGATGCGCAGGCGCTTTTGTTAGAATTTGGGCCGACCATCTTGCCCGCGCTGATTACGGGCCTGGATTCTTTGAACAGCATGGCGCACGAGCGTTCGCGCGCGCTCGTAGTAGAACTGGCGCGTCAATCGCCGCAGGCGCTGGCAGGCGTGGTACAGCTTTTCGCGCATACGCCAGCGCCGCCGCAACGCGCCCGTGAGACGCTGGTAAGTTTGCTAGCGCATGAACTGGCTGATATTAGCGTACCGGTGCTGCTCGATGGATTGGAGGACGCGCACCTCATTGGCGATGTCTCTGAAACGCTGATAAACATGGTCAGGCAGGACAATGCCCGTAGTGAGTTTGTACTGGACGCGCTGCTGGACTCAGTGCGCATTCCCACGCGGCGACATGGCGCGGAGATTACCCTGGTAGAGATAGGGGCGCTGGCTGTCCCAGGCGTCGGTACTCTGGTGACTGATGATGACCCCGCCATCGCGCATTCCGCGCAGAACATCCTGTGTGAAATGGGGACGCCGGCCTTCTCCTTTATCTGGGCCGCGCACAGCGATGTCAATAACCCCGCGCGCCGCGAGGCCGGACACGCCATATTCCGCCGTATGCCCACCGTTGTCATCAAGGATGAACTGGTTCAATTGCTCTCAAGCGATAGTTCCGATGATATTTCGATGGCCCTGACGCTCTTGCTGGAGCGCATCCATGATGAGGAGGATGCGCAGTCTGAGCGCGAGCGCGAGACTATTCCTGTCCTGCTCGAACATGCGCAAACACATAGCGATCAACCTGCCAGCCTGCGCATTCTGGCGCTGTTGCTCTTATTGGGCGGGCGCACCGTGACGGATTCTATAGCGCAAGTGTTGTACGATTTCCCTAATCACAGCAGGGTTTTCCTGTACGCCTTCTTGCTGCTCGGCGAGTTCGCCGAAGACACGCTGCTTGAGATGTTGCACGACTCGGACGCGCCGCCGCTCTTACGCGCCGAAACAGCGGGCATTCTCGGTATGCTCGCCCCGCGTATGGACATCCGCGAATACGCGAAAATGCTGGTAGAGTTCGGCATGTGGGCCGGTCAATCGCAGGGCTACACCGATGTGTTGCAAGTCGATCAACTCAATATCGCCCTGCGCGCCCTCGGCGGCTTATTAGCAGGCGGTCACTGGCACGCCGCCGAACTGCAACAACTACGCGCGCGCAGCAAAGCGAGCAGCCCCGAACGCGAACTCTACGACGTTTTGCTGGGCTGGCGTTATAGCCCCTATATCGACTCACTCGAAAAGGAACTTGACCGCGAACGCGACGAACATAAGAAGCATATCGCGCTCTTTAGCGCGGAAATCCTGGCCCTGCGCAATGCCAACAGTGACCTTGAAGGAGATTTGGAGGGCCTGCACCATGAACACGGCAAACGCGGCAAAGAACTGGAAGAAGCGACGCAAACCGCCGGCGACCTGGGCAACTCACTCGAACGCGCCACGCAGGATAAACAGGCGTTGCGCATCGAGCTACAACAATTGATGCAAGAACGAGAACAACTTGCTGCCCGCAACGCCTACCTGGAACGTGTTATTAGCGAATTGCAAGAATGATGCAGATCTCCTTACGCCGAATATCCCAACCCCGCCCCGGACGCCCACCAGGGGCGTCCCTACATGTGGGCTGGCCCCTCACCTTTCCGAGACGGCCAGGGGGCGGGGACAGGGGTGTCTTTGATATGTAGGGACGCCCCTGGTGGGCGTCCGGGAGGGGCGTCTAGCTTATGCTGAGATTGTGCGTTCCCAATAATTGCTGTATGATGTATCAATTGAATGAACAATCTTTGGAGGGCGAAATATGCAGACTCGTTTGGGTAATCCAGCGTTACGATATGGACTGCTCTTTGGTATCGCGCTCGGCATCATTGAAATAGTATTCTCTCTAACGCTGGCGGGGCTGGGCTTCATTGTTGGCTTCATTGTCTACCTGGTTCTGGTCGGCCTGGCAGGTTATCGCGCTTCCGCCCGCACGGGCAAGGTTAGCACGGGGCTGGTGGCAGGCTTGCTGGCGGGCCTGTTCAGTTCCGTCATCGCGTCTCTCGCTTTGTTTTTCTTCACACTATCGAATATTGATACATTGCGCCAACAGTTGCAGCAGCAAGCAAATACTTTCAATCAGGGGGTCGCCATCAATTATACTAACAGTGTAGTGATTGAATTAGTGGTACTGTTCCTGGTCATTGTCATCATAGGGAGCAGCTTACTGGCCCTGGGCATCGGCGCGACTGGCGGCGCAATCGGCAAGGGAAAGGCTCCAGTGCCACCGGCTCCTCCATATCCGTATCCATACCCAGGACAATATCCACCGGAACAGAGATACACACCTCCTCCGTCCTATCCGCCGGAGCAGAGATACGCGCCTCCTCCATCCTATCCGCCGCAGGAGTTTATTCCGCCGCAGAACTACCCACCGACGCCCCAGGATTACATGCAACCGCCGCAGGAGAAGCAATAGAACCGAAAGTATCAAAGTAAGGTGACCACCCCACCCCGGACGCCCACAAGGGGCATCCCTACACATGTGGTAGCCCATCCCCGCTTCTCCAAATAGGCCGGATGTGGGGGGGTAAGAGGGGCGTTGGAAATGTAGGGACGCCCCTTGCGGGCGTCCGGCGATCACGACGAGGATTTTGCAACAGCCCTGAGGAGTGGTAGGTAGAATGAAGGGTTGTTTCCAGCCCAAAATAGGAGTATGATGCACAGGCAAGCCATAGTGTGTATCGAGCGTGGATGGCAATAATTGAGGAGAAGCATGATGAATTTTCGGAATATTCAATTTGGTAATAGACCACTGACGATTGGCATTATCTTTGGCGTAATCCTTGCCTTTGTCCTGATATTATATAGCTTTATTGCGCCTTTTATGCAGCAGACTCTGGGTACAGTTAGCCTGTTCGTTGATATGGCTATCTATCTCGTTTTTGGTTTTCTAGCGGGTCGGCGGGCATCCAGATTGACAGGGCAACTCATCTCAGGCGTTGGGGCAGGCGCGCTGGCAGGTCTGGTTAGCGCATTGCTTTCGGGCATTTATGCAATCATACTGACCTATGTGAACCTCGATTATTATGTTCAGCAGGCTCAGGTACTGGCAAATAAGCAGCATCCTGTTGTTCACATTACCCCTGGTTATATTATGCAGGCTGAACTTTCGTACCTGGTGACTCCTCTGCTGTTTTCTTTTCTGCTGGTATTGATTGGCGGCACAATAGGTGGTTTGCTGAGCAAAAACCGCATGCGAACTGCTCCAGTGGAGGAAGAACAGGAACAAGTCATTACTACTACAGCCACGCATGTGCAAGAGGAGGAAGATGATACGCCCTCACCCACATACAGCAGCAATGGTAATGGTACGGGGACACGGCGTAGCGCTGCTTCACGAAGAAGCCGGAACGCGCGACGCAACAGGAGCATGAATTAAACGCTCTTAGCGTCTCGCATGTTGCTCAGGACAACATAGCGCCCCTCAAACGACATTACCAGCACATCGTTTTCGTGAATTGTAGCCTGTAGCTCCAGTCTTGCGCGTCCTCTTTCACGCAAGGTGCGCGCGAACTGCTGTACATGTTCAACGCCGGGCTTGCAACAGATGGCCGTAAAATCGCGCGTGACCGGCCTTTTGTAGTGGCTCGCGCTATCCTGAATAACAATCGTTCCTTTCATATCCAGTTCTTTCAGCAGTATCCAGATCATGCCCCATCCCGCCAGCGTCATCACCGCATTGAGGCTGCCGGCGAAGGCCGTTGCTTTGTGATTGATGTTGCGCGCGATGGGCGCGGCCAGCGCAAGCTGCTCGCCATCGTAATGCGCGACCCTGATCCCGATTTCGCGCGTAATAGGTATTTTATGATCGAGCGTAGCCTGCAACGCCTGCATATAATACGTGTAATCGTGCATGATGCTTTCTGCTTTTCATTCGATAGTGTTCTCTGCCAGTGTAGCACTCCCCATTCAGCGTGTCCATTGTTTAATTCCCGAAAGAGCGACCCCATCCGTAGTAC